>JALXCV010000072.1 GCA_026990765.1 Hyphomicrobiales bacterium | reverse complement strand
GTAAAACGGCCCCATGGCTGATTGGGCCATGCCGCAGGCTGAAGAAACATAGCCGGTAAACAATACCAGCTTGGGTTTTTTATATGTCAAACCCTGTTCGGCAAATTTTTTGGTCCAGGTGCGCTCGGTGGTTCCCAATACTTTGGAGATGAAAACCTTGTTTGCATCATTACGGGCAGGGTTGTTCGGGGCATTGACCTGCCTTTGCTGTGGTGCCGGTATGCCACCACCGCCCTGCAGCATTTCAAGCGGATTGAGACCAAACACAAAATAACCAATTGCCAAAAGTATTATGCCGCCAATACCAATGTCGCCGCCGCGTCTGCGCCCGACGGAAAACCCGCCACGCCGACCGGGAAAGCCCATCCGGCCACCACTGCCTCGTCTGTCCTCAATATTGTCACTGCCACGTTCATCATCCATACGCATCGGGGTTTGCCTCCGGTAAAACAAATAATACTGATACCCTTATATCAGAATTATGGCCTCACTTCGCAACAATAATATTTGTGTTAAGGCAATGGCTTTGATAATAAGCGGCGATGACTGACAAACTTAAAATTGCCTTTGCCCAGGCAAACCCCACAGTTGGCGCGCTTGATGCCAATCTTGCCATGGCGATGGATTATGTGAAGCGCTGTGAGGGCAAGAATATTGACCTTCTGGTTTTCCCCGAACTGTTTATCTGCGGTTATCCGCCAGAAGACCTGATTTTGAAAGCAGCCTTTGTCGAAGCTGCCATGGCCAGAGTGCGTGATCTGGCCACAAGCTCGGCTGATAGCGGTTTGGGAATTATTATCGGCACCCCATGGGAAGAAGCAGGCAAGGTCTATAATGCTGTTGCCCTGTTGCACAAGGGCAAGGTGGAAACCCTGCGTTTCAAACATGATCTGCCTAATTACGGGGTGTTCGACGAAAAACGGGTTTTTGCTGCAGGTCGGGTGCCAGGGCCAATTTCTTTCAAAGGGGTAAGGCTGGGCGTACCTATCTGTGAAGATATCTGGAAAGCTGATGTCTGTGAAAGCCTGGCCGAGACCGGGGCGGAAATCATCCTGGTGCCAAATGGCTCGCCTTTCCATCAGGACAAGCGCGATACCCGCCTTAATATCGTGGTTGAGCGCATTGCCGAAAATCATCTGCCCATCGCCTATGTCAATCAGGTTGGTGGCCAGGATGAACTGGTATTTGACGGGGCTTCATTTTGTATAAATGCCGATCAGTCACTGGCCTTTGAGGCACCTTCGTTCAGCGAACAGCTGATTGTCAGCAACTGGCAGCGCAAGTGTGATGGCTGGTATTGTGAAAAGGGCGAAATTAGCCCGACTATTGACAAGCTTGATGCCATATGGCGGGCCTGTGTCGTAGGTTTGCGCGATTATGTCGAAAAAAACCGGTTTCCCGGTGTGGTTCTTGGCCTGTCAGGTGGCATTGATTCAGCCGTGGTGGCGGCCATGGCGGTTGATGCGCTGGGAAAAGACCGGGTGCATTGCGTAATGCTGCCTTATCGCTATACATCTGAAGAAAGCCTGAAAGATGCCAAAGCCTGCATTGATGCCCTTAAATGCCGCTATGACATTGTTCCAATTGGCGATCCGGTGGAAAAATTCAATCAGGTGCTGGCTGAGATGTTTGCCGGAACCGAACAGGGCGTGACTGAAGAAAACATCCAGTCGCGCGCCCGCGGTGTTATCCTTATGGCAATCTCCAACAAGTTCAACCATATGGTAGTCACCACCGGCAACAAATCTGAAATGTCGGTCGGCTATGCCACCCTTTATGGCGACATGAATGGCGGCTTTAACCCGATCAAGGATGTGTACAAGGTTCAGGTCTATGATCTGGCCCGCTTCCGCAACCAGAACAGGCCCGATGGTTGCCTTGGCCCTGAAGGTGAAGTTGTGCCTGACAATATTATCACCAAGGCACCAAGTGCCGAATTGCGCCCCGACCAGACCGATCAGGATTCCCTGCCGCCCTATGAAATTCTGGATGATATTCTGGAACAGCTGGTTGAAAAAGAAGCGGCAATTGAAGACATCATTGCCAGAGGCCATGACCCAAAAACCGTGCAGCGCATCCAGCATCTTTTATATATCGCAGAATATAAACGTCGTCAGGCGGCACCGGGTGTCAAGATAACTTCCAGAAACTTTGGCCGCGACCGGCGCTATCCAATCACCAACGGTTTCAGGGACCGCACAGATGATGTTTAGGATACAGGCGATTTGACTTGCGCCATGGTACTGGCAAAGGCTATTGCCAAGACACAGAACCATTTTATCAAGAAGAACCCATCAATATGACTGTAACTGTCCGCTTTGCCCCGTCACCCACCGGCCTTATTCATATCGGCAATGCCCGCACTGCCATTATCAACTGGCTTTATGCAAAAAAGGCAGGTGGCAGGTTTATTCTGCGGTTTGATGATACTGATGCGGCGCGTTCAAAAACTGAATATGCTGAAGCCATAATCAAGGACCTTGATTGGCTGGGGCTGGTCCATGATGAGTTGCACTATCAGTCAAGGCGGTTTGACGCCTATGATGCAGCCGCTGAAAAGCTTAAAAAAGACGGGCGGCTCTATGCCTGTTATGAAACGCCGGACGAGCTGGAGCGCCGCCGCCGCCGCCAATTGGCAACTGGCAAGCCGCCAGTTTATGACCGGGCCGGATTGCAGTTGAGCGATGCGGAAAAAAAGGCCCTTGAAGCTGAAGGACGCACCCCGCATTGGCGTTTCAAACTGAATGACCGGGTGGTTGAATCAATAGACCTGATTCGCGGCCCCCAGTCGATCAATATGTCCAGCCTGTCTGACCCGGTACTGATCCGCGGTGACGGCACCTATCTTTATACTCTGCCATCCGTGGTTGACGATATTGATATGGGAATAACCGATATTATTCGCGGAGAAGATCATGTGGTCAATACATCGGTGCAGATTGAACTGTTTGAAGCACTTGGCAGCACCCCGCCGCGCTTTGCCCATCACTCACTGCTGACCGGAGCCGACGGCAAGGGTTTGTCAAAACGGCTTGGTTCTTTGTCAATCGGCGGTTTGCGTGATAACGGGCTGGAAGCAATGGCGGTGGTCTCACATGCTGCGCTGATTGGTTCTTCTGTGCCCATCCAGCCATATCAGGACATTCATGATCTGGTGGAAATATTTGATATTTCCAAATTGTCGCGCGCACCGGCCAGGTTTGACCCGCATGAGCTTGAAAGCCTTAATGCCAAATTGCTGCATGAAATGGATTATGCCAGGGTCAGGGACCGGCTGGCAAAACTTGATATTGAAGGTGAAGAATTCTGGCTGGCGGTTCGTGGTAATCTTGAAAGCTTCAGCGATGTCAAAAAATGGCATCAGGTGACAAGCGGTGAAATCAAGCCGGTAATTGCCGATGAAGATCGCGAATTTATCGATGCTGCGCGCAAGGCATTGCCCGATACTGAGTGGGACAAAACCACCTGGAAGAACTGGACGAGTGAGCTTAAAACCACGACCGGGCGCAAGGGCAGGCAATTATTCATGCCGCTAAGACTGGCGCTCACTGGTGAAGATCACGGCCCGGAACTGGCTGGCCTGCTGCCATTGATCGGGCGCGAAAAAGCTATTCAGCGGCTTTCCTGAGGAATAATATACGTGTATCGCCATAATCTCTGGATTTGAGGGTTTCCAGCCGGCACGGGATGCTGATTTCAGCATTTTTTACTTCTTCCAGCACCACGATTGCATCGCCATTGAGCCAGCCGCCATTTACCAGCCCGGCAAGTGCCTTGTCTCCCAGCCCCTTGCCATAAGGGGGATCGGCGAAAACCAGATCGAAACCGGGCATGGGAGCGCAATCACCCAGTCTGGCTGCATCGCGCCGCCAGATTTTAACTGAACCAATAGCGCCAAGTGCATCGGCATTGCTGCGGATAAGGCCGCGCGCCTTGTGATCATCATCGATGAATTGTACAAACCCGGCCCCGCGTGACAGGGCCTCCAGACCCAAAGCTCCGGTTCCGGCAAACAGATCGAGAACTCGCAATCCGGCAAAATCAAGATTGGCATCACCATGCTCCAGCATATTGAATATGGCCTGTCGTACCTTGTCGCTGGTCGGGCGGGTAGAGTTTGACTTTGGTGTGGCAAGGCTGCGCCCGCGAAATTTACCGCCGACGATGCGCATTTTTCTGATTGCCCTTTATCTGTTCATGCAGCACCTTGCCGGAGACTTCCGCAACTGATCCCGGTTTCAGATCGCCTAGCTGGAACGGGCCGAAAGACAGGCGGATCAGCCGGTTTACCTGCATCCCCAGATGTTCACAAATAATCTTGATTTCGCGATTTTTGCCTTCGCGCAGGGCAAAGGTGAACCATGTATTGCGCCCCTGTTCGCGATCAATTTTTGCATCGATCGAGCCATATCTGACACCGTTAATGGTGATGCCTTTTTTCAGCTTTTCCAGTGCTTCAGGCGCAGTGCGGCCAAAGGCAC
Source organism: Hyphomicrobiales bacterium (assembly GCA_026990765.1). GTDB lineage: Bacteria > Pseudomonadota > Alphaproteobacteria > Rhizobiales > Aestuariivirgaceae > JALWJW01. The sequence goes on along the minus strand of JALXCV010000072.1, from coordinate 56,688 downwards.
GTACCCGGTAGCGCCGCAGCCATCCGGTGGTCGGCAATTCAAGCTGGCGGGCCAGTGAGCCATCATTGGTCAGCAATAACAACCCTTCAGTGTTAATATCAAGCCTGCCAACCGATACCACTCGCGGCATGTCTTCGGGCAGTTTGGAAAATACATTTTCGCGCCCCTTTTCATCATTGTGCGAGACCACCAGCCCGGCAGGCTTGTGATAACGCCACAATTTTTGCGGTTCACGATCCGGCAAGGGCTTGCCATCGGCCTCAATGAAATCCTTGTCGGTTACATTAAGCGCGGGTGATGAGATGAACACGCCATTTACCTTGACCCGGCCAGCCGCGATCCAGCGTTCCGCATCGCGGCGCGAGCATAATCCGGCCCTTGCCATTACTTTGGCGATTCTTTCGCCTTTTTTCTCTATAGTCATGACCGGTTATGTAGCATACGCCCGATAGTGTTCATAAGGATTTGTGCGGCAAGAATTGAAGTTGTGCCGCTCTGGTCATAATCAGGGGCAACTTCCACCAGATCAAGCCCGACAATATTGCCCTGTCTGGTCAGCCCGTCCAGTAGCTCCAGCATTTCATAATATATGAAACCGCCATGGCTGGGGGTGCCGGTTCCCGGCGCAATCGAAGGATCAAAGCCGTCAATGTCGATGGTAACATAATAGCGTTTGTCTTTGGGGATACGGGCCAGAACCCCATCGACACCCAGCTTGCGGAATTGCCTGACTGATATGATGTCCGATCCCATTTCACGCGCGGTGATGTAGCCTTCCTTTGCCGTGGATGAAACATTGCGGATGCCAAGCTGGGTAAGCCCGGTTACATATGGTTTTTCGGCTGCCCGGCGCATCGGATTGCCATGGCCAAAGCGCACCCCGTGGCGCTCATCAACAAAATCGAGATGCGCATCAATCTGCACCAGATGCACCGGCTCTTGGTCTGCAAAAGCATTGATGCAGGGGATATTTATCGAATGATCTCCACCCAGCACTACCGGAATGGCCCCGCTTTGGAGAATCTTGCGAACTCCCAATTCTATATTGGCATGGCTGTTTTGTGTATCTGTGTGAATGATATAAGCATCGCCAATATCCACAATCCTTGTAGTCTCTACAGGCAGATAGGTTATATCATCTTCAAAATCATAGGCCCCGCCATGCCCGAAAGCAAACAGGGTTGATGCCTCGCGAATGCCGCGCGGCCCCATGCGGGCACCTGATCGCCACTGGCAGCCAAAATCAAACGGTGCACCCAGCACCGCCACATCAGCATCAATATTATCCCAGTCCGGCTGATATGGATATTTTCCGAATGTGCAAATGCCGACAAATGGCAGATTGAGGCGACCGGTTTCATATGAATTGCTCATTGGCGTGTCTCTTGTTGTGACTGGCAAGAAAACATTATCAGTAATGATACGGTTGGGGAACGGCAAAAAACCTCACCGGTTCTACTTTGAAGGACATCATTTCAAATAACGCGGCAAGGCGACGCATTGCAAATATTGTTATATTTGAATATTATAATATAACAATTTGACAAAAGCTGTTATATGGAGTTGGTGCGATGAAAAAACTGTTTGTTGCCACCCTGTTGATATTTGCCGGGCTGATTAGTGTGGCAAGGGCTGATTCAATCATTCTGGTGCAAGGTTATCTGGGCAATGCCGGCAGCTGGCGCGCCAGCGGTATAAGCTGGCTGCTGCAGCAACATGGCTGGGCCGATGGCGGGCATATGTCAGCCAGTCCATATGGGGTTATGCAGTGGCAGCTATCGCGCGGTGAGGCCAACCGTTTCTACACAATCGATCTGCCGACCGAAGCACCGATTACAGTGCAAATGCGGTTTCTGGCCGGATATATTCAGCAGGTAATGAACAGGCATCGCGGTGAAAAGATCATTGTAGCGGGTCATTCAGCCGGTGGAGTAGTGGCCCGTGCAACCATGGTTTCATGGCCGCAATTAAGAGTTGATACGCTGATCACCATTGCCAGCCCGCATCTTGGAACCGGTGCGGCTGAAGATGGCCTGTCACTGTCAAATTCGCCAGTCGGTTTCTTTGCCCCTATGTTTGGCGCTGGAACACTTAACCGCTCACGCGCACTTTATTCACAACTGGTGCGCGAGCGTCCAGGAACTTTCCTTGGCTGGCTGAACCGGGTCAAACATCCCAAGGCCAATTATGTATCAATAGTCCGGGTTGATCGCGGCGGCCTGCCCGGTGATCGCTGGGTGCCAGGCTGGAGTCAGGACATGAATGATGTCGCAGCACTGCATGGCAAGGCCAAAACCTTGTTTGTTCCCGGCCCGCATCAACTGACCATCAATGACGGTCTTACTATTTTATCTGTGCTGAAAGGGTAGGGCGCAAGTAATTGCGCCGCACCGGTTTCGCTTTGCCTTAAAGAAACTTGTCAAGGCCGGGAATACTATCGGTAACCTTGCTTACCAGATCATCGCCGCCCTTTTCCTTGGCATATTCAAACACGCCTTCGCCGACCTGCTTGATCTGGTCCATATCAAGACCTTCTGATTTCAGCGACGAGACTGCTGACATCATATCACCGGCACTGCCGCCAAGCATACCGCCGACCATGCCCATGAGACCACCGCCGCCAGAGCTTTCAGAACCGGCAGAGGCCAGATCGGCAGCTCCGGGCATTTTGTCAAACAACTGGCTGACCAGCCCGTCATCGCCGCCTGATTGCACAAGTGACAATACGGTACTGACAGCTTTTTGTGCCAGTTCTTCGCTGATGCCAACCTTGCTGGCGATTGAAGTAATTAATTCCTGCATATTATGCCCCGTTAGGTTATGATTTGAATTTCGCCGTTGAGTTTAACGACACTGCTGCTTTATAACAGAAGCAGAATTTGAAATCAGTAGAAATAATCAAACATTTAAAAGGGGCCAACATGTCTGACGATGCAGTCTTTATCGGTGGCAGCACCAAGCGCGAAGAATTATTGCTGAAACTGGCAAACCGCCACGGGCTGATAACCGGGGCTACCGGTACGGGCAAAACCGTTACATTACAGATACTTGCTGAAGGTTTTTCTGAAATGGGCGTTCCGGTTTTTGCTGCTGACGTGAAAGGCGACCTTTCAGGGATTGCCCAGCCGGGCGAGCCGAAGGATTTTCTGTTCAAACGGGCCAAAAAGATCAATTTTGATGATTATGGTTTTGACGGGTTCCCGACCATATTCTGGGACCTGTTTGGCAAAAAGGGTCATCCGGTCCGCACCACCATTTCCGAAATGGGACCATTATTGCTGTCGCGGCTGATGAACCTGACCGAAGCCCAGGAAGGTGCGCTCAATATCGCCTTTCGCATAGCTGATGATGAAGGCCTGTTGCTGCTTGACCTTAAAGATTTGCGCGCATTGCTGAGTGACCTTGCCGAGCGCGGCAAGGAAATTGCCTCGGAATATGGCAATGTCAACAAGCGCACTATCGGGGCAATTCAGCGCCGCCTTCTGGTAATGGAAGAGCAGGGGACTGAACACTTCTTTGGCGAACCGGCGCTGGATATTCGCGACCTGATGCGCACTACCCGCAACGGCAAGGGCTATATCAATATTCTGGCAGCAGATGATCTGATGCAATCACCACAGCTTTATGCAACCTTCCTGTTATGGCTGTTGTCCGAATTGTTTGAGGAACTGCCGGAAGTGGGCGATCCTGAAAGACCAAAACTGGTATTCTTTTTTGATGAAGCCCACTTGCTGTTTGATGATGCACCCAAAGGTCTGATCAACACGATTGAACAGGTGGTGCGGCTGATCCGCTCCAAGGGGGTTGGGGTGTATTTTGTTACCCAGAACCCGCTTGATGTTCCCGATGATGTTCTCGGCCAGCTTGGCAACCGTATTCAGCATGCGTTGCGTGCTTTCACTCCGCGTGATCAGAAAGCGGTTCGCGCCGCTGCCCAGACTTTCCGCCAGAACCCGGCCTTTGATACCGAAGAAGTTATCACCCAGCTTGGAGTTGGTGAAGCGCTGGTGTCAACCCTTGGCGGCAAGGGTGTGCCTTCAATGGTCGAGCGTACCCTGATCAGACCACCATCATCGCGCATGGGTCCGATTGATGAAGATGCCCGCCGGGCCGCAATTAAAAACTCTCCGGTTTATGGTCTGTATGATGAAGATGTTGATCGCGAATCCGCCTATGAGATTCTGGAAAAACGCGCCGAACAGCGGGCCAAGGCTGCTGAAGCTGCCAAACAGCAGGCTGAACGTGAAAAAGCTGCCAAAAAAGCCGCTCCAAGACGCTCAGGCCGCACCCGCCAGACAGCAACCGAACGCTTTGTCAAAAACATGGCTTCCAGCGTTGGCAGGCAACTTGGCCGGGCAGTAATTCGCGGTCTTTTGGGATCATTCCTGCGCTAGATCGTTTCTGCTCCTTATAAAGACAGAAAACGCCAGCTCAACTGACTGGTAATGCCGTGTTCGTTACTCGGACAAAACATGAAACACTCAAAGTTTGGGCTTTTTCAGCTTTTTCTTTGACCACAATGTTGTATGTTCACCTGATATGAGCTGGAAACGACATAGCAAACGAAGCCGCCGCGATGGCTATCATCATGGCAATCTGCGCGAAGCCCTGATTGAGGCAGCGCTTGACCTGATCAATACAAAGGGGCCGGAAGGTTTCACCTTTGCCGAAGCCGCGCGCAAGGCCGGTGTTTCGGCTGCCGCCCCTTACAGGCATTTTCGCGACCGTGATGCGCTGGTGGTGGAAGTTGCCCGGCGCGGCTTTGAACGCTTTGCCGGAAAGCTTGAGGCCGCCTGGAACAATGGCAAGCCCGATGCCATGACTGCTCTTAAAAATTTAAGCCTTGCCTATCTGGAATTTGCCAACAAGGAAGCCTCATTATATTCAGCCATGTTCGAAAGCGGCATATCTCCTGGAGCTGATATCAGCCTCAAACGTGCCGCCGATGCAGCCTTTGATGTATTGCGCACCGCCTGTGAAGTGCTCACCGCTGATATTGAGCGCGAAGTCAAACCGCCACCAATGATGATGGCCCTGCACTTATGGACCATGGCCCACGGCACCGCATCCCTGTTTGCCAGAGGCGATGCAGCAAGACGAACCCTGCCCATGCCGCCGCAAGATCTGCTGGAAGCTGAATTACTGATCTATCTGGATGGTCTGGGCCTGAAACGCTGACTGATTACCCCATCAAGCCTTGTGTAAATCCCGCAAGGAGCAAACCCGGCCCCCGCAATCATTCCCCTTCTCCCCTTGTGGGAGAAGGTGCGCGCGTAGCGGGCGGATGAGGGGGCGAGTTGCAAGCCCGAACATGTTAAAGCTGCCGCTTTCCCCCTCATCCGTCAAACCCGCTTGAAGCGGCTTTGCCACCTTCTCCCACAAAGGGGAGAAGGGTAGTTTAAGTGCAGCGTTAAAATTACCAGTGATTTTGCATGCCTGACATGCAGCAGTGCTTCAAGTTTGGCGATGACATCGGCTGGTCCCCCGCCCCGCAATCATTCCCCTTCTCCCCTTGTGGGAGAAGGTGCGCGCGCAGCGGGCGGATGAGGGGGCGGGCTGCAAGCCCGAACAATTAAAAGCTGCCTCAGCCTTCCGACTTGGTCCGCATAGTAACCAGTTCTTCTGATGCTGTCGGGTGGACGGCCATGGTGGCGTCGAAATCTGCTTTGGTGGCGCCCATTTTTAGGGAAATGCCGAGTAGTTGCGCCATTTCACCGGCATCTGGTCCCATAATATGACAGCCCAGAACCTTGTCGCTCTCAGGATCGACAATCAGTTTCATCATCATTTGTTCATCCGAACCTGAAAGCGTGTGCTTCATTGGTCTGAATGTGGATTTGTAGATGTCGACCTTACCATATTGCTTGCGCGCGGCTTCTTCGGTAAGCCCGGCGGTTCCCATTTCCGGTTGGGAGAAAACCGCGGTCGGGATCAGTGCATGATCAACCGCGACCGGTTTGCCACCATAGACGGTATCGGCAAAGGCGTGGCCTTCGCGGATGGCCACCGGGGTTAGTTGCGCCCGGTTGGTTACATCGCCAACCGCATAAATATTGTCAATATTGGTCTTTGAATATTCATCAACCATGATCGCACCGGCACCATCGAGAATGACTCCGGCCTTTTCCAGACACAGCCCGTCAGTATTTGGCACCCGGCCAGTGGCATACATTACCAGCTCAACATCAATGTCGGGCTTGTCGGCAATCTCGACATTGAAATGGGTGGTATGATCAACAATGCCGATAACATTGGCATGAGTTTGCACATCAATGCCCTTCTTGATCATTTCTCTTTGTACGCCTTCGCGCAGATCCTGATCAAAGCCGCGCAATATTGGTCCGCCGCGATACAGCAAATGGGTATCAACCCCAAGTCCGTTGAAAATCCCGGCAAATTCCACCGCAATATAGCCACCGCCGATTATGGCGATGCTTTTGGGCAGTTTTTCAAGGTGAAAAGCCTCGTTTGAGGTGATGGAATAGGTGGCACCGGGGACATTATGCGGCACATAAGGGGCAGCACCGGGAGCCACCAGAATCCGCTCTGCTGTCACCGTGCTGTCATCGGCTATCAGGCGCAAAGTATGGGCATCTTCAAACTCGGCCCGGCTTTCAATGATCTTGACCCCGGCAGCTTTCAGGTTTTTGATATAAATGCCATTCAGCCGGTCAATCTCGGCATCCTTGTTGGCAAGCAGCTTGTGCCAGTCAAATTTGCTCTTGCCAACCTTCCAGCCAAAACCTTTTGCCTGTTCAAATTCTTCGGCAAAATGGCTGGCATAGACAAACAGTTTCTTTGGAACACAACCGCGAATGACACATGTGCCACCAACCCGGTATTCCTCGGCAATCGCTACTTTGGCCCCATAACCGGCAGCAATGCGCGCCGCCCGCACCCCGCCCGAACCGGCGCCGATAACAAACAGGTCGTAGTCATATTTGGTCATGTTTTCACCTGAAATATTCTGATCATGTCAGCTTTGTCTTTCCCGCACAGGCAGATACCCGGAGAACCCGGTATTGTGTTATCTGCCAATTGCGTTCCTGACTGTGCAGGAATGAGGTATATGGTTTCACACCTCTATTTTTTCAACACCGCTATCACCGCCAATCAGGGCAATTTTGGCAATGCCGACGAACAGGCCGTGATCTACCACACCGGCTATTTCGTTAAGGCCGGCCTGTAATTTGCGCACATCGGGGATGGTGTCAAAATGACAGTCGATGATCAGATTGCCATTATCGGTGACAAACGGATTTTCCTCATCAAGCTTGCGCAGCCTGATCGGTCCTTCGCATCCGGCCCAGTGGGCAACAGTTGAAACCAGCAATGATGTGGCCCGCGCCCCGAAAGGTATCAGTTCAACCGGCAAGGGGAACTGGCCCAGGGTTTCGACCTTTTTTGATTGATCAGCAATAACGATCATCTTTTTTGAGCATGTGGCAACGATCTTTTCGCGCACCAGCGCCCCGCCACCGCCCTTGATCAGCGATAAATTGCCATCAAGCTCATCAGCCCCGTCAACCGTTACATCCAGCACCGGTTCATCATTGAGATCAGCCAGCGGAATATTCAGTTCTTCGCACAGCGCCTGGGTGGCCGCAGAGGTTGGCACTCCGATAATATCAAGACCATTAGCCACTTTTTCGCCCAGAGCCTTGGTGAAGAAATCAGCGGTCGAGCCGGTGCCGATACCGACCTTCATGCCATTTTCAATATATTCCAGTGCCGCTTCGGCTGCGGCGCGTTTGTGTTTTACGAAACTCATTTATCAAGTCCACCCATCAGCATATATTTATATTCAGTAAACTCATCCATGCCATGTACCGAACCTTCACGCCCGATACCTGACTCCTTGACACCGCCAAATGGTGCAACTTCGGTTGAGATAATACCCTCATTAATGCCGACAATACCATATTCCAGAGCCTCGCCAACGCGCCAAATGCGCCCAATATCGCGGGCATAGAAATAACATGCCAGCCCGAATTCGGTGTCATTGGCCATCTGGATGGCTTCTTCTTCAGTCTTGAAGCGGAACAGCGGGGCGACCGGGCCAAAAGTTTCCTCATTGGTAACGGCCATGTTGGTGGTTACATCCCTCAGCAATGTAGGTTCATAGAAATTACCGCCCAAGGGCTTGCCGCCAGTTACCACCGTGGCACCTTTTGCAACGGCATCATCAATATGTTCTTGCACCTTGTCGACGGCGGCCTGATTGATCAGCGGGCCGGTGGTGATGCCATCTTGTGCCCCGTCACCAACTTTTAAGGCTTCAACTGCAACTTTGAGCTTTTCAGCAAAGGCATCATAAACCTTGTCCTGCACCAAAAGCCGGTTGGCACAAACGCAAGTTTGCCCGGCATTGCGATATTTTGAAGCCATGGCACCAAGCACCGCCGCATCCAGATCAGCATCATCAAACACGATGAACGGTGCATTGCCGCCAAGTTCCATGCCGACCTTTTTCACCGTATCAGCGCATTGCTTCATTAACAATTTGCCGATTTCAGTGGAGCCGGTGAAAGTCAGCATCCGCACAGTCGGGTTGGATGTCAGTTCGCCGCCAATCGGGCCGGATTTACCGGTGACCACATTGATAACCCCTTTGGGAATACCGGCCCGTTCTGCCAGTTCGCACAGGGCAAGAGCTGATAATGGGGTATCAGATGCCGGTTTGATAACGATAGTACAACCAGCCGCCAGTGCCGGTCCAGCCTTGCGGGTAATCATCGCATTGGGGAAGTTCCACGGGGTTATGGCCGCAACCACACCAACCGGTTCGCGCAGCACCACAATACGGGCATCGGTCTTGTGCGAGGGAATGGTCTGACCATTGAGCCGCTTGGCTTCTTCGGCGAAAAATTCGATGAAGGATGCACCATAGACAATTTCACCGCGTGATTCAGCCAGCGGTTTGCCCTGTTCGGCTGTCATGATCTGAGCCAGGTCTTCGGCATTTTCAATCATCAGATCATACCAGGCGCGCAAAATATTGGCGCGTTCCTTGGCAGTTCTGGCCCGCCAGCCCTTCATTGCTGCATCAGCAGCTTCAATGGCAGTGCGGGTTTCCTCCGCCCCCAGTACCGGAACCGTGGCAATGACTGAGCCATTGGCCGGGTTGATAACATCAAGTCGTTGCTTGCTATCTACCCATTTTCCGTCAATATAGCATTTTTCGCAGACGAGTGATTTGTCTGTAACAAGTTCGCTTACATGCTGGGCTTTTGCGGCATCCATGGTCCGGCTCCTTAAAAAATTGATCCAATGCCATTTATAGCCTTGATCAGGCGGTTTCAACAGGGAAATTTATCAATAGTACAATGACCATCAACACCATAATATTTGACCTTGACGGAACTCTGGTAAACACTGCTCCCGATTTGCTTTTAGCCACCAATCATGTGCTGGTACAAAATGGCTATCCGGCAATCACCATGAACGAAATGCGGCCCATTATCAGCTATGGCGCCAAGGCCATGATAGCCAAGGGGTTTGAGGCCGCTGAAATCAACCTGCCGCCAGATCAGCATGAGAAGCTGTTTTTGGAATTTGTGGAATATTATACAGACAACATTGCCATTGACAGCCACGCATTTGATGGGCTTGAGGATTTTCTAAAACAATGCCAGGCAGTCGGGTTCAAACTTGGCGTATGCACCAACAAGCGTGAAGCCATGTCGGTAAAGCTGTTAAGCGAACTGGGTCTTGCAGATTATTTTTCTTCGGTTGTCGGCCCGGATACTATCGGTGTTGGCAAACCTGATCCAGCCCCGTTTTTTGAAACGGTAAAACAGGTGGGCGGCAATATTGAAAATTCGGTAATGATTGGTGATTCCGCAACGGATATCAACACAGCGATCAATGCCGGGGTGAAATCAGTTGCTGTCAGCTTTGGCTATACAGACATTCCGGTTGCAAAGCTTGGGGCTGATGCAATTATTGATCATTATGATGAGTTGTGGGATGTGATCGCCAGCTTGTAGGAGATATATCAACATGCACCCGAACAGGATTTTCAGACAGGCCAGCCGTGATCAGAATATCGCCTTTGCCCGCCAGCGCAGTTTCGGAGTGCTGGTGGTTGCAACTGATGATGCCCCCTTGATCAGTCATATTCCTTTCAAGATGTCAGATGATGGTGAATTTCTTCATGCCCATCTGATGCGCTCAAACCCGATAGTGCGGCATTTGCAAACCCCGCTAAATGCTACAATGGTTGTTTCAGGCCCTGATGCCTATATCTCGCCAGACTGGTACGGCATCGATAATCAGGTGCCGACCTGGAATTATGTGGCGGTGCATTTATCCGGCAAGCTTGAATTGCTGGATGAGGCGCAACTGCGCGGTGTACTGGATGAATTGTCAGATGAGATGGAATCGCGCCTTTCGCCCAAACCGCTCTGGAAGCTGGACAAGGTAGACAAGGAAGCCCTTGAGCGAATGAGCCGCCAGATCGTCCCGGTTGTAATGAAGATCAGTAATATTGAGGGAACCTGGAAACTGTCACAAAACAAGCCGGCAGAAGCCAGAACTGGGGCAGCGCAAGGCGTAAGCGATGCGCAATTGGGCGTTGGGGTTGCTGAAATGGCCAGACTGATGAAGGAGGTTGAGGAGTAGGGGGCAGACCCACTGTACATAATCTAACTCGTCTTTCCCCGCGAAGGCAGGAAACCACGTGGATAGTTCAGAATAGTTATTCACCATCCATTTGGACTCCTGCCTTCGCAGGAGGGACGGTTGAAATGCGAGATATTTCAATAAAATCTTGCTACTTTGCAGTTTCTGTCTGGCGATTGCCGTAAGCTCAGAGCGAACCTCTACGACCGTGCCAAAAACCTGACTTCACATGCGCCCCCATCACGCCCCCTTATCCCGGCCAAGAAAGAACGGCAGTATCAGGGGCAGGAATAACAGGCGGCCTATGTGGCAGGCGGCAACGAAGCCTGGATTGGCACCCAATATGGCGCCCATAACCACCATCATCTCAAGACCGCCGGGGGAAAATGCAACGGCCACATGCAGCAGTGGAATTTCCATAAAAACCGAGACCGGCCAGGCGAACAGGGCTGCCAGCAAGGCTGCAATTGCCGTGTTCATCAGACCGGCCAGCAATGCGCGCTTGATTTGCTTAAGGGTAACACCGGAAAACCTTGAGCCGATCAGAGAGCCAAGCACGATCATGCCGGGAATGGTAAGCCATGATGAGACTGTGCCGGGAGTAAGGTTAAAAGCATGGGTGAAGGCTGACATTGACATGCCGGCAATGAACAGGGCGACCGGAACTTTTACCCGGCCAAGCAGCAATCCAAACGCCAACGAGACGGCCAGCAATATTACAAGATGGGCAGGTTGCATCAATTCACCGCGCGGTAACAGATCGGGCGGGATTTCAATACCAAACCCCATGGCTGCAAACGGCACCAGCAATGTCAAAGCCAGCAACCGTACAGACTGCGCCACGGCTACCCGGGCAACATCAAGATCAAGTGTACTGCCAAGTCCGATGACAAAGCTCAAATGTCCAGGAGATGAGGCCAGTACCGCGCTGCGCTTGTCAAAATTGAAAAAATGAACAAGCATAAACCGGCCACTGGCCAATATCGCCACCAGCATCATTGCCAGCCCGGCAAAGGCCACCGGCCAGCGCAAGAAGGCGGCAGTTGCCTGCTCGTTAAATCCGGCACCAATGCCAACCCCCAAAACCAGAAACGCCGCATCGCGCACCAGTATGTTAACCTCAAATCTGATGCCACTAATACTGGCCAGAGAAACCATTATCGCCGGGCCGGTAAGCACATAGACCGGAAGCGACAATAAATAGGCAATCAAAGCCCCGACCAGACCTGTAGCAAGGGTGTATATTGTGGTTATGATCGCCTTGCGTTCAGGCCGGTAAATATTTGTCATGGCGCAGACCCTAAGGGTGAATCATGATAAAACCAATTGGTTTTTTATGTGGTGAATGTTCGCTGCCTTATTTGCCGGGAAAATTGACTGAACCATCAGACAAACTGGCATACAGGCTGACAGTCAAGTTATATTGCGGTACGACATAGCGGACAGGTTGGGGGTATAATCAACGTCAGAAAATACCAGAGCCACTAGCCCGGCGGATAATAACGAAATTTACAGCTTTTTTCTGTAATTTATAGTTATTTAGACCTATCAGATCAATTCCAGCTGCGATAAGCTCATATATGATAATCTGGGGAGACTGAAAATATGTGCAGACTTGTTGCCTATATCGGACAAACCATTCCGCTTGAAAATATCATCGTCAAGCCGGTGAACTCGCTACTGGAACAAAGCCATGATGCGCGCGAAGCCAAGCTGGCGGTTAATGGTGACGGGTTTGGCATTGCCTGGTATGATGGACCAGGTGAGCCAGGACTTTTCAAGGATGTGCTGCCCGCCTGGTCAGACAGCAACCTTCCAAGCATCTGCCGGATGGTGAAATCCGGTCTGTTTATCGCCCATGTCAGGGCCTCAACCCTTGGCACTACCTCGCGCGATAACTGCCACCCCTTCACCTACAAGAACTGGTCATTTGCCCATAATGGCGCTATCGGTCAGTTTTGCCTGATCCGGCGTGATATTGAAAACATGCTGGATGACAAACACTATACCGCACGTTGTGGCTGTACTGATTCTGAATTGTTCTTTTTATTGCTGTTGACCAATGGCCTTGATGATGACCCGCATGCAGCAATTGAAAAATCCATTGCCCAGATAACCTCTCTGGTTTCTGAAAAGACCGACTTTTCCCAGCCAATCCGCCTGACCTGTGTTCTAACCAACGGTAAAAACATTTACGGTTTCCGGCACGCATCGGACGATTTAAGCCCGTCGCTTTATCTGTCCGACCGGCTTGATCATGGCGGCCATGCCATTGCTTCAGAACCATTGCATGGCAGTGCAGAACACTGGCACCGGGTTCCTGATGACAAGCTTCTGGAATTGTCACTGGATGGTGCCAAGGCTTACCTTCTGGATACTTCCCGGCCACAGGCAGCATAGAGCATGTCATGGTCAAATGTTTCAATGTAACCATGACTCGCTCTTGATATGATCGGCTTGTTGCATGCACGATAAATGGTATCAGATTTTCGGGATGGCAGGCTTTATCATTGCCGGGCTGTTATTCATAACAACAGGTATCCAGCACGCTGACATGCTGACTGTAACAGGTAGTGTGGTCTGGACAATTTCCTGTATTGTCATGCTGATACCGTTATTGTCGAGGTGAGCGGGTGTGATCTTGTAATTAAAGGAACTTCAAGGGGCTGATTTGTTACAATAATGTCATAATTATCTCGACACCACTTCCCGCTCACTATAGATTGCGGTTCATATCAGTTTTTCAGAGCATTGTTTGCTCAATCCCGGGTGAATGGTGCTTTTAATAAAAAGCGTGAAATCCAATGATCAAGCGTATTATCCTTCCCGTAGTTCTCATTATTCTGTCAATCGGCTTCTGGTTCAGCCCGGATTTCAAGCAGATTGCAGCTGGTGTATCAATATTCCTGTTCGGTATGATTTTTCTGGAAGATGGTTTCAGAGCCTTCACAGGTGGTATTCTGGAAAAGCTGCTTTCCAAAACCACTGACAGATTATGGAAAAGCATTTCCTTTGGCATTGTCACCACCTCTTTGATGCAGTCAAGCTCGCTGGTTTCAGTGATCACCATATCATTTCTGAGTGCCGGTCTCATTGGTCTGGCTGCCGGTATCGGCATCATTTTCGGGGCCAATCTGGGAACTACGACCGGTGCCTGGCTGATTGCCGGTTTTGGGTTGAAGGTCAAGATTTCAGCCTATGCCATGCCGATGCTGGTTTTTGGTATTATTCTGGTTTTCCAGAAATCAAAGAATCTGAAAGGTATTGGCTATGTACTGGCCGGTCTAGGATTGCTGTTTCTTGGTATCCATTTCATGAAAGAAGGTTTTGAAGCCTTCCGTGGCAGCATTGACCTGACCAAATATTCCATGACTGGATATGCCGGTCTGTTCATGTTCACTTTCCTGGGACTTGTGGCCACTGTGGTGATGCAAAGCTCACATGCCACTCTGGTTTTGATCATCACCGCCCTGTCTGTTGGTCAGGTAACCTATGAAAATGCCCTTGCACTGGCAATCGGGGCCAATATTGGCACCACGATTACTGCCATTATCGGGGCCATGAGTGCCAATATTCAGGGCAAGCGTCTGGCAGGTGCCCATCTGATTTTCAACTCTGTTACCGGACTGATTGCCATTATCTTCATGTGGCAGATTATCTGGGTTGTTGGCTGGATAAGCAGTCATGTCGGGATTGCAGATGACAATTACACGCTGAAACTGGCGGTTTTCCACTCATTGTTCAACTGTATCGGTGTTGCTGTAATGGCGCCTTTTGTCAATGTTCTGGTTAGCTTTCTGCATAAGATTCTGCCGGCATCTGAACTGTCAATTGCCGAGCCAAGATTTTTGAATGAGTCGGTCATTGATTTTCCTGAAACCCTGATTGAGGCTGTACGCAACGAAGTGTTGCATCTTTATGATAATGCCTTTGAAATTATTGCACATGCCATATCGGTACATCGATCAGTCATTGTTTCAGATGATGATCTTGAAAATGCCATAACAAGTTCTAAAGACATCATCACTACCAATGTCGATGAGCAATATGTGTATTCCATCAAAAAGCTGCATTCGGATATTGTCGAGTTTTCCGGCCGTGCCCAGATACAGCTTGAACCGGAATTTGCTGACCGGCTTTTTGAATTGCGCACTGCCAGCTTGAGGATTGCCCAGGCTGTAAAAGATATTCAGTTACTGCAAAAGAACACCCAGGCATATGTTACATCCAAAAATCCGGTAATGCGGGAACAATATAATAATATCAGAATCAATATTGCCAGAATCCTTAGACTGATCGACCGGTTGCGGCGTGCAGACCCGGATGTGGATGTAATGGACCTTGATGAATTAAAGCTTTCTGCCAGGCAGAACCGCAATGCGACAATTCGAAAGCTTGATAAATTGATACGCAAGGGCCAGATTACAGGTACAGAAGCAACATCACTGATGAATGATCTGTTCTTCGCCAAGGCCATTATCAGGGATTTGGCCAGGGCCGGAAAAATCCTGTTTAGTGATTTTGATCCAGAGGGCAGAGATGCGCAAGGTTATCTGGCGCTTGATGATGAAGACATCGGAAATCTTGCCGCAACCAATTCGGAATAAAAGATAAACTCTAACAAGGAGTGTGATCTATGGGTTTCAAGGAAATCATCAATGAACTTCAGGCAATACTGGATTCTAAAAAAAGCCGTCAATTGAAGCGTATCAAGGCAGTTAAAGAGCTGGTTGAAAGGCTGGAGATAAAGCTGGCCAAATTTGAACGCAAGCTGGAAGAAGCTGAGACCAATAAAGAAAAGAAGAAAATCAAGCGCCGGATAAGGGTTTGCAAGGCCCAGATAAAAAATGGTCGCGAAGCCATGGAAACACTGGCGAATGAACCCGAAGAAGAATGAAATCAACTCAGCGCCGGGCAAAAAGCTTTTCTATGTCGTCAAGTGATAATTGCACATAGGTCGGGCGACCATGATTGCACTGGCCTGAAAATGGCGTGTTTTCCATCTTTCTGAGTAATGCGTTCATTTCATCACCGGTAAGCCGGCGCCCGGAACGCACCGAACCATGACAGGCCATGGTTGCCAGCAGATTTTCATTGCGCTCATTAAGCGAGCTGGTGGACTGGTCGGTTTCCAGATCATCAGCCAGGTCAGCCACAAGCCGGGCAATATTGGCCCCGGCCAGTTGTGCTGGCACTTCACGGATAATGATTGCCTCGCTCCCAAAAGGCTCCAGCACCATGCCGGCCTTTTCCAGTTCATCCCTTATAGCAGCAAACCGTTCTACCGCCGCCGGGTCGAGATTTATTACTTCCGGCACTAAAAGCGGCTGGCGGGTAATTGCGGAATTTGCCCGTTCTTCCTTCAGCTTTTCCAGAACCAGTCTTTCATGGGCAGCATGCTGGTCAACAATGACAATACCATCACGGGTCTGGGCGATAATGTAATTTTCATGCAGTTGAGCCTTTGCCGCCCCCAGCGGATAATCAATATTATCTGCATCAGCCTGTGGCTGGCTGGCCGATGCGTCAGCGCCGGGCATATCAAAACCGGCAAAGCTCTGGGCATTTTCAGAAAACCCCATTTCGGTTGTTGTTGGCCGGGTTGGTGCAAAGTGCTGCCGATTGTGGCCAAATGCTTCAATGGTTGCCCCGCTGCCAATATTGGCGGTGCGATGTCCTGCTGCTCCTATTGCCTGGCGGATGGCTGATACGATCATGCCGGTAACCTTGGCCTGCTCACGGAACCTGACTTCGGTTTTAGCCGGATGCACATTAACATCGACAAATTCTGGTGGTGCCGTCACATAAAGCGCCACCATGGGAAAGCGCTGGCGCATCAGGAAATCAGAATAGGCCCCGCGCAGCGCCCCCAGCAATACCTTGTCTTTCACCGCCCGGCCATTCACATAAATAAACTGCATGGTTGATTGCGAACGGTTAAGGGTTGGCAGACTGGCAAAACCGGCAAGCTTGAACATTTCGCGCTCAGCATTGATTTCAACCGAGTTTTCAATGAATTCATGGCCCATGACATCGCCAAGTCGCTGTTTGAGTGTGTCGCGTGCTGGCAATTTCAACAATTGGCGGCCATCACTGATCAGGCTGAAACCGATATGGGCAAAGGCCATGGCAACACGTCTGACAATGGCTGCAACTTCGGCAGTTTCTGCCCGGGCGCTTTTCAAAAACTTCAGCCGGGCAGGGACTGCATAAAACAGATCGCGCACTTCAATCCGGGTTCCGTTTGAAAGTGCAGCAGGTCGTATCTCCAGCTTGCGTCCACCTTCAACTCTGATCTGGTTGGCTGAGCTGTCATTGCTGGTGCGTGAAGTAATGTTCAATCGTGCCACCGAACCGATTGAGGGCAGGGCTTCACCGCGAAAGCCGAGATTTTTGATATTGACCAGATCATCATCTGCAAGTTTGGAAGTGGCGTGGCGCTCAATTGCCAACTCAAGGTCGCCAGCGCTCATCCCGCAACCATTATCAACCACCCTGATCAGGCTGCGCCCGCCATCAGCAAGGGTAATGTCAATCTGCGTACTGCCAGCATCAATGGCATTTTCCACCAGTTCCTTGACCACACTGGCAGGGCGTTCAACCACCTCACCGGCGGCAATACGGTTTATGGTAGCCTCAGAAAGGCGACGAATTGGCATAAGACGGCTCCAGCCAACAATTGTTTCGATTTGACCAGGTCATGAACCCACAAGGGGAGGGTACAATATCCGGATTCGCAAATCCGGGCTATAATTGCGCCAGACATTCTCTGGTCAGGATTTTTGACTGCTCGACTGCAGGCTGGTTGAACGGGTCAATTCCCAGCATGAAACCGGTCAATATGGTCTCCAGCATGAAGTGCATCATCAGTTCACCCATTGATGCCCCGTCCAGCCAGTCCATTTTGAAAACCCTCACCGGGCGCTGGTTGCTGATCAGTGTGGCAACTGTAGCGCGTTGCTGGCAATCAGTCATATCGCCAATGGTACGCCCGGCAAGATAACCAATCAGCTCATCATCCTTGTAGCTTGCCGGAATTTTGAACCCGGTTTTGGCTGTTGGCAACTGAATGACATTGATCAGCTTGTCGCGCGGCCCGTCAAGGAACATCTGCATCAGGGAATGCTGGTCAACCGGTCCGGCACTGGCAATCGGTGTTGTTCCCTTGCCATCCTTGCACAGGCTTTCAGCCCATAATTGCTGGAACCACGTGGAAAACAGCCGCAAGCGCTCGCAATATGGCATTATCACACTGGCAGCAATGCCATTATTCTCCATCAGCGCAATATTTACCGCAGCCCCAATGGCAGCGGGAATATTGTCAACCGGCTCATTGTTCAAAATCGGAGCAATGGCATTTGCCGCGCCATCACGGATCTTGCGCGGTTCCAGTTCCATCAGCATGGCAGGCAACATGCCAACATTGGACAACACCGAATATCGCCCGCCAATACCGGTCTCATGTTCCAGTACCAAAAGCTTGTGACGGTTGGCCAGTTGCAGTACCGGGTTGTTTTCAGGGTCTTCAGTACCGGTTATCACCACCATTTGCGATGGCGCATTCCAGTCAAGCCCGATTTTTTTCAAGGTTTCCAGAACCACAAGCATCTGCATAGTGGTTTCAGATGTACCGCCGGATTTGGAGATAACCAGAAATTTGCTGCGTTTCAAATCCTGATCTTCAAGCGTGCGATCAAGCGTCCAGGCATCCAGATTATCAAGAAAATGCAATCTTATCCGCTTCTTGTTATTGTGAAACGGAATGACGCCTGAAACCTTGTAACCTGCAATCTGCGCCAGTGCCTGCGCCCCGAGGCTTGAACCGCCAGTGCCCAGAATAATGATGTCTCTGGTGCCCTCTGCCATAAGTATTTCAGCAGCCCTGGCACATGCCTGCAAATCATCTGTTTTGCCGGGCATCAAGGCCAGATCCAGACGACCTTCGCCAATTCTTGATCTTACGCGGCTGACGGCATCTTCGGCCCGTTTTATGGCACTGGTGAATTCGCTGTCACTTATGCCATATTCACCAATCGTTCCGGCAAGGCATCCAGATATGTCCTGTTGGATTCTCATGATCCCTGTATAGGGGAAATTTGCAGCTTGGCAAAATGTTAATTTGCCGAGCTTTTAATTCCCTCTGGCTTGCCAACAATGGTGAAAATCAGACTGTCAGGTTTTAATAGCTTTGCCGCGGCTTTGCGAACCTGCTGCAAGGTCACCTGGCGAATGAGCTGATTGCGGTTTTCCACATAGTGGATGCCGCGCCTTGTCTGTTGCAGTCCAAGCAACTGGCTGGCAATCTTGGTATTTGAATCAAACCGCAACGGGTATGAACCGGTAAGGTAGTTTTTGGCAGCTTCCAGTTCCTTGGCAGTCGGGCCATCCTTGGCCATGCGGGCAATCTGCTGTTTTATCACCTTGATGGTTTCCGCAACCCTTTTATTGACCGTTGCAGCTGTGCCAAAAAAGAATGCTCCATGGTCGCGCGGTGATAATGCTGAATAGACCGAATATGAAAGCCCGCGCTTTTCGCGAACTTCTTCGGTCAGGCGCGAACCAAAACCGCCGCCACCCAGAATGAAATTCATCACAAAAACCGGAATGAAATCAGGGTCATCACGCATGATGCCCTTGTGACCAAACTGGATAATGCTTTGCGGAATATTCTGCTCGATAACGTTAATTGATCCCTTTTCATTATAGGTAACGTCAGGGACTTCCGGCATTCCCGATTTTTCCGGCAGATCGCCAAAAGTATCATCCAGCAATCTGGCCAGGCTTTTGGCATCAATATCACCGGAAACGGCAACCATCAGACCATCACGGGCAATCAGCCGGTTTTTTGCAGCTTTCAGATCATCTGCGGTTATCGCCATGATGCCTGCAACCGTACCATCAGATGATCCGGCATATGGGTGATCGCCAATCAGCGATCTGGACCAGGCTCTGGCGGCTATGGTGCGCGGTCTGGTTGCAGCCCTTTTTAGCGAGATAACCAGCTGGCGGCGCATGCGTTCAACCGGTTCCTTGTCAAAACGCGGCTTGTTCAGTGCCAGTTTTAACAGCCCAAAAGCCTCATCGCGGTTGCGGGTAAGGGTTTTCATTGATCCATAGAAATAATCACGGCCATTTTCAAAACTAAGCTTTACTGAAAGATCGCTCAATCGTTGCTGGAAAGCCGAAGAATCAAGCTCGCCTGCACCTTCATCCATTGTGGCAGACAGGAAATTGGAAAGCCCCTGCTTGTCTTTGGGATCAGCGCTGGAGCCACCCTTGAACAGGAATTCAAAGGCAATCATCGGCACGGTGTGGTCTTCCACCAGCCAGGCGGTAATACCTGATTTTGATTTCACTTTCTTGATGTTGATTGCGCTGGCAGTGGATATTGAGACCACCACAAATCCTATGGCGATCACAGTTGCAACGGCATGGCGAATGAAGTTCATTTGGGCGTTCCAGTAATTATTCAGGATTTGTCTTTCAGCAACAACCCGGTAACCGAGCGTTTGATCTGCAATATGTGTCTGGCAGCTTGCCTGACCTGTTTGGCGCTGACGGTCTTAATCCGGTCAGACCATTGAAGCACATCCTTGACGCTCTGGCCCTGGGTCAGTGCTTCACCAAAGGCGTTTGCCAACTCCCTTTGATTATCCAGCGCATAAATAGTGTTTGCTTCAAGGGTTCGCTTGGCACGGGCAAGCTCTTCTTCGGTTACCCCATTTTTGATGATATCGGCGATAATTTCATCAATGGCAGCTTCAACCTTGCTGGTATCATCCCTGTCAGCCGGGATTGAATAGATGCCGAAAACCCCACTATCCAGCCCGTCGCCATTATACCATGATGATGCTGATGCAGCGACCTTGTCCCGGATTACCAGTTGTTTGTAAAAACGGCTGGTTGCCCCGCCACCGATAATTTGCGACAGCACACTAAGCGCCATGGCTTCACCATCTTTGGAAGTGCTGTATGATGGGGCCAGATACATCCGCATCAATGATGGTGAGGAAACACGCTTGTCTTTCATTATCACCCGCCGTGCTGCAATCGGTTCTGGTTCTTCAGTGCGATGGCGTGGACCTGGTGTTGCAGTGTTTTTCAGAACTCCATAATATTTTTTGGCCAGTTTTTTGATTTCATCGGCGGTGACATCACCGGCAACAATCAAAATGGCATTGGAGGGAGTGTAATATTTATGATAAAAATCCACAGCATCCTTGCGGGTAAGCTGTGCCACTTCCGACATCCAGCCAATAACCGGAGTGCCATATGGGTGGGCGGTGTAAAGGGCGGCGCGAACCTGCTCACCGAACAGGCTTTGCGGATTATTATCGGTACGGCTGCGGCGTTCTTCCCTGACAACTGCGCGTTCAGGTAACACGTCCTTGTCGCTCAAGGTGAGATTCACCATCCGGTCAGCTTCCATCTGCATGACCATTTCCAGCCGGTCTTTGGCTATGCGCTGGAAATATGCGGTAAAGTCCTGTGAGGTAAAGGCATTATCTACCCCGCCATTGCGCTTGATGATCTTGGAGAACTCGCCGGCAGGTATCTTTTTGGTGCCCTTGAACAGCAAATGCTCAAGAAAATGGGCAATTCCAGCCTTGCCTTTTTCCTCATCTGCCGCCCCAACCTTGTACCAGACCATGTGGGTTACAACCGGTGCCCGGTGATCAGGTATCACCACCACCTTCATGCCATTGGCAAGGTCAAATTCAGATACGTCAACTTTAAGGGCAGTTGCAGGTGATAATGCAAATACCAGAGCTGTTATAAAAACAGCCGCGCGAAGCAGGGCTGATCTGGCCAAAATGTTTCTCCATTTACTGATATTATTGGTCTGTAGGTGCAGGCAAACGCAGAAAAAATCCACTTAATTCTTTGTTAGCTTTGCATGATTTGACAAAAACATATTCTGTCAGTCAAAGGATTATTCATCCTTGAACACATTACCCATATTGAAAATGGTGCCGTAATTGGGATTTTTTGCCTGTTTGCGCTTTTTATAGACTTCGTATAATTCCTTGTCCAATTTCCAGCCCGGCTTCATGGTTCCGTCCGGATTCATCTTGTTGATACCGTTTCTGGTATAAACATCCTGGCGTTGCGGACGGCGATATGCCTGTTGCTGGGGCGGAACATATGCCTGCTGGCCCTGTGCTGGCGGATATTGCCCCTGTGCCGGGGGAGCCGCATATGGCTGTTGCGGCGGGTAATATGGCTGCTGGGCTGTTGCCACGGGCTGGCGCGGTGCATTGCTTGGTGGACGCAATTGCAGATCTGGCGGGATGGTCAGGGTCTGGCCCTGGCGAACCGATCTTTCATCCAGTGAGGTTTTTGATGTGCCTATCATGTCCTGAAAGCCGCCTTCAGAACATCCTGAAACAAGTATGGAGCCTGCAATAAGTCCGGCACCTGCCAGTTGTTTTAACACAGTGGATTTTCCCTTTTGCTTGAGTGCCGTCTGCAATGCCGGTTTTTTGCGGCAAAACCATGGCGCAGACAGCCTGTCTAGTCGTCCTTGCTAGCAATAAATGAATCATACACAAGAATCGCTGCCCCGGCAACTATTGCAATATCGGCGATATTGAAAACATACCAGCTGAAGCTGCCCCAGTGGAAATGGAAGAAATCGGCAACCGCGCCATGTGTGATGCGATCAGTTATATTGCCCAGTGCTCCACCTATTACCATTCCCGTTGCTGTTGCCATGATTGAGGACTTGCAGCGGGCCAGCCATAGCACAAGGAAAATTGCTATTGACCCTTGCAGCGCAATTAGCAGCCATGGGCCGGCCTTGTTCAAAAACCCGTAGGAAATCCCCTTGTTCCAGACCAGATACAGGTTGAAAAAAGAGGTTATTTCCACCGGTTGCCGGGTGGCAATATCATAGATTTCCAGCATCCAGTATTTATAGGCCTGATCAACAGCAAGCAGAATTACCGCAATAATCAGGCCGTAAAAGGAACGCTGGCCCCACAATCTCACTGCTTTGCATCCCACTGGCGAACCGCTAGTGCATCGCGTGCAGTAATGTCAGGATAATCAGGATCGCTGCCAACATCTTCAGATATCTTCCATGA
Organism: Hyphomicrobiales bacterium; assembly: GCA_026990765.1. GTDB lineage: Bacteria > Pseudomonadota > Alphaproteobacteria > Rhizobiales > Aestuariivirgaceae > JALWJW01. Next base: position 33,979 of record JALXCV010000072.1, on the reverse strand, counting down.
CCGGGCGCATTTTTTACCCTTGGCCATTTGTGGCACTACGGCAACGCCTGAAACCTCATCCAGCCGGAAAGCATCATCAGGGCCTGCATCATCTGACAGGCTGGCGCCGCTGGTAATAGCAATTTCTGCCAGGTCAAGCCCGACGAGAGCCTGCCTCAAATCCGGGTTGGTGACATGCACAACCGGGGCTGATTCAAGCGATGAACCGATGCGTTTTTCGCGCCGTTCAACTTCCAGCGCCCCGGTGATCACAGAACGCACTTTGCGGATTTTGCTCCATTTGTCAGCCAGTTCATCATCGCGCCATGCCGGATCGGTTTCATAAAATTGCTGCAAATGAATGCTGTCAACATCTTCGCCAAATCTTGTGGTCCAGACCTCTTCAGCGGTAAAGGACAACATTGGAGCCATCCATGTGGCAATTGCATGGAACAGATGGTCCATTACGGTGCGACAGGCCAGCCGGCGGTCAGAACGCAACGGGTCGCAATAAAGCGCATCCTTGCGAATGTCGAAATAAAACGCTGACAGGTCATTGGTCATGAAATTGAGCAGGGCAGAAGTGCCGCGCTTGAAATCATAGGTCTGATAGGCCTTTTGCACCTGTTCGCCAACTTCACCCAAACGGTGCAGAATATAGCGTTCAAGTTCTGGCATATCGGCATGATCAACCCGCTCATCATCATCAAAACCGTTCAGCGCTCCCAGCATGTAGCGCAGCGTATTGCGCAATTTGCGATAGGCATCGACATTGGATTTCAGGATTTCCGGTCCAATGCGCTGATCATCGGCATAATCACACGACATGGTCCACAGGCGTAAAATATCAGCGCCGAACTGTTTGATAATATCCTGCGGGAACATCTGGTTATTCAGCGATTTAGACATTTTACGGCCATCTTCAGCCATGGTGAAGCCGTGGGTTACAACCTGATCATATGGTGCGTGACCTCTGGTGCCGCAGCTTTCAAGCAATGAGGAATGGAACCAGCCGCGATGCTGGTCAGTGCCTTCAAGATACATCACCATGTCAGTGCCGCCATGCACCACCCGGTTGACTTTCAGATCATCGCGGCGTTCCATGCAGAACGCATGGGTGGAACCGGAATCAAACCAGACATCCAGAATGTCCATCACCTGTTCCCATTCCCCTTCAACGCCTTCAAGGAAACGCTGTTTGGCACCATCGGCAAACCACGCATCAGCGCCTTCCTGTTCAAACGCCTCGGCAATGCGATTGTTGACCTTTTCATCTTTCAGGATATTTCCATGTTCATCAACAAACACGCAGATCGGCACTCCCCAGGCGCGCTGGCGTGACAATACCCAGTCTGGCCGGTTCTCTATCATGCCTTTCAGGCGCACCTTGCCTGATGCCGGGAAGAATTCTGTTTCATCAATGGCTTTCAGTGAACGCTGGCGCAGGGTGCCGGTATGCCCGTCATCAATTTCCTCATCCATATAAACAAACCATTGCGGTGTGTTGCGAAAGATGATCGGCTTTTTGGAGCGCCATGAATGGGGATATTCATGTTTGAGGCGCCCGCGTGAAAACAGGGCATTGCGTTCAATCAGGGCGGTGATAACTGCCTGATTGGCCTTGCCCTTTTTACCCTTGTGATCAATCACATAAACATCATCAAAGCCGGGTGCCTCATCGGTGAAAGTGCCATCAGCATTAACAGTGAACGGGATTTCCGGGCTGATACCACGCTCGCGCAACTGGTGGGCATTGTCCATCCAGATTTCAAAGTCATCGCGGCCATGGCCGGGGGCAGTATGGACAAATCCGGTGCCATCCTCATCAGTTACATGATCACCTGCCAGCATAGGCACGGCAAAATCATAACCGCCAGCATGGCCTTTCAGCGGATGATCACAGATGATTGCTGCCAAGGTGTCAGCGCTGACATCGCCAAGCCGTTCAATTTCCAGCAAGGCCTTTTGAGCGCAGGTTTCAGCCAGCTTGTCGGCTGCGATAAATTTCTCACCTACCTGCGGGCCAAAATCATTTTCAGCAGCTTTTACCTGATAGATGCCATAGGAAATGCGGGCCGAATAGGAAATTGCCCGGTTACCGGGAATGGTCCATGGGGTAGTAGTCCAGATCAGCACTGATACATTTTCAAGCTCGCCCTTTGCATCCCTTATCGGGAATTTCACCCATATGGTATCGGATTCATAATCCTGATATTCAACTTCAGCTTCAGCCAGTGCGGTCTGTTCAACCACCGACCACATGATCGGTTTGGAGCCGCGGTAAAGCTGGCCGGTCATGGCAAATTTCATCAATTCGCGGGCAATATCTGCTTCGGCAACAAAATCCATGGTCTTGTATGGGGTCTTCCAGTCACCAATGACGCCCAGTCGCTGGAATTCTTCGGACTGGATCTGCGTCCAGTGTTCGGCAAAGGCGCGGCATTCTTCCCGGAATTCGTTCACCGGAATATCGTCCTTGTTCTTGCCTTTGGCGCGATATTGTTCCTCGATCTTCCATTCAATCGGCAGGCCGTGGCAATCCCATCCCGGTACAAAATTGGAATCCCAGCCCGACATTTGCGCTGCCTTGGTGATTACATCTTTCAAGATCTTGTTCAGTGCATGACCAATATGCAAATGCCCGTTGGCATAGGGAGGACCGTCATGCAGGATGAACCGCTTGCGGCCTTTGGAATCCCGGCGCAGGCGATCATATAATCCTGTTTCCTGCCATTTCCTGATCATCTCCGGTTCTTTTTTAGGCAGACCGGCTCGCATCGGGAAGCTGGTTTTGGGCAGAAAAAGTGTCTCGCGATAATCGCGGCCTTGTGATGATTGGCTCATGGTAATATTCTTGATTCGATAGTTTCTTTAAAGATTGGCGGGTTTTAGCAGTGTATTGCGGTTTTATCCATAAAAATTGTTGGCAGGTTGAAACCAGATGCCGATAAGCAGACAACAATCGCCCATGGATATGGCTTTTGAGGAAGCCGAAGCTGCGGCATTGCGCGGCGAAGTGCCGGTCGGGGCGGTTATAACAGACCAGTCAGGCCAGATCATTGCAGCTGCAGGAAATCGCACCATTGAGCTTGCAGACCCGACAGCCCATGCTGAAATACTGGCAATCCGCAAAGCCTGCAAGGCCCTGTCCAGTGAACGCCTGACCGGGCTTGATCTTTATGTGACCCTGGAGCCGTGCAATATGTGCGCTTCGGCCATTTCCTTTGCCCGTATTCGCCGGCTTTACTATGGCTGTGATGATGACAAGATGGGGGGCAGGGGCTTTTTTCATTCCAGCCAGTGCCATCATGCCCCTGAAATCTATGACGGCATAGGGGCGCAAAGATCAGCGCAAATGTTGCAGGAGTTTTTCAGGAACCGCCGGTAAATATGCCTGCAGGCATGATCAGGAAGGCTCGCCAAATCCGTCCAGTAACAGTTCCAGCAACCTTTCTCCTTCGCCCACCAGATCAAACTGGTGCGCATTCAGCGACCAGCGCATGGCCAGCCCCTGTATCAGTCCCAGTACAAGCAGGGCTGCATCATTGGGGTGCGGCTTGCCGGAATAACCAGCCTCCCTGATCAGCCTTGCCAGCTTGATCTGTCTGGCATCCATCAGGCCGGCAAAGAATGCTCGCAGCTTTTCGTTTTCATTGTGCAACTCACTGGAAAACAGAATGGCAGGAACTGCCGGGGTTGTATTGATGAATTCAAGGTGAGTAATCACCATGGTTTTCAGCCTTGCATGTGGGCTGGCCTGCTGATCTACCCGCGATCCCATATTGCGGGCCATCAGCTGGGCAATGCGATGCGCAACCGCCTCCCATATATCACCCTTGGTAGGGAAATGGCGAAATATTGCAGGCTGGGAAATGCCGATATGCTTTGCCAGATGTTCGGTAGTCAACCGGTCCGGCCCCATTTCACCGGCAAGGGCGATGGCTGCATCGACAATTTCCAGCTTGCGTTCACTAGCCGGTTTTCTGGTTGTGACCATGTTTTTTCCAGGCAGCTGCCGCAATCAGTGAAATGATGATCCAGACTGCAGAGCGCAGGACCATGGCACCAACAGTACGGTTTTCATATAATCCACCGGTAAATATGTGAATGCCAAAGGCCGCAAATGCTATAATAGTGGCAATGGCAATCAGCATTGCCAGTTTTTTTGCATATTGTCTGCCCATCAGCAAACCGATACCGGCAATTATATAGGCAAAGCCTGCCAGAAAGTTGAACCACAGGACAAATGGCACATAATTGCCTGCTGCTGTCCTGGCTTCTCCGTCGAAAAACAAGACCTGGCCACCCGAAAACAGGGTAAGAACACCAAAAATGATGGCAAAGATTGCTGCAGCCTTTAATGGCCAACCGGTTTTTGCGATGTTCATTTTGTTGCTGTTCCTGCTTCCAGCCGATAACCGGCATGACAGCCAGTGCAATTCAGCATTAACTTGGCAAGCTTCTTCAGCACGATCTTGCCATCGCCCATATCTTCAGCCTCATTGCCCAAATCATCAAATGCCTTGTGGGTGCTAAGTCCCAATTGCTTGAGTTCCAGCGGCAATTTGGCCATTAATGTGGCGGGTACTTCATTTATCGATCCCATTCCAACAGCTTTGGCAGCGCTGGCAGCTGCTTTCATGTCATCATTGCTGACAGCTTCACTAATGGTTTGAACAGCTTCCAGAAACCCGCGCATTTCTTTCAAAAACAGATCACGTTCTCCTGCTTCCAGAACCAGTGCCGTGCGCCCGTCATTGCTTTTGACAACATTGCCAACAATAATGAATTTATAGGCCATACCGGCAACAATAACGGCCAGTGCGATGCTGATGAGCCAGCAGAATTTGCATGATTTGTTCATCTGTGGATAATCCTGTGTTTGGTAATATCTAAATTAGTTACTACTCACTAACTTAAATAATGTCAAGCATTCACATTTAATGATGTTTACAACTTCATGACAATGGGCCTGCACCTGTTGCAAGCCGCTGTTTTCAGGGTCATGCGCCAACAGGGGTGCAGATTTCAATCATGAAACCATTATTGTCCAGCACATAACCGATGGTCTGGCCCCATGGCATCTCTTGGGCCTCCTGGATAATCCGGGCACCAGCTTCATTTGCGGTTTGCATGGCCTTTTGAACATTCTCCACGGTAAATGCTATTTCAAAGGTTGGTTTGGCGCTATCAGGTGATGAGGCATTTTTCCCGATCTGGCGCATCAGTCTCAATGATGAAAATGCAAGAGCCGTGCTTCCTGTATCCAGCTCACCATATTCACCGCTTTCATGCAGGAATTTTTGCTCAAACCCGAAGGCTGAGCAATAAAACATCAGGGTTTCTCTAACATTTTCAACATAGCAAATTGTATGGGAGAACTGCATTTACGGTTCCTTTTGATACGGATATCCTTCGGGGTTTCATCATAAACACACAAATTCGTGATCATGCAAGCCAGTGGCCCGAATTTTGCTGCAATTACTGGTTGATGGGGTAAATGTACCAATCTGAAGGGATGGGACTGGATGGGACAAAATGCACAATCGCCTGCGCGCGAGTTGATTTCGTTGCAGGTCTTGCGGGCTGTTGCGGCAATATTGGTGGTGCTTTCACATATATCGCACAAGCTTGATCAATATTACGGATCGCATGAGCATTTACTGGCAATATTCAGTTTCGGCAATTACGGGGTTGATATATTCTTTGTAATTTCCGGCTTTATCATCGCCTATATCATACCGGCTGGAAATTACTCGTTAAAACAGCTGCGTGACTTTCTGGTCATGCGGGTTTTGCGGGTAATGCCGCTTTACTGGGCTGTTACTCTCATTGCCGCGCTGGTCTGGCTGATCAATCCAGAACTGGTAAACTCGTCAGCCCCGCATCTTACCCGTTTCTGGCAGTCATGGATTTTATGGCCGATGGAAGGGCGCTATCTGTTTCATGCAGGCTGGACGCTTGGCTATGTGTTGTATTTTTACGCGCTGTTCGCCATTACCATGCTGTGGACGCCATTACAGAAATATCTGCTACCGCTGTTTCTGGCATATTCGGTATTTTTTGGCTGGTTGTTATCACCGCCAACCGATCAACCATTTTTATATATGATAACCCGGCACCATCTGATTGAGTTTCTGGCCGGTTTCCTGTTTTGCCGCCTTGCTTTCACGCTGGTTGACCGCCGCCCCTTTATAGGTGCCTATTTCATGATATCGGCTGTGTTGCTGGTATTGATGTCTCTGGCTGGCGGCAAGTCTGCGAATAATATGTATTTCTGGGGAATTCCTGCCATGTTGCTGGTATTTGGTGCCTTGATGATCGAAAGTTCTGTCAAATGGCCACGCTTCATTGTGGCAATAGGTAACTCGTCCTATTCTTTATATCTGACACATGTTCTGGTTCTGGCCGGTCTTGCCAAGGTCTGGTACTGGATAATGCCAGCTGTTCCATGGTCAAATTATTCCTATGCCCTTTTTGCTATTATTGCTTCAATAATCTGCGGATTATTGTCCTATAGATGGTTTGAAAAGCCGCTGACCGGATATCTGAAACAAAAATGGCTGGCCCGTCACCAGACAGACAGGTTTCAGTCACGGCTTGATGCAATTGCGGCCCCGTCAACGCTCAGCCAGAACCAGCCGTAACCCCAATAGTCCAAAGCTTGCTGCAAATATCCGTTTCATCCAGACCATTACAGATGGGCGTGAAATAACATAGTTGCGTGCAAGCGATGCAAAGGCCCCATATATTACAAATACCACGAAGGTAAGCCCCATGAATATTGCCGCCAGCATGACCAGCATTGCGCTGGTGCTTTGGCTTTCTGGATCAATGAATTGCGGCAGAAATGCCAGAAAGAACAGTGACAGTTTCGGGTTCAATACATTCAGCATGGCACCATTTATGATTATCCGCGACATCGAAACGGGTTTTTTGTTTTGGGCAAGCGTCAGGCTGCTGTCATCGCGAATAATGCTCCAGGCCATATAAAACAGGTAGAGCACACCCAGATATTTTATAAGCTGAAAAGCCACAGCAGAACTATGGAAGATCGCAGCCAGACCTATGATTGAGGCAATTGCGGCTGGAATAATCCCCAGCATACAGCCAAAAGCAGCGGCAACTGCTGGCCAGAAACCTTTGCCAAGTCCGATGGTTAATGTGTAGATCACCCCTGTGCCGGGGATTAAAATAACCACCATGGATGTGATGAAAAACTCAATGCTCATTGTCTTTCCATAAAAACCACAATATGACAGATTTTGCCGCCTGGTGTCTATCGGCATATTTTCCTCAGCGATGATGGTTGCCAAACAATTGAAATGATGCCACCAATCTGGAAAAGGATCATCAAGAACAAGAGGGATAAAAATGCCGGGCTTCAGGACAATTGCTGTTGTAAGGGAGATTGAATCACCGGAGAATCCGGGCGGGCTGGAAAAACGGGTGTCGATCGTCCCTCATGATGTTAAAAAACTGGTTGAGGCGGGGGCCGAACTGTTCGTGGAACATGGTGCCGGTGAGGGTGTCGGTTTTGATGATGCCGAATATATCGCAGCTGGTGCAACCATGCAGTCAGCTGAAGAAATCTATCAGGACAAAGACCTGATCATCAAGTTCAAGGGGCCATCGCTTGACAGTATAAAACTGATGCGGCCCGGCTCAACCTTGCTTTGTATGGCACATTTTGATTCATTTCCCGACCGGGCAGCAATGCTTGAAAAGCGCCAGATCAATGTGGTCGCCATGGAAGAAATCCTTGAATCTCCCAAGGTGCAAACAGATGAAACAATTCTGGCCAGAACCGCCATGGCAGCTGCCCTGCAACCTTTTGCCGATAATAACACCCTTGGCGGCCTGAAAATAAGGATTATGAAATGGTCAAGCCGCATTGCCCCGGCCATCAGGCGGGCCGGTAACCGCGATCCAAAATCCCTGCGCATCATTTGCGGCAAAAGCTGTTTTTCCGGCCTTGATGCTGCCGGACCTGACAGTCTGTTCTTTTATGACAGCAATGATCTGGATAATGACCTGTTGCTGCAAAATCTGGAAGACAGTGGCAGTCATATGTTTGATCTGGCTGATTTTGAGCGCAAGCACGGCCAGCGCGCCATTTCCCAGTGGAGGGCAACCCATGAGCCGAATGAATTCGGCCTGCGCCGTATTCAGTGCCTGCACCAGACCGGACAGGCAGGCGCGCGTTATGGTCTGAAACTGTTGCAGCAAAACAAGCCTGATCTTGACCTGTCAAAAGCCCAGGTTGTCGTACTGGGTTATGGCAATGTAGGGCAGGGGGCAATCCATGAAATCTTTGATCACGGTGTGGAAAATATTGCAGTACTTGGCCGGGTTCACACCAATACTGGCCGTATTGACTACTGGCTCCGCGATGTTGATCTGGTAGTTAATGGTGCCGATCAGCCATTGCATTTGCGCGGTAAAAACTATCTGGTCACCAATCAGCATTTGAAAACCATCATTCCAGACGGCTCGGTGATCATTGATCTGGTTGGTGGCAGTCCGACCAACCGCTCCCCGATTGAACCGGTATTGTCCTGCACTTTCCTGACAGAACCGCATTTCGTTCAGGACGGGGTTACCATATCAGCCCTTTGGGGCTGGCCAATGATGGGGATGATGCGCGAAACCGCTATTACCTATTCTGGACAGATTGTTGATGTGCTTACTGGTTATGAAAGGCTGATTGACGGGCTGGACGACCTTGCACCGGGTGTGAAACGCGCGCTGGTCTGCGGGCCGTTTGTTGCTGTTTGAAGAGCGAAACAGGTCGCATCCGTATCAGGATAAACTTTGAACAAGTCTATAATAGGCAATTGAAAACAACTTGAAAAACAGGAGTTGAGGCCATGGCAATATTGACAACCTGCATAGGTGCCTATCCAAAGCCTGACTATGTACCAATGCGCGACTGGTTTCAGGTTGAAATGGGCTTGAGCAATACATCAGGCGAAGTAACCCGCATGGCCAGCGAACTGGAAGCTGACAGTAATGCTGAAACCGAACAACTCTATGTAAGGGCCACCCAGGCGGCAATTGAGGATCAGGTAAATTGCGGGGTATCAATTCCGACTGATGGTGAACAGCGCCGTGAAAACTACATCCATTATCATTGCCGGCATTTGCACGGGTTTGATTTCAAGGATCTGACAAAACGCATCCTGCGTGATGGGGCCTATACGGCTGAACTGCCAACCATTCGCGGTCAGATTGCCGCCAAGGATAAACATTTCCTTGATCATGATTATACGGTAGCACAATCATTTACCGACAGGCCGGTAAAGATAACTGTTCCTGGTCCCACAACCATCATGGATACCTGCGCCAACGAGTTTTACGACGATGAACGCCAACTGGCCTTTGATCTGGCAGATAGTCTCAACCATGAAATCAGGGCGCTGGCTGCTGCTGGATGCAAATTCATTCAGATTGATGAACCACTTTTCGCCCGCAATGTTGAACGCGCCCTTGATTACGGGGTTGAGTGTCTTGACCGCTGTTTTGACGGGGTTGGTGATGATGTAACCAGAGTTATGCACATGTGCTGCGGTTATCCTGAACATCTTGATGACAGTGAATATCACAAGGCTGACCCCTTGAGCTATTTCCGTCTGGCAGGGGCGGTTGATGCTTCAAGCATCGATCAGGTGTCGCTGGAAGATGCGCATCGTCATAATGATTTGTCGCTGCTGGAAAAATTCACCAGCACCACGGTGATTTTCGGTTCGGTCGCTATTGCCCAGAGCCGTCTGGAAACGGTTGAAGAGATTGCCTCACGCCTGGAAGCAGCACTTGAACATATAGACCATGACCGGTTGATAGCAGCTCCTGATTGCGGCCTTGCCATGCTGGGCCGGGAACTGGCCATGCAGAAACTTGGGCATATGTGCAAGGCTGCCAGTCAGGTTTGACCCTGTTTATTGGTCCGTGAACCGGGGCCTTTCCCCTAATATCGTTTTTTTGCATTGCATGGGCACAGACACATGGCTTGAGGGCGAGGTACAGGTGAAAGTCCCGGTCTTGCCGGCGGCCCCGGTAATATTGAAGGTCTGACAAATTGCCTGTTACCCCGTGGAGGCAATCTCCCCATATTCGGCCTTGCAGGTGCAAAACCCGGCTGGAGCGGCTGTCGCGGTGCAAATCCCCTGTTTACCCGACCAGCTGGTGGTGCAGGAGGTCGGTAATTGTAACGCGGTGCTGGTAAAGCTGGGCGAACTTGCCGGTATCTGAACAAACCAGGCGGTGGTAATGGTCGCAATTGCCCGCGAGCAAAAGCTGGCCGGTTAGCCGGTCGGGAAGTCTGATTGTTGAAAGCTGGTCGGTTAGCCGGACGGGAAGCCTGATTGTTGCTGGCAGGAGGTTTTGTCTTGTTCTGCCCGGCAGCCTTGTAATAATCCCTGCAAAGCTTTTCTGTAGCAACAGCTTTGGCCGGTAATGGATGACAAACCCCGTCCTTGAGAACAAACGGCAAATCACAATCTTCCTTCACCGGATACTGACATGTGCCATCTTTGAGTATCAAAGGCGCAGCACATTCAGCCTTCACCGGATATTGGCAAACCCCGTCCCGCAATTGCAGCGGTGCATCGCAAGTCTTTTTCACTGGCAATGGCTTGCTGGCAATGGGAGCTGGCAGCGCCTTGGCAATTGGTGGATGACATGCGCCATCACGCAGGACAAATGGTGCTTCGCATTCAGCTTTCACCGGATACTGGCAGGCGCCATCTTTGAGTATCATAGGCGTAGAACATTCAGCCTTAATCGGATACTGGCAAACCCCGTTCCGCAGTTGCAGCGGTGCATCGCAAGTCTTTTTCACTGGCAGTGGTTTGCTGGCAATGGGGGCAGGCAGTGCCTTGGCTATTGGTGGATGGCAAGCACCATCACGCAGGACAAATGGTGCCTTGCATTCGGCTTTTACCGGATACTGGCAGGAGCCATCTTTGAGTATCATCGGCGCAGTACATTCAGTCTTAACCGGATACTGACAGGTGCCATTTTTGAGTATCATGGGTGCCGCACAATCAGCTTTTACCGGATACTGGCAAATCCCGTCCTTCAGAATTAGCGGCACCGGGCAACCGGCATTTACCTTGTAGCGACATTTGCCATCGCGCAATTCAAAAGGTGTATCACAGCTTTTAACAATTCTGACCGGGGTCTTTGCGATTATTTGCGGCAGGGATTTGGCGACTGGCGGGCGGCAGGCGCCGTCTTTCAATATAAAAGGTGCCTTGCATTTGGAAACCACCTGATAGCGGCACTGACCATTAATCAGTTGCAGCGGTTTTTTGCATCCAGCGACAACCGGTAATCGGCAGCTATTGCCCTGCTTGACAAATGGTGCCTTGCATCCAGTGTTTACCAGATAGCGGCAGACCCCATTCTGCAAGCGCATGGATTTAGGGCAGGAGGTGGTTACTATCGGTTGGCAAACCCCGTTTTTCAAAATCAGCGGTGGATCGCATTTCACCCTGACCGGATATCGGCAGGCATTATCGCGCAACACCAGTGGTGATTTGCAGCTCCTGTCGACCGGGTAGCGGCATTTCCCGGCATCCAGTATCATCGGTGGTTTGCATCGCGCAATTATGGCCGTTTTTTGTGGCCGTCGCAATGCTGCTCTGGTTCTGACCCTTGCCTTGTGTTTCGAGACCTGGCGGGTTTTGCTTCTTGCCGGTTTGCGTCGTAACTGGCACTTGCCGCGATGCCATTTGAATGGCCGTTTGCATCTGGACCTGGCAGAGGCCTTGCGGCGCGCGGGTTTGCGGATTTTGGGCTTTTTGTGGAGCTTTTTCTTTAATACGGGTTTTGGTCGCGGTAATATTTTGAGCCTTTTGGCAACCGGACATTTTTTGCTGCTGTCAGCTTTGCATCCACAGCAACCGGTATTGGCTGAGGGCGGACGCCAGACTTTGACAGTACCATTGGCCAGCCTGATTTGTGACGGAACATTTCCGGCATTTACCAATTGCAGGTTGAGTAACAGGCCGACAGCTACTGTGAATATAGCCAGCATAGTAGCGCGAAATATCCGCAAACCACTGAAAAACAATATATTTTGCACCGTAAAACCTTTACATCTCATGGTTGCCAAGGTGCCGCATCTGCCTCACTATAGGTAGATGCCATGATCAGGTAAAGGTTAATATTGTCTCATTGTGTAACAGTTGAGGACTGAACAATCAGGCTTTGCTCGACATTAACGACCAGATAGCCGGGAAAATTGCGGCTGCCAGACCGGCCTTGAAAATATCAGCCAGCACAAATGGCACAAAGCCAAGGCTTATGGCCTTTTCCATGCCGGTAAAGCCGGATAGCCACAAGATACCGGGCAGGTAAATCACCAGTGCACCCAGCAACATTGCACAGAACATGGCAAACACATTGCGGTCGGCTCCTTTTTCAGCCAGCCAGCCGCTAGTCATTGCCGCCAGCACAAAGCCGACAAGATAGCCGCCAGTCGGACCGGCCATATAGGCAAGCCCGATGCCGCGTTCAGGGGAATTGGAAAATACCGGCAGACCGGTTGCCCCTTCCACAAGATACAGAATTACCGTTGCCGCACCCAGCCTCCAGCCAAATGCCGCCCCGATGGCCAACACCATGAATGTCTGCATGGTCATGGGAACCGGAAAGAACGGAACACTGAGTTTTGCCGATGCCCAAAGCGCCAGCGATCCGGCAATTGCCAGGGCGATATTGCGGGTCATGCCCTTGGCTGGCCACAGGGTTGCTGACAGGGTGTTTGCAGTAACGAAATTCATGAAGCTGAAATTCCTCTTGATTACAGAAGCGATGTCTATCACAAACCTATAGAAAAGCCCGGCAAGGCCTGCAAGGTATAATTTGGTTTAATACAGCACCAATTGCTGCATCATCAGGGAAAACACATGGCCGATATTGGTTTTGACCGCAATTTTGAGCCGCATTACGGGGCAGGTATACGCTTGTCGCCACTGATAGAACGGGTGGTGTGCAACAATCCCGGCCCCTTCACCTTTTATGGCACTGGCACCTATCTGATTGGTCAGGACCGGCTTTGTATCATCGATCCCGGGCCTGATGATGATCAACATTTTGATGCCCTCATTGCCGCCATAGCCGGACGCGACGTATCACACATTCTGATAACCCATACCCATCTTGATCATTCCCCGCTGGCCGCAAGGCTGAAACAGGCAACCGGTGCTGAAACTTGCGGGGTTGGCCCGCACAGCAATGGGCTGCTTGATGATGGTGTCAGAATCGATGCAGGCGGTGACCGTGATTTTGTTCCTGATGTCGAAATACGCCATGGCGATGTAATTAGGGGCATGGGCTGGAACATGGAGTGTGTATTCACCCCTGGCCATACCGCCAATCATATGTGTTTTGCCCTGCTGGAAGAAAACAGCCTGTTTACCGGTGATCACATTATGGCCTGGTCGACCAGTGTCATTATCCCGCCTGATGGCAATATGGGAGATTATTACAATTCGCTGAAACTGCTGATAGAACGCGATGATGCTGTTTACTGGCCAACCCATGGCGGCCCCAGACACAAGCCGAAACCATATGTCCGTGCCTTCCTTACTCATCGCCTGATGCGCGAGGAAGCCATCTTGCGCAGGATTCAAAAGGGTGACCGGCAGATAATGACCATAGTGGAAAATGTCTATTCCGATATAGATCCCCGCCTGCATCCAGCCGCGGCCATGTCAACCCTGGCCCATATCCAGCATTTGCTGGAACGCGGCAAGATCAAGGCGGACAAGGGAGTGTCGCTCAAGGGAGAATTTTGGGTTTGATGTGCTGTGTTGGGCAGCACCTGCCACCCGTGTGGGCACAGGTTATTTGCTGTTGGCCTTTACCGCTGCCCTGGCCTTTGCAATCAGTTTTCTGGCATCAATTCCCGATGGCTCCAGCATTTTTACATAGCGGTCCCAGATTTTTTCCAGCCGTAAAACCAGCAGACTCTGGCTGTCCTCTTCAAGCTCGATTATCTGGTTAGCTTTCCATGAGGCTGCCTTTTGCGCCTTGTTTCCGGCATCTTCCCAGGCCCTGCCTGCCATTATTGCCAGTTCGCGCCCGGAGTTTTTGTCAATAACAGCCCGTAAATCCCCAGGCAGGGACTTGTAGCGCTTTTCGTTCATCAGGAACATATAGATACTGGTGCCGAAATAGGAATTGCCCGGCAGCACTGTATGATATTTGACAGCATCCACCACCCCCATTGATTCAGCCAGCCGGAACGACATTAATGTTCCATCCAGTTCGGAATTTTTAAGAGCTTTTGGCAGTTTGGGGTGACGCTTTTTGGTGGTCTGGGCGCCAAGTGCCTCAACTGTCCAGGCACCAATCTGGCGTCCCGGCGGGCGAATGACCATGCCCTTGAGATCAGCCAGTTCATAAACCGGTCGGGTTGCCATATGCAGTGCATGGCCTTGATGCACATGCAAAACTAACGGATGAATCCCCTTATATTCAGGGGCCAGATCAGAGGCAAACAGATCACGGATTGCCAGATTGGTGGCAACCGGATTGTTTATGTGCACCAGCGGCAGGGTGAACACTGTAGTGCGCATGAAGCGTTTGGGCGTATAGGCCGCAGCCGTCCAGATAATATCGACTGTGCCCTTTACCACCTGATCGATCAGATCGGGCGCATGGCCGCCAAGTTCCATATCAGGATGAATTTCAACCTTGATCCGGCCATTTGAATCAGCCTCGATTCTTTTTGCCCATGGCTCGATCAGGGCTGTTTGCGGCAGGGAATCACTGCCGAGGAAATGATGCACCCGCAAGGTTATTTCTGCCGCAGAACTTTGCGATACTCCCGCAGCCAGCGCAATGATTGCGGCCACAATCAGTGAAGTGATTTTCGGCATTTGCATGTCCCTGTTATTCTTGTTTATAGGCACTTGGCAGCAATGATTATCAGATAATTACAGGCTTCTCAACAAAGTCGGCAAAGCTCGTGATGATTATTTACTTCACTCGTGCGGTATTTCTGGACGAAACTGACTTTTTAATAGCATAGTGCAATCACAGAATCGCATTATTACTTTTAGTCAGGGATCAGTAATGAACACGCTTTCCAATCTAGCCCACCGGGACATTGAAACTGTTATCCATCCGTTCACCAATCTTTCAGCCCATCGCAATGTCGGCCCGCTGGTGATTGAAGAGGCGCGGGGTATCTATATTTATGACAATGAGGGCAAGGAATATATTGAAGGCATGTCTGGCCTTTGGTGTTCATCTTTGGGTTATGGCAATTCAGAACTGGTGGAAGTGGCAGCCGAACAGATGCAAAAACTGTCATTTACCCATCTGTTTGGTCACAAAACCCATGACAGTGCCATTGCCCTTTCAGAAAAGTTGAAAGAGCTGGTGCCGTGCGATGCTTCAAAGGTACTGTTTTGCGGTTCTGGCTCTGAAGCCAATGACATGCAGGTGAAACTGACCTGGTATTACAATAATGCTCGCGGCAAACCGGAAAAGAAGAAAATCATTGCCCGTATTGATGGCTATCACGGCGTATCGGTTGCCGCTGGCAGCCTAACCGGTCTGCCCCCTGTTCATGCTGAATTTGATTTGCCGATCGACAATATTCTGCACACTTCATCACCGCATTATTATCACCATGCCAGAGATGGTGAGACCGAAGCTGAGTTTACCGACCGGCTGGTGGATGATCTGGAAGAACTCATCAATCGTGAAGGTGCTGAAACCATTGCCGCCTTTATTGCCGAACCGGTTCTGGGGGCTGGCGGGGTGGTGCCGCCACCTGAAGGCTATTTCCCGAAAATTTCCGCCCTGCTGAGAAAATATGATATTCGCATGATTTCCGATGAGGTTATTTGTGGATTTGGTCGTACCGGTAACTGGTTCGGCGCCCAAACCCATGATTATCTGCCCGACAGCGTATCCATGGCCAAGGCCATCACCTCGGCCTATTTCCCGCTGGGCGCCATTACCATTGAAGAAGACATGTATCAGGCAATGCTGGTGCAATCGGAAAAACTGGGTGGTTTTGCCCATGGTTTCACCTATACCGGCCATCCGGTCGGGACCGCAGTGGCGCTTAAAACCCTGGAGATTTATGAACGTGACGGAATCATTGCTCATGCCGCTGAAATGAGCAAAATCTTCAAATCCCGGCTGGATGCGCTGGCCGATCATGAACTGGTCGGGGATGTGCGATATTCCGGTATGGTTGGTGCAATTGAGCTTGTGGCCGACAAGAAAACCCGCCGTGCATTTGATCCAAAACAGCTGGTAGGCATGAATATGGTAAGCAATGCCCAAAATCATGGACTCATCTCAAGGGCCATGGGCGATGCAGTCTCGCTGTGTCCGCCACTGACCATAAAGGAAGATGAACTCAATGAGCTGTTTGACCGCTATGAAAAAGCGCTTAATGAAACCACCCAGCATGTGACAAAACAAGGACTGAGAGCAGCTATTTGATTCAGCTATAATATTGTTCAAAGTCAAGGCTTGCCAACCAGTTTCAGGATAACAGACATCTTATGGACCCTGTTTTATTAAAATATGCCATGGCCGATGTGCCACGCTACACCAGCTATCCAACCGCTGTGCAGTTTGCCAGTGACTTTCCTCAAGAGACCGTCAAACGCTGGTTGGGCGAACTTGATGATGATAAGAGCCTGTCAGCCTATGTGCATGTACCGTTTTGTGAAAAGCTGTGCTGGTATTGCGGCTGTCACATGTCGGTGCCCAACTCCTATGACCGAGCTGCTCAGTATACTGATCTTTTAGTAAGGGAAATTGCCGAAACTTCATCCCATGTTGGTGGCAAAAAGGGCAGGGTGGAACATCTGCATTTTGGTGGCGGTACTCCGACCTATCTGAAATCAGCCGATATTGAGCGCATAGTCAGGGCTATTGATACCCATTTGGGACTTGCCGATGGGGGGGAAGTTGCCATTGAAATGGACCCGCGTACATTTTCGCGTCAGGCCGGTGCTGATCTGGTTTCAATGGGCTTTAACCGCGCCAGCTTTGGCGTGCAGGATTTTGATCGCACTGTGCAGGAAAAGATCAACCGCATTCAGCCATTTGAGCAGGTTGAACAATGTATGAATGATTTGCGAGATGCTGGCATTAATGCCATCAATTTCGACCTGATTTATGGTCTTCCTGGCCAGACGCTCGACAGCGTTATCGAAACCGCCCATCTGACGGCAAAGCTTAAACCGTCCAGAATTGCGGTGTTTGGCTATGCCCATGTGCCATGGTTCAAACGCCATATGAAAATGATCAGGGATGAAGATCTGCCCGGCGTTTCTGAACGTTATCAACAGACCATTGCCATTACCGAAACTCTGGTAGAAGAAGGCTATATAGCCATCGGGCTGGACCACTTTGTCCTGCCTGAAGACAATATGGCTGATGCTGCACAAAACCGGACATTGCGGCGCAATTTTCAGGGCTATACGGTCGATGCCGCTGATGCGCTGATCGGTTTTGGTGTCTCCTCGATCAGTGAATTCCCGCAAGGATTTGCCCAGGGCGAGCGTGATACGCTAAGTTGGGGCAATGCAATTGAAGCAGGCAATATCCCGATCAATCGCGGGCTTGAGAAAACCGCTGAAGACCATATGCGGGCCGAGATTATCGAAAAACTGATGTGCTATTTTACAGTTGATCCGGTGGCCATAGCCGAATCTCACGGCTTTTCAAAAGGTGAACTGATAGAAGCCTTTGAACGGCTGAAACAGCTGGAATCAGACGGCATGGCAGTGATCAAGGGTAATCAGGTGACAATTCCTGAAAGCCGCCATTTGTTTGTCAGAAGCGTAGCCAGAGCCTTTGATGCCCATTATGTCGAATCCCCCAACCGCCACGCCAAGGCGGTTTAGCAGCAATCAAGACCGGCTAAAACAACTCAGGAAACCTCGTAACCGGCCTTTTCGATAATGGCCACAATGGCATCGCGGCTGGTTGTTGTCTCATCAATGGTTACATCACCACTATTATCTTCATGGCTAACCGAAACCGCACTAACCCCCGGTGCTGCTTCCAGCAATTTCGTCAAGCCGCTGGAACAGCCGCCACAGCTCATACCATCAATGTTGAAATGCAAATCTGTCATGTTTTTCTCCGTTTGATGAATTTGTTTTGCCAGATAATAGGGGAGCCATACAGTTTTTTTCAAGATGTTTTGGAGTTTTCCATGATTGCTGATGTCAAATATGGCAAGTGTGATTGAGGGTTTGTCTGGTCGATAATACCACAGCATCTGGAAATACAGCATGCCACTCATTATATGACAGATCAGGTTCAACAGCGTTCAGCAATCACAATAACCTGAAATCTGGATTATTCTCATGTCATTTACCAGCTTCATACTCAACATATTATGGCTTGTCTTTGGAGGCATCTGGAGCGGTATTGGCTGGTTGATTGCCGGATTGATCATGGCACTGACCATCATAGGACTTCCATGGGCAAGAGCATCTTTCAATATAGCTATCTACTCATTCCTGCCCTTTGGCCGCAAGGCTGTCAGGCGCGATATGATTACCGGTCAGGAGGATTTTGGCACCGGTCCTTTGGGAACCATCGGTAATATCATCTGGCTGGTCGTGGCTGGCTGGTGGCTGGCACTGATCCATATTGTAACCGCAGTTTTACTGGCCGTTACCATCATCGGCCTACCTTTCGCATGGGCCCATCTGAAACTTGCCGGCCTGTCCTTATGGCCGGTTGGCTATATCATCGTTGATAATGACTATGCCCGCCAAGTTGAAACCGGGTCGCTTTGAAACCACTCTCTTGATCCTGATATATTCCCTCACTTGCGTTCGATAACATCTCCATTAACATATTGATGAAGAATAGAGGTCACGAGTGTTTGATAAGGAATGCCTTTGCGCTTTGCCATGGTCTTCAACATGCTCAAGTCACGATTTTGAAGGCGAAGCGTTATCGCTTTGCGCTTTGTACTTTGTTGCAGAACCCTTTGCCAGTGGGCATTGATTTCTGCCACCTCTTCAGCGGATTTCGGTCGTATTGCTCCACGATCCATAGCTGCATCAAGGCTTTCCATTATTTGACGCTCTTCATTATCAATATAGGGCGGGTCGAGTGGTATGTTTGGTTTATTGGTCATGTTCATCCTGCGTCAGAAATAATGAAGTAGCCTTGCGAGAAGGATATACGGTTTTTAAGAATATACCGTTATCTTCAAGAACATACGGAACGATACAGGCATATCCCTGGATATTCACCACCATAATTCGCTGATGCGGATAGTGCTCTGTGTCCGGGTGAGGATAGTCATCAAGTACATTGTTTTGTTCAATAGCACTCTCAACATCCTCAAAACTCAGCCCTCGTGTTTCTCGCAAAAGATGGTTTTTGTCAGGATTCCAATATATCTTCCCATAGTCCATTGCTAAAGTATATATATCAGCAATGCTTTAGCAATCTTTTTTTTAAGAAAAATTTGGATGGGGAAGATGTGCATCAATATCTGATAATATGACAAGCGGGCTATGACCTGCCTGTACAAGCAACGCGTGCAAGGTTTTGAACTGACTGGATCGCCCGTGATGACACCATCGGGCAAGTCAACTCGTTCTAAACCTTGTTATCACCGCTTTTCTGACTGGCCTGATTTTTCAGTTTGCGGGAAGATGCTGCAATAACGAATGAAATCAGAATTGCACCGCCAATATTCACCAGAAGATTTAATGGCCAGAAGGCGCCGATGATACCGATGGCGAGTAAAGCTATCAGCGGGTAACCAAGCGGGCCTTCTGCATAGTTCTGGATTATTGCGTTTATCGCATATATTCCAAACAGGGCAAATATACCGATTTGCAGGACCTCATACCATTGTCCCGAGATCAGTGGGGTATAAGCAAACATCAATGGTACGATATAAAGACCTTTTGCAATTTTCCAGGACTGAAACCCGGTTGCCATTGGTTTTGAACCTGCTATTCCAGCAGCTGCAAATGCGGCCAGACATACGGGCGGGGTTACATTGCTGTCCTGACTGAGCCAGAATATGATCAGATGGGCGGTTAAAAGGAAAGTTGTCTGCATTGCCGGATCAATCAGTAACGGCCTGATGGTGATTGCCAGCTCAAACGGCATGGAATCCATCAGGGCAATTGCTTCTGGTCGGGTCATGCCGGTTGCAACTTTTGCAACATATGGACTATCCACCATCGCAAACATTGCAGATTTTACCGGATCGGAAATACCCTGAACCAACTGGTCAACAATGATTGTATCAGCAAGAATACCGGCAAGGGCAGGGGCGGTTAGAATTGCCAGAATGATATAGGCTGCAGTAACCGGAAGCCCCATTCCCAAAACCAGCGAAGCCAGCCCGATCAGCAATATTGCTACAATTACCGATCCTTGCGACCAGTTGGCAATCATCAGTGAAAACCCGTTGCCAATGCCACTGGTTACAATGGCATTATTCATTATGCCGATTGATACCAGCAAGATACCGGTCATGATTGAAGCCTTGATCCCCAATAGCAGTGCCTCAATGATTTTTGATGGCCCCATGGTGATCGGCTGAAAGCTGGAACCTCTGGTAAATCTTGCAATTATTGTTGTTGCCCATGACACTATAATCAAGGCAGCAATTGCCCATGAAGCTGCAAAGCTTGGAGTAACGCCTGTCATTAACAGCCAGATCATGACGGTAAGTGGCAGTATAAAGGTCAAGCCTCCAGACACCAGCTTGCCATAATCAACCTTCAGGTCGAGATTTTCTCCAACCTGATATTTAACCGCTTCAATGCGGACTATAAAAGCCACGGACAGGAAGTATAAAATAGCCGGCATGACAGAAACTGATACAATGGCAGAATATGGGATTGATGTATAGCTTGCCATGACAAATGCACCGGCTCCCATGATTGGCGGCATTAACTGCCCCCCGGTCGATGCGGCAGCTTCAACACCGGCTGCAAATTTGGCGCGAAACCCGTTGGATTTCATCAACGGGATGGTAATGACACCGGTTGAGGCTGTATTGGCGATTGCTGATCCGCTGATTGTGCCAGTGAGAGCTGAAGACAGCACCGCGACAAAAGCTGCGCCGCCACGAACCCGCCCGGCTATGACTTTTGAAATTTCAATTACAAAGTCACTGGCGCCTGATGCCACCAGAAACCCGCCAAAAATCATGAACAAGGTGATGTTGGTTGATGAGATGCTGGCCAGAATGCCAAACATGCCTTCATCATTAAACAGGGTGCGAAACATCACATCATTCATCGGCAGGCTGGCTGCTCGAAACACACCTGGCAGATATGAACCCAGAAACAGGATATATGACAATGACAATATGATTAGAACCGGAATGACCATGCCGGAAACCCGGCGTGACAGGTCAAGTGCAGCAAACAGCAACAGGAATCCCGCGGCCCAGTCTACCCAGGTAAACTGCCATGACTGACCGGTTACAGCCAGGGTTCTTTCATAAATGCCATTTTCAGCCCCAGCCACCCACAGTGCTGCTGCTGCAACCAGCAGGCCATAGGTGATGTCAAAGGCGATAGCATATTTCTTGCCGGCATATTTGCCAAACGGGCTGATGGTTGCAGACGCCAGAAAGGCGAAGCCGGCAAAATGGATTGCGTTTTGCCAAAGCCCTGGTTCAACCAGATAAACATTTGTCAAAATATGCCAGATTGCAAAACCTGCTGCAAACACAACAATCAGTTTCTGGATAATTCCAGCGTTGCTGTCGATAGGGGACAGCCAAACATTGCGATTGTTTTGCCCATGGCCCGCCATATCAGTATCGGTATTACTGCTCATTGCCACCACCATATAATCAGATAGGTGCGAAAGAAAATTCTTTCGCACCTGAAACAATGCTAACAGTCAGCCTGATTATTTGGCTATCAGATGAGCTGGTATTTCAAGCCCGATCTCTTTGTAATAACGAGCAGCACCCGGGTGTAATGGTACAGGCAGGCCAGCCATGGCCTTTTTTACAGCCATTACTTTGGTTGCCGGATGAATGGCCGACAAGAATCCCAGATTTTCATATATTGCCTTGGTCAACAGATATACATGTTCTTCATTGACGCTGGCATTAACGGCCAGGAAGTTTGGCTGGGCAATGGTCTTGATGTCTTTGGTCTGGCCTGGATAAGTACCAGCTTTAATAGTGTAAGGCACCCAGAGCTTGCGACCGCCATCCATGGCTTTTGCCTGTTCATCTGTTACATCAAGGATGGTGAATTTGCCTGAATTTGCCGCCATAAGCTTGGTGATGGCTCCTGTGGGCGGACCAGATGGCATACCGGCACCAATCGCCTGACCATTGGCAAGTGCATCGGCAGACGGGCCATACCCAGCATAGATCAGCTTGTAGTCGGTTTTGATATTGATACCAAGACCGGACAGCAACACGCTGTTTGAACCAATGGTGCCGGAGTTCTGTTTGCCCATGGCC
Source organism: Hyphomicrobiales bacterium (assembly GCA_026990765.1). GTDB lineage: Bacteria > Pseudomonadota > Alphaproteobacteria > Rhizobiales > Aestuariivirgaceae > JALWJW01. The sequence goes on along the minus strand of JALXCV010000072.1, from coordinate 11,532 downwards.
ATCGGGCTGCCGGTCACGGCTTTCAGATCAGCAACAGTTCCTGATTTGACCTTGGAATTTGCCAGTATGAACTGTTCAACATTCTGCCACAGCATTGTTACTGAACGAATGTTCTTTTGTGGTGCTGATACCGGGCCGGTGCCGGAAGCGGCATAGTACCCGAACAGTCCCTGCAAAATGGCAAAATCGGCAGTGCCGGAACCAAGAGCCTGAACATTGGCCCCAGAACCAGCAGAATTAACAGCCGTCAGGCTGAATTTTTTCTTTGGCAAAAGCTTGATTTTGGACAAGGTTGAAATAGCAGTGCCGACAGGATGATAGGTCCCGCCTGTCGAGGCTGTATTCAAAATATAGTCCTTGGATGCTGCTTGTGCATATGTTGCTGAAATAGCAAATATTGCAGCTGCAGCCAGTATGGTTATTCGTTTCATTAATTCTTCCTCCATGATAGATGCTTCTTGTGGCATCAGTAAAGCACCCTATCAGTTTATCATTTTATTTGTAAAGTTGATCTTGGTCTTGTCACTGATTGTGGATAAAGTTTTCAGGCAGATGCAAGTGCCTGTTCAATATCGGCTATCAGGTCACCGGCATCTTCAATCCCCACTGACAGCCTTATCAGATTATCCGGCACTGCTGAATTTGGACCTTCCACGGTCTTGCGGTGTTCGGCCAGACTTTCCGCACCGCCTAGCGAGGTGGCAGGCAGGAAAAGTTTGAGGTTAGAGGTTATCTGGCGCGCGCCTGCCTCATCAGCTTTTACCATCAGGCTCATCATGCCGCCAAAGCCGCCGGTCATCTGGCGGGCTGCCAGTTCATGGCCGGGATGGCTGGCAAGGCCGGGATAGAGTACTTTTTCCAGCCTGTCATGGCCTTCAAAATGTTCGGCAATCTGCATGGCATTGCGGCTGGCAGCATCAAACCGGATGAACAGGGTGCGCAGCCCGCGGATTAACAGCCAGGCTTCAAAATTGCCAATGATAGAGCCAAGCGATTTGCGGTTTGCCCATATTTCCTGCCATAAATCATCCCTTTGGGCACCTACCAGCACCCCGGCGGTCAGGTCGGAATGACCGTTGAGATATTTGGTGGCAGAATGAAAAACCACATCGGCGCCATATGACAAGGCCCTGGTGGTGGTTGGCGGGGCGCAGGTGGAATCAACCCCCAAGATTGCGCCTGCCTTGTGGGCTATATCGGCAGCCCCTGCTATGTCAGTAATGTCCCAGGTTGGATTGGACGGGGTTTCAACCCATACTATCTGTGTCTTGCCCGGTTGGATTGCAGCCTGCAAACTGTCCAGATCACCGGGCTTGTAAAAACTCAAGCCAATATTGCGCTTTTTGGAGATGTTAAGCAGCCAGTCCAGCCCGCCATGATACATGATACGCGGAATGGCAATATGTGCACCGGTTCGCACAGTCTCAAACAGGGTGGAAAACGCCCCAAGCCCTGAGGCAAAGCACAAGGCATCGGCCCCGCCATCCAGTTCGGCCAGAATGCCTTCAAGCTGTGACACTGTCGGGTTATTGTAACGGGCATAAGTGTACCCGGCCCTTGGTTCATAATTATCATCGCGGGCAAAAGTGGTGGATGTATAAAGGGGTGGCACCACACCGCCAGTTTTCTCATCAATGAAGTGCATGGCCTGGGCGATGCGTGAGCGCATTTCAAGCTTAGACATGCTGGCCTCCGTTGATATGCAATTCAGCCCCGGTTACATAGCTGGATGCTTCGGTGCACAGAAAATAGATAGCCTTTGCCACTTCTTCAGGCTGGCCAAGCCGGCGTAATGGAATTTGCGGGATGATCTTTTCGGTTCCCGGTGACAGGATAGAGGTTTCAATTTCACCAGGAGAAATCGAATTGACCCTTACCCCCAGCGGACCAAAATCATGAGCCATTTCCCTTGTCAATGAGGCAAGCGCTGCCTTGGAGGTGGAATAGGCGGCACCGGCAAATGGATGTACCGAGGTTCCGGCAATAGATGTGACATTTACCACTGATCCCTTGGCCGCCTTTAATTCCTCAACCAGACCGCGCGCCAGCATGATTGGAGCAAAAAAGTTTACCTGAAACACTTTCATCCAGTCATCGCGGTCAGTCGCCATGGTGTTCATTCGCCCGCCACCGGCAATCTTGGGTGATATGGCGGCATTATTGACCAGCGCATTCAATCGCCCATTCTGGGCTTTTAGCCGTTCGCGCATCAGTTCAACCGCTGCTGATGTGCTTTCCGGGTCAGCCAGATCAACCTGAATATGGTCCTCTTCGCCCATTTCCCACGGGCAGTCTTCGGGGAAGGGCTGGCGTGAGCAGGTAAGCACCCGCCATCCTGCTGATGAAAACCGTTTTACTGTTGCATGGCCAATACCGCGCGATGCCCCGGTAAGGACGATGGTCTTTCGTTCACTGTTTGCTATCTGGTTCATGGGCTCCACCGATAAGTTCTGGATTCGTTGCCTACCTTAGCCCATGAATATTCAGGGATAAAGCCGTGATTTCGTCCACTGGTCACTTGGGGTCGGGCGCTTGAACACAATCCTGTCATGCAGCCGGAACGGGCGGTCATGCCAGAACTCCATTTCCAGCGGTATAATTTTGAAACCGGACCAGTAGGGCGGGCGCGGCACTTCACCAATTGCATATTTGGCAGCATATTTGGCTATCGCCTTTTCAAAGGCAAACCGGCTTTCAACCGGGCGTGACTGCTGGGATGCCCATGCACCAATACGGCTGTCACGGGCGCGCGATGCAAAATAGGCATCTGCCTGTTCATCCGGGACGATCTCGACCAGTCCGCGAATCCTTACCTGTCGTCGCAGTGATTTCCAGTGAAAATTAAGAGCAGCTTTCCTTGATGCCAGTAATTCACGGCCTTTGGCGCTTTCAAAATTGGTGTAGAAAACAAAGCCGGTTTCATCAAATTCCTTCAACAATACCATCCGCACATTCGGCATGCCGTTCTCATCCACACTTGCCACCGACATGGCATTGGGGTCATTTGGCTCTGATTTTTCAGCATCCTTCAGCCACTGGTCAAACAGTTCAAACGGGGCATTGCTTTTCTCAAAGCCTTTGGCAGCAGTAATCGTCATGTAGGTTTCATCTCTTTTCGGCATTGGTTTGTCCTGTAATGCTCCAATTAGTCTGAATCAGCAACCTTTTGTCTGTCACATACTGTAACAAATTGTGACAGTCATAAAAGATGGACGCTGGATAAAAATAATGTAGATTACGCGCCAGAAAAGGCAGCGATAATAATCACAGGGAAATAACAGCAAAATGACTGATAGCGCAAAACTGATGTCCGGCAAACGCGGGCTGATTATGGGGGTCGCCAACCAGATGTCAATTGCCTGGGGGATTGCCCGGTCATGCGCAGAACACGGGGCGGAACTGGCCTTTACCTATCAAGGTGCTGCCCAGAAAAAACGCATAGAACCACTGGCGGCAAAAATTGGTGTCGACATGATTATGCCGTGTGATGTTTCTGATGCCGAATCAATCGATGCGGTATTTGCCGAACTGGAAGAAAAATGGGGCAAGCTGGATTTTCTGGTGCATGCAATCGGCTTTTCCGACAAGGATGAGTTGAAGGGGCGCTATATTGATACCAGCGCTGAAAATTTCAAAAATACCCTGTTTATCTCCTGCTACAGCTTTACCGCCGTTGCCCAGCGGGCTGAAAAGCTGATGAGCGATGGTGGTTCCATGGTGACACTTACCTATTATGGCGCTGAAAAATGGATGCCGCATTATAATGTCATGGGTGTAGCCAAAGCCGCACTTGAAGCATCGGTACGCTATATGGCGGCAGATCTTGGCGAAAAGGCTATCCGGGTCAATGCGATTTCTGCCGGGCCTATCAAGACCCTTGCTTCTTCCGGCATTGGTGATTTCCGCTATATTCTCAAATGGAATGAACTTAATGCTCCCATGAAGCGTACCGTCACCATTGATGAGGTGGGCGATACCAGTGTGTTCCTTTTGTCTGATCTTGGGCGCGGGACAACCGGTGAGGTCTTGCATGTTGATGCCGGCTATCATGTTGTTGGCATGAAAGACCCTGAAGCCCCTGATCTGACGAAGGGTTGAACCAGGTGACAGCAAAATATCCACTGGTCTATTATATTCGCCATGGCCAGACAGACTGGAACAAGGCCCGCCGAATTCAGGGGCAAACCGATATTCCGTTGAACGAAACCGGTCACGTTCAGGCCAAAGCCATTGCAGATGCTCTGGTCAGGGTCGTCCCTGATCCTGCACAATTTGATTTTGTGGTGTCCCCCTTGACACGCGCCCGCCAGACAATGGGCCATATACTAAAAGCCTATGGTCTGCCCGAAGATACAGCTCGCATTGAACCAAGGGTGCGTGAAGTCTCATTTGGAGACCGTGACGGCTGGACATGGCCTGAACTCAATGCAGCCGGGATTGATCCAACCAAAGACCCGGAAGGTTACTTCCACTGGGTGCCGCCAAATGGTGAAAGCTATGCCATGGCCGCAAAACGCATCAAGGACTGGCTGGACGATCAGCAAAAACCGGTTATCATTGTGGCTCATGGTGGTATCAGCCGGATTATTCGCGGCGCCATGCTGGGCAAGACCGGAGCTGAATTTGTCGGCCTGCCGGTGCCGCAAACCAAATTCTACAAGATAGAAGCTGGTGAAATAACCTGGTTCAGGGCCTGAACCCTTGCAACCAGCCGCAGGGCACAATAAATTGCCCCTTTGACAAGCAACAGGAAACCACCAATGTCATTTAACCGCTTTGGCCATATGTTCACCATGACCACCTTTGGCGAAAGCCACGGAATTGCCATTGGCTGTGTCATTGATGGCTGTCCTGCCGGTGTGAAACTGTGTGAAGCCGATATCCAGAAATTCCTCGACAAGCGACGCCCTGGACAATCAAGATTTACCACCCAGCGGCGCGAAGCTGATCAGGTAAAAATCCTGTCAGGTGTGTTTGAAGATGACACTACAGATGGCCAGATAACCACTGGCACCCCAATTGCCCTGATGATCGAAAATACCGATCAGCGCTCAAAGGATTACAGCGAAATCCGCGACAAGTTCCGTCCCGGTCACGCCGATTTCACCTATCAGGCCAAATATGGCGTGCGTGATTATCGCGGCGGTGGCAGATCATCAGCCCGCGAAACCGCCTCAAGAGTTGCAGCAGGGGCCGTTGCCCGCAAGGTTCTGGATGGTATCAGCATCAAGGGCGCGCTGGTACAGGTGGGAGATCACAAGATTGACCGTGATAACTGGGACTGGAGTGAAGTTGACAATAACCCGCTATTTTGTCCCGATGCCAAAGCCGCGGTCGAATGGGCTGATTACCTTGATCAGATACGCAAATCCGGCTCCTCAATCGGGGCTGTGGTTGAGGTAGTGGCCTCTGGGGTTCCAGCCGGGTGGGGCGCACCGGTTTATGGCAAGCTTGATCAGGATATTGCATCGGCAATGATGAGCATCAATGCGGTCAAAGGCGTTGAAATCGGTGCCGGTTTTGCTTCGGCTGGACTGACCGGTGAAGCCAATGCCGATGAAATAAGAATGGTGGATGGCGCCCCGCAATTTCAGTCAAACCATGCTGGCGGCATTCTGGGTGGCATATCTTCGGGACAGGATATTGTAGTTCGTTTCGCGGTCAAACCGACTTCATCAATTCTCACTACCCGCCGGACCGTCACCAAAACCGGCAAGGACACCGACATCATAACCAAGGGCCGCCATGATCCGTGTGTAGGTATCAGGGCAGTGCCGGTTGGCGAAGCCATGCTGGCGCTGGTGCTGGCTGATCACAAATTGCGGCACCGGGCGCAAAATGGTTAAGCCTTGACAGTTCCCGTATGAGGTCGCTCAATTATTGTTATCCTGACTGTCTATTCAGCCAGCAATTTGTCCAACTCGCGTTTCAGATGATCTTTTTCTGCTTCACCGGCTGCCAGCAATTGGCGTACCTTGAAGAAATCATGCGCCCTGAATTGGCTCAAATCAGGCTCGATATAAATATCAGGTGGTGATAATTGTCTGGCCAGTTCACTGATACGCAATTGCATTATCTGGGTGGCACCAAATGCCAGGTCAGTATAGCCGGGGCGCTTGCCATCAGGGTAGGGGCCACCGGTAACATCAACTGCAACTACAATCCGCCCCGGTGCTGACACATGTTCAAACGGCACCGGATTGGTCATGGCTCCATCGATCAGCAGCAGATCATCCTTGAAAGGTGCCTCGATAATTCCCGGAATGGCCATCGAGGCAGCCACTGCCTCCACTAGCGGACCGGAATCAATCACCACTTCCCTATGGCCAAAAAAGTCGGTGGCATTGACCACAAATTCTATTTTTGAGTCTTCAATATTTCTGGCAACCCCGTTCGGCAAGGCCAGTTCTGCCAGTTTGGTGCCGTCCACCTGTGTTGGCTTGCGGAAGGAAAAATTGATCAGGTCAAACAGCTTGCCTTCACTTTGCTGGAAGATATGCCTTGCTGCATCAACCCGGTTGTTCAGCACCTCGATTGTATGCTGGCGAATATCGCGCGCAGATATTCCAGAGGCATAAGCCGCCCCCATCAGCGCCCCGATACTGGTTCCGGCGATCTTGACCGGCTTGATGCCAAGTTCGTCAAACACTTCAAGCAGGGGAATATGCGCTATGCCGCGAGCCGCGCCGCCACCAAGTGCCAGACCAATCTCAACCGCCATCAGTTTTCTCCCTTTCCAGCGCCCGCCAGCCAATATCATTGCGGTAAAATCCGCCCGGCCAGTTTATATTTTCAACCGCTGCATAGGCATTGTCACGGGCTTCACAAATGGTGCAGCCAAGCCCGGTGACATTCAGCACCCGCCCGCCAATGGCGATTATGTCATCACCCTTTTGTGCAGTACCGGCATGGAATATCTCTATATTATCCGGGCGACCGGCATTTTCAAGATTGCCGATCACACTACCCTTGTCATATGACCCCGGATAACCTTTGGCGGCCATGACTATGGTCATGGCATGCAGTTTTTTCCATTTTGTCTGCCGGTTTCCAAGATTGCCATCAGCTGCGGCACTCAGCAATTCAACCAGATCATCTTCCATCCGCATCATCAGCACCTGGCATTCAGGGTCGCCAAAGCGGACATTATATTCAATCAGTTCTGGCCCCTTGTCGGTAATCATCAGACCGGCAAACAGCACCCCGCAAAATGGCGAACCCATGTCTTTCATGGCCTTGATGGTTGGATTGATGATTTCATCTTCCACCCGCTTGACCATGGCATCAGTCATCACCGGAGCAGGCGAATAGGCGCCCATGCCGCCAGTATTGGGACCGGTATCACCAACCCCCACCCGTTTGTGATCCTGCGCTGTTGCCAGGCTTACTGCCCGTTCACCATCACATATGGCAAAGAATGATGCCTCCTCGCCAACCAGGCATTCTTCAATAACAACTTCAGCGCCCGCATCGCCAAACAGGCCGGAAAATATGTCTTTGACTGCCTTTTGCGCCTGCTTGCGGGTTTCAGCTACAATCACACCCTTGCCTGCGGCCAGCCCATCAGCCTTGACCACAATCGGTACTGGTTGTTCTGCCAGATAGGCAAGCGCATCTGCCTCATTTGAGAAACGGCCATAAGCAGCTGTTGGAATATTGTATTTTGCACAAATATCCTTGGTAAAACCCTTGGAACCTTCAAGCATTGCGGCTGCCTTTACCGGTCCGAACACCCTTGTTCCAGCAGCTTTCAGATCATCAGCCAGTCCGGCAACCAATGGAGCTTCAGGGCCAACCACTACCAGATCAATATTGTTTTTCTGGCAAAAACCGATAACAGCTGGATGATCGCTGACATTCAGATCGATACATTCAGCCAGTTTGGCAATTCCGGCATTGCCGGGTGCACAAAACAGTTTTTCACATTTTGGGGATTGCTGAAGTTTCCAGGCCAGTGCATGTTCGCGCCCGCCTGAGCCTGTTAGCAGGATGTTCATGATCAATTATTCTCCATCAACTTTGTCACCGCACCATAAATCGGCTAACAAGAAAGAAAAAGGGATTCTTCAATTATGTCCACTGATTGGCCATTCGATCCGGTGACCGGTGAAATCTATGATCAGCCGCAACAGACAAATGTTGTGGAATATTCAGTATCTGACCTGTCTTTTGCCTTAAAGCGAACCCTGGAAGACACATTCGGTCATGTTCGTATCAGGGCCGAACTGGGCCGGGTATCACGCCCGGCATCCGGCCATGTATATCTTGATCTGAAAGATGAAAAGGCGGTGCTTAGCGGTATCATCTGGAAAGGTGTTGCCGCGAGGCTGAAAATCCAGCCTGAACAGGGGCTTGAGGTTATTGTTACCGGCAAGATAACCACCTATCCGGGCCAGTCGAAATATCAGCTAATTATCGATTCCATGGAACCGGCCGGTGCCGGAGCGCTGATGGCGCTGTTAGAGGAGCGCAAGAAAAAACTGGCGGGCGAAGGCCTATTTGATGAGGCCCGCAAACAGCCAATACCCTATCTGCCGCAAATAATAGGCGTGGTTACTTCGCCAACCGGGGCGGTGATCCGCGACATACTGCACCGTCTGAATGATCGCTTTGCCCGCAATGTGAAAGTCTGGCCGGTCAGGGTTCAGGGCGAATCAAGTGCAAAGGAAGTGGCTGCCGCCATTAACGGCTTTAATGCGATGCAGGAAGGACGCCCTGACCTGATAATTGTTGCCCGTGGGGGCGGTTCGCTTGAAGATTTATGGGGCTTCAATGAAGAAGTGGTGGTTCGTGCTGCCGCTGACAGCCAGATACCGCTGATTTCGGCAGTTGGCCATGAAACCGACTGGACCCTGATCGATTATGCAGCAGATGAACGCGCCCCGACCCCGACCGCAGCCGCCGAACGGGCTGTGCCTGTAAGGCGTGATCTCATTGCAACGATCGCCGATCTTGGTGCCCGCAATCCGCGCGCCATGCAGCGTTTATTATCCGAGCGCAAAACCCGAACCATGGCCGCAGCGCGCGCCTTGCCCAAGCCGGATGATATTCTGGCCCTTGCCAGACAGCGCCATGATTCAGCCTCATCGCGTCTGGCACGGGCGCTGATAACCAATATGCAGACCCACCGTTCACAATTTGACCGGATAGCCGGTCGCCACACAACCGGCCCATTATTGCAGAACATCACCCGCCAGCGGCAAAATGTCGAACAATATTCAGCCCGCTCAAGCCGGGCGGTCAACCGTCTTATATCGGAAAAAACCCACAGTCTCACCCTGGCTGCCAAATTGTTCAACTCACTGTCATATAAATCAGTACTGGCCAGAGGCTTTGCAGTCATCAGGGATGAAAACGGCCAGATGCTGGTATCAAAAGCCGATGCCAGACCGGGCAGCAGAATAACCATGGAACTGCAAGACGGCAAACTGTCAGCCACCCTCGACGGCAAAAAACGCAAAGCTTCAAAACCTGAAGTTCAGGGCAGTCTGCTTTGATTGTGATGCGAGAGAAATGATTGTATAGCTTAGCTGAGGGTGCATGCTGCAAACCTGAAACTTTAACCCTCAATCCCCGGTCAACAGCCGTGCAACCAGCTGTTTCACCGTCGGGAAAACCACTTCGCCATTTTTATTGCGATAGAATGGGTCATCGCCGGATTTGAAGGCGTTGTGGCCGGAAAATATCAGTACTTCGTCGAGGTTTTTGCCCTCGATCGCCCCTTGCAGGGATTTGCGAATGCAATGGGTGCGCGGGTCGGGCAGGCGTTTGGTTGAATATTTGGTGTCAGGATTCTGGCTCCATGAGCTAAGCTTGCAAGTAACCAGACATCCAACACAGTCGGTTTTATCCGCCTTGTTGGCAACAGCCTTTTCAGGCGTAACGAAAATCACCGTTTCATCAGGTGTTTTCAGCACCGTATTATAGCCCTGGGCGATCCACATATCGGCTTTCAGATTATCTTCCGGTGTTACCCAAAAACCTTTGGGTGGCACCCCCAAAGCCTTGATAGCTTCGGTTTTTTCATCATCAGGGGCAGGTTTATAGGCAATCTGGCGTTCAGATTGTGCATATAGCTCCATGATCATCGAGTTTTTATATGCTGATGAATAAAACCCGGTGGGGCTGAATTTGTTTAGCGCAACATCGCCCTTTTTCATGGTCAGCAACAGGTGCTTCCACTCATCACTGATCGGGCATTCCTGTGTCAGCAGATCGCGGGTGCCAATCTGAAAGGCAATCGGGGCAATTTCAGGATCATCCAGCCAGTCGGCCCAGTCACGCAGATACCAGACACCGCCAGCCATGATAATGGCAACATCGTGCATGCCATGCTCATTCATTATGGCGCGAAGTTCCTTTATCCGCTCATATGGAGCAATTGGCTCATCCGGGTTTTCCCGGCTGGTAATGCCATTATGGCCACCGGCCAGCCATGGGTCTTCATAAACCACCGCCCCGATAACTTCATGATAGCGTCCGGCCCATTTGCGGTAAGTGCGTTTCAGCAACACTTTCAATGCCATTGAGCTTGAAATTATCGGATCAAGAAATACTTTTTCATCAGCGCAAATCTGCGCATCTTCTTCTGCCGGCAATCCGGCACCCATGGTCACCGCATTGATCAGATTGGCCCCGCCTTCAACTTTTGTGCCCTTGAGAACCCCGCGCATGATCTCCATTGAGCCGCCAGCCATTTTCAGAAAATTGATGCGCACCAGCCCCTTGCCATTGGCAAGTTCATGCGCCCGCTTGACCTGAAAAATACACCCTTTGATCGAAATATCGATCATTTCAGCATGGCGTCCATGCCTTGTTGGATCATTGAACGGGTAATCATTGTCAAGGCTGGTCATGTCAATGCTGCCCGAAGCCCCGGTTGCAGCAATGGTCCCGCCGGCATTTTCCCTGGCCCATGCGCCAGCAGTGCTGCCATTGGTTGCGCCAACGCCCTTGCCACCCTGAATAAGCGGTAACACCCACTTGCCATCAATAAACACAAGTTTCGACAGCCTGGCCTTCAGTTTTTCCTTGTCACCTGAATGAAGTGATTCCCGGTGTTCCTGCTTATCGGATTCTCCGATTTTAACGAGCATTTGTGTTGACTTCCCAAGCCTGTATTCACCGGTTTTCGATGATTATTATATGCAGGCAGCTATCATTGACATTTCTATGGGCCATTTCAGCTACAGTTTCAAGTAGTTCACAAAGTAAATGGCAGCAAACCATTATCTCACCATGCAGAATTTGGATTATCTTGATCAAGAACATGAATAGCACAGCCCTCAACAGCTTTCTGTCTTGTTATGTCGAAATGCAATTGCTATATTTGCCGCATGAACAGATTTGAACCAAAATTCACCGGCGGCGGTGAGGCTCAGCTTGAATATCTTGATGCTGATTACAAGATTGTCAAAAATGGCAGTTTTGTCAGATGTGCGGTCACCGGCAAACCGATTGCCCTTGATGACCTGAAATATTGGAGCATTGAGCGCCAGGAACCCTATGCTTCAGCTCTTGAGGCATTAAAGG
>JALXCV010000071.1 GCA_026990765.1 Hyphomicrobiales bacterium | reverse complement strand
ATTTCATGCCGTCAAAAAAGTCTGCTTTGAGGTTAAAGCCGGTGATACTTATGGGCTGGTGGGGGAATCCGGGTCCGGCAAATCCACTGTCTTGCGCGCCATAGCCGGGCTTATTTCCGATTGGCGTGGCACTATTAAAATCAATGGCGAAAAGATCGGCAAGACCCGCAATATGGAGTTTTACCGCAATCTGCAAATGGTTTTCCAGGACCCTTACGGTTCGCTGCACCCGCGCCACACTATTGACCGGATGCTTTCAGAACCTTTGGGACTGCATAAAATCGGCGATGTGGAAAACCGCATCAACAAGGTGTTGGATGATGTAGGCCTGCCGCGTTCCTTCCGCTTTCGCTTCTCACATCAATTATCCGGCGGCCAGCGCCAGCGCGTAGCCATTGCCCGCGCTCTCATTCTTGACCCGCAAATAATCCTGCTGGATGAACCAACATCAGCGCTTGATGTGTCAGTACAGGCCGAAATCCTCAACCTGTTAAAGGATTTACAGGCAGCTCACAATCTGACCTACATTCTTGTATCGCACAATCTGGCCGTAGTCGCCCATATGTGCAATGAAATCGCAGTAATGAATGCCGGTGAGATTGTCGAAGTACTGGATGTTGAAAAAATGCGTTCAATGTCGCCAGAGCACCCCTATACCAAACAATTACTGGATGCCAGCCTTGGCTATGATGCCGAAAAGGTTGCTGAATATGTGCGCATAGATTAACCGAAAAAAAAGGGGCCTTTTCAGCCCCTTTTATATTTTGTCTATTTCACATTTGGATTATTGGGATGTGTGGTCCAGTTGGCATATTCACCCGAGATTGGAATGCCGGTTCGCGGATCTTTGCCTTCGGTCATCTGCTCAAGGGTAATACAATCTTTTACCGGGCAGACATTGACGCAAAGATTACAACCAACACAATCTTCATCCCTGACCTCATAATGCGGCTCGCCATTCAAGCTCGAAGTGATTGCCTGATGTGAAGTATCTTCACAGGCAATATGACAGCGACCACATTTGATGCAGGTTTCCTGATTGATCTTGGCCTTGGCAATGTAGTTGAGATTAAGATGTTCCCAGTTGACCACATTGGGCACCGCCATGCCGATAAAATCATCGACCGTGTTATAACCCTTTTCATCCATCCAGCGCGACATGCCATCAATCATTTCTTCAACGATCTTGAAGCCATAAGTCATGACCGCAGTACAAACCTGAACATTGCCAGCACCAAGAGCCATGAATTCAGCCGCATCACGCCAGGTCTGAATACCGCCAATAGCTGAAATCGGCTTGCGGTAGGTTTCCTTATCACGGGCAATTTCTGAAACCATGCTAAGAGCAATAGGCTTGACTGCCGGGCCACAATAGCCGCCATGTGAGCCTTTGCCATCCACATGCGGAGCCGGCGCCATCGCATCAAGATCAACACCGATTATCGAATTGATGGTATTGATCAGCGATACTGCATCAGCACCACCCTTGAACGCTGCGCGCGCCGGTTGGCGAATATCGGTAATATTTGGCGTCAGCTTGACAATGACCGGCAGGCTGGAATGCTGTTTGCACCATTCAGCCACCATCCCGACATATTCAGGAACCTGGCCAACTGCTGCCCCCATGCCGCGTTCTGACATGCCATGTGGGCAGCCAAAATTAAGCTCAATACCATCAGCCCCGGTTTCTTCAACCAGTGGCAGAATGCTTTTCCATGAGCGCTCATCACATGGCACCATGATCGAGACCACAACGGCGCGATCCGGCCAGTTTTTCTTCACCTGGGTAATTTCCGCCAGATTGACTTCCAGCGAACGGTCGGTGATCAGCTCAATATTGTTAAAGCCCATCAACCGGCGATTGCCATCATGCCATGCGCCATAGCGTGGACCATTGACATTTACTACCGGTGGGCCAGCTTCACCAAGGGTTTTCCAGACAACCCCGCCCCAGCCTGCTTCAAATGCCCGCTCAACATTATAGGCCTTGTCAGTTGGCGGAGCAGATGCCAGCCAGAACGGATTTGGAGATTTTATGCCAATAAAATCATTCTTGAGATCAGCCATTAGCTTGCACCTCCGGTTTTAAGAAATTCACTAATTGATCTGGCTGCAACATTGCCATCATTTACCGCTGCCACTGTCAAATCTTCACCACCAGCAACACAGTCACCGCCTGCCCAGACATTTGCCAGCGAAGTCTTGCAGGATTCATCAACTGATATCCTGCCCCACTTCATTTCAATCCCGGCATTTTCAATCGGAGCTGAACTGAATTTCTGTCCGATTGCCCGAAACAGCTGGTCAGCCGGAATTGTAAGTTTTTCACCGGTTCCAACAAGTTTGCCATTATCATCATATCTGGTGCGTTCCAGCTCCAGCGAACTGACAGCTGTATCACCAATTGCCTTGACCGGTTGCACCCAGTGCTTGATTGTAACACCATTGGTCAGCGCCAAGTCCTGTTCATACTTGCTGGCCCCCATCTGTTCTGGACCGCGGCGATAGGCAATGGTTACATTTTCTGCGCCCAGCTTCTTGCTTTGCACCGCAATATCAATAGCGGTCATGCCGCCACCAATGACCACCACATTATCACCAACCGGCAATGAGGAAAGATCATCACTCTGGCGTAGCACGGCTATATAATCAATGGCATCACCAATACCGGCAAGGTCTTCACCTTCAATGCCCAGCTTGCTGGTTTCTGCAAGGCCAATCCCTATAAATACTGCATCATAATTTTCAGACAGTTCTGCAAGCGTTATATCCCTGCCAAGAACCGTATCATATCTGATTTCAATACCACCAACAGCCAGCACGAATTCAACCTCTGCCTGGGCAAAATCACTGGTGGTTTTATATGCAGCAAGACCATATTCATTCAATCCGCCCGGTTTGGATCTGGCTTCAAAAATGGTAATTTCATGGCCTTCGCAAGCCAGATTATGAGCACATGCAAGACTTGCCGGTCCTGCCCCGACCATGGCAATCTTTTTTCCTGTCGCTTCAGGACGGGTGAACATTTCAGCCCCATCATCAATGATGGAATCAGTTGCATAGCGCTGTAGCTGACCGATTTTGACCGCCTCATTGCCCTGGGCAATATGCACACATGCCTGTTCGCACAAGGTTTCAACCGGGCAAACCCTGGCGCACATGCCGCCAAGTATGTTACTGTCAATAATAGTCCGGGCCGCACCCTTGCGATTACCCACAGCAATTTTGCGGATGAACATGGGAATATCAATGGATGTCGGACATGCTATTGTACATGGTGCATCATAACAAAAGAAACACCTGTCGGCTTCAACAGCAGCCAGATTGTCACTTAAAGCCGGATGCAACTCGGCAAAGTTTTCAGCATATTCACCGGTATCCAGTCTGGCGGTTCTTATGCCTTGCGATGAACCAGTTCCCATGAAATTCCTCCTTGAGTTATTAGAGTATTTCACAGTTATGTCAGATATCTGACCGATTGGTCAATATTTTATTGGTCCAAAACCCGCCAATAAAGGCAAAAACAGACTAATCGGTCAGTTTTTTAACTAGTGGCTCATCAAAACCGGAATTGTCATGCTTTCAAGAATTGTTCTGGTTGCTCCGCCAAAAATGAATTCACGCATCCGCGAATGCCCATAGGCACCCATTACCAGAAGATCAGCCCCGACATCACTGGCATGTGATAACAGGGCATCCCCAACAGACAGATCACCAACCGGAATGGCTTCAGCAGTAACCTTGAAACCATGCCGTGACATGGTGGTTGCCATTTCTGCTCCCGGAAGATCCATATCCAGATCTTCTTCCTGCGGATTGACCCAGGCAAGATTAACCGTATCAGCCTGCTTCATCAGCGCCATGGCATCAAAGGCAGCCCTTGCAGATTCTCTGGTGCCATTCCATGCCACCAGCACATTTTTACCCACATCGGCAAAATCGCCAAAGCTTGGTATAACCAGAACCGGGCGCCCGCAATCCATGACAACCTGCTCGGTAAACCCGACTTCAATGCCAGATGTAGTATCACTTCTGGTTTGAGGTATCACCACAAGATCACTCTGGCGACCATGTTCAATCACCCCGTCAGCAATCAGGGATGAGGTGCTTTCAATCAAACGCCACTCTGATTTTATTCCAGCCTTGTTCATCGCACCCTGAAATTTTCGCTTGAGAGCTTCAGCATGATCAAGAAAATACTTACGATGCCCGTCATAAACTTGCGTGGTCAGTTGCATGCCGCCTGCAGGATATACCTGCACCGCTGGAATAACATATAAACCGGTAATATGTGCACCAAATTTTTCACCCATACCTGCCGCCAGATTGACAAGCTGGTCAGCCCGGTCAATATCATTCATTGATATGAGAATGGTTTTCAAGGTCATGCTGATACCTCACAAGTTTTAATTTATACGGCGTTAGTATCACCTATAATGAATTTGTTTTCCTTGATTGAAATCAAAGAAATCGTGCCTTGCGTTGTTCATTGAACCATAGGTAAATAAAGCCTACAAGATTGGTAAAACCATAAAAAACAAGGGTTGAGCGATGATATCCGACACAATTTGTCTGCTTGAAACAAGCGATACAAACAGCTCATCCAAATATTTGCAGTCACGTATTGAAATAGAAAACAACAATCTTGCAGCTTACTCTCCCAAAACAGATCTGAACTGTGGTGATCGTATCCGCATTCTGCCAACAGGGGACAGCGCCACAATAAAAACCTTGCGGTACAGGGGTGATAACACCGCAATTATCATCCTTGACAAGCAACTGTCAGCATCTGCAGGCATGGTAATTTGCAGTGCCGAACACCCGGTTCAGGTGGCTGACCAGTTCAACACTGATATAATATGGAAAGCATCAGAACCCTTGCTTGCAGGCAGACCATACAAATTTCTGTGCGGCTCACTTGAATTGCAAGGCAGCATTACCAGCATCAAATATCTCAGTGACGACAAAACAGGCAAGCATCTGGCAGCAACCATGCTCAAGCAAGGCCAGACTGGTATCTGCACCATTTCCCTTGATGAAAACATCGCCTTTGCCCCGCATGATGAAAATCCTGCACTGTCATCCTTAAACATAATCGACCCTGACAGTGGTGCAATCATCGCCGATTGCCAGATAAATTTTGCCCTGCGCCGGGCCAGCAACATTCATTATCAAAGGGTTGACCTGACCAGACAGATGCACGCTGAACAAAAAGCCCAGTCGCCTTGTGTTTTGTGGTTTACCGGTCTTTCCGGTTCAGGCAAGTCAACCATTGCCAATGCTCTGGAAAAAAAGCTCTATGCCATGGGCAAGCACACATATCTGCTTGATGGCGACAATGTTCGCCACGGGCTTAACCGTGATCTGGGATTTACCGATGCTGACCGGGTGGAAAATATCCGGCGTATCTGTGAAGTAGCCAGACTGATGGCCGATGCCGGACTGATTGTCATCACCTCATTCATTTCACCTTTTGCTTCTGAAAGGCAAATGGCCCGCGAAATGATGGAAAGGGGTGAATTCTTCGAAATCCATGTCGATACACCCTTGCATATTTGTGAACAGCGCGATGAAAAAGGGCTTTATGCCAAGGCAAGGGCTGGTGAATTAAAGAACTTCACCGGCATAGATTCAGCCTATGAGATACCGGAAAACCCTGATATCAAAATAGATTCCGACAAGCTGTCTCCTGATGATGCTGCAAAGATGATAATCGCTCATCTACAGAACTGTGGGCGCCTGTAGAGCATGTCATGGTTACATTGAAACATTTGATGGGATCAGACCAGTTCACTCTGCAAGGCGCGGTGCGCCGCGCGATCTGGTTGATCGGGCAAGCGCCGGAACGTAGCAGATGGGCTGGTCTGACCCACCTGAAAGGCCGGTTTTTCGCGCTCGCTGGACTGCGTTACGTCCCGCTTGTAGTCAACCAGACTACGGCGCGAAACGTGCCTTGCCAGCAACCGTGAAAAATCGGTCAAATGCTTCAATGTAACCATGACATGCTCTAAAAGCACTGATCAGTCGCGATGGTAAGGGTGGTTGGCCATAATTGTCATTGCCCGGTAAAGCTGTTCTGCCACTAATATTCTGGCAATGCGATGCGGCCATGTCATTGCCCCAAGCGCTATCTTGTATCTGGCCCGCTCCAGCACCTTGCTGCCGTGCCCGTCAGGGCCGCCAATCAGCAGCACTGCTTCGCCCTGGCCTGCATCTTTCAGTCCTGACAATATTCTGGCAAATTTTCTGCTGGAAAGATTTTCCCCATGTTCATCCAGCGCAATGATCACGCTTTGTGCATCCAGCCTTGACAGCAGGTTTTCAGCTTCTTCACCTTTGCGCCCTTCGGCAGTCTGGTTTCGCGATTCATTCAGTTCAAATTCTGACACATCACTAATGCCGGACTGGCGCCCCATCTTTTTGGCACGCGATAAATAATCTGCAACCAGTTGCTTTTCAGCACCCTTTTTCAGCCTGCCTATGGCACCAATGCGGATGCGCAATTACTCAACCAGCCGCCTGATCGCCCGGCGCATCAGCCGACCACAGTTTTTCAAGATTGTAAAATGAGCGCACTTCCGGGCGGAATACATGCACAATCACATCACCAGCATCAACCAGCACCCAGTCCGCCTGGGTCTGACCTTCAACCTTTATGTCCTTGATGCCATCCTTTTTCAGATCTTCCACCAATTGATCAGCAATCGATGTTACATGCTGGTTGGAGCGACCCGATGATATTACCATCTGATCGGCAATAGAGGTTTTACCGGCAAGATCTATGGTGGTGATTTCTTCTGCCTTGGCATCATCAAGGCTGGCAATAATCAATTTCAACAATTTGGGGCTAGGCTTTGAATTTTTCAAAGAATTACCCCTGGTGGCACTTTTGGTGCCACTTTTGGCAGTTTTTCCTGGCAGTTTGATGGTCCTTCAAATTTGCACATGTATTTCTCAACATCAGCTATTGTCATATCATAATCAGATCATGCAAGCCTGTTCAAGGGCAAGAATGCAACACATTCACTTATTCTGGCCATTTCTGATGCGAGTTGAGCTTTCATGGCGTCGTGGCATGGTCAAAAAGCACCAAGCCGGGGCTTCAAGCTCGCAAAGAAGTCTGGAATCGCGCGGCAATATGCGATTGCCGGCATAAATCCGGGCAGCCTTTGAATTGAGCGCCCTGATTGAATATCCGGGCCGGTCAATAACCCCGAGTGGCAGGGTTTGCGGTATTTGCCGCCACTCATTCCAGCGGTCAAGTCCGGCAAAACTGTCAGCTCCCATCACCCATATAAACCGCCCCTGACCAAGCAGCGGTTTTAATTCCCGCAATGTCTGGGCAGTGGTCGTGGTCCCAAGCCTTTCTTCAAAACTGACAACCCTGAAATCTGGATGATCAGCAAGCAATCTTGTAGCAGCTACGCGCTCATCAAAATCACCGGTTTCTGATTTTTCTTTCAGCGGATTTTGCGGTGATACCATCCACCAGATTTCATCCAGCCCAAAGCCATAAAGCGCCTTTTCAGCCACGTGAAAATGCCCGATATGTGCCGGGTTGAACGACCCGCCATACAGCCCGATCCGGCGCCCGGCTATTACCGGTATATCAACTCCGTGCAACAACATCACGGCCTGGTCTGACCATTGCTGCGAACCTGATATTTGAAGGTTGTCAGCTGCTCCAGTCCCACCGGGCCGCGCGCATGCATCTTGCCGGTAGCAATACCGATCTCAGCTCCAAAACCAAACTCGCCACCATCGGCAAACTGGGTTGAAGTGTTGTGCATGACTATCGCACTGTCCACTTCATCCAGAAAACGATTGGCGGTTTCGACATTTTCAGTGATGATTGAATCAGTGTGCTGGGAACCAAATTCGGCAATATGAGCCATCGCCCCGTCAACCCCGTCAACCAGCTTCATCGACACATCAGCCGACAAATATTCTGTTACCCAGTCTTCATCACTGGCCGCCACAACCCGCTCATCAGTTGCCATAACTACCGCATCCCCATGAATGGTACATCCGGCATCAATCAGCGCATCAATAACCGGTTTAAGATTATTATCAGCGGCAGCCTTGTCAATCAGCACGGTTTCTGCCGCCCCGCAAATCCCGGTGCGCCGCATCTTGGCGTTGACAGTAACGGTCTTTGCCATCTCCAGATCAGCATCCCGGTCAATATAAATATGACATATTCCTTCCAGATGCGAAAATACCGGCACTCTGGCTTCTGCCTGCACCCGGCCAACCAGCCCCTTGCCACCGCGCGGTACAATAAGGTCAATCGCCCCGTCAAGCCCGTTCAGCATCGCCCCGACCGCAGCGCGATCAGTGGTTGGCACCATCTGGATTGCATTTTTCGGTAAATTTGCCGCAACAAGCCCTGTCTGCAATGCCTTGATAATTTCAGATGATGAATTTATCGAATCCGACCCACCCCGCAATATCGCGGCATTGCCTGATTTCATGCACAATGCTCCAGCATCAGCCGTCACATTCGGGCGGCTTTCATAGATGATACCGATAACCCCGATCGGCACCCTGACCCGGGCAAACTTTAACCCGTTGGGCTGTTGCCACTCGCTCATGATCGAGCCAACAGGATCAGGCAGCAAGGCAATATCCTCAAGCCCCTTGGCCATGGCTTCAACCCGCTCATCATCGAGCAAAAGCCGGTCAATAAAGGAATCGCGCAATCCCCTTTGCCTGCCCGCAGCCACGTCAATAATATTGGCCTTGAGGATTTTCGGAGCATTATTCCTGATTTCAACAGCCATGGCTTTAAGCGCAGCATTTTTCTGCTGGGTTGTAGCCTTTGCCAGATCACCAGCAGCTGCGCGTGCATTTTGCCCCAGCTCATTCATCATTTGTGTAATTTCGCTCATGGTCCTAATTCCCCATCAATACCAGATCATCACGGTGGATCAGTTCATCCCTGCCCCGATAGCCCAGTTGTTCTTCAATTTCCTTTGATTTTTTACCGGCAATTCGCACCGCATCACTCTTGTCATAGGCAATCAGCCCGCGAGCCACTTCACCCTCAGCCCCATTTTGCACTGACACCGCATCACCGCGCCTGAAATCACCGCTGACTTCTATCACCCCGGCAGGCAACAGGCTGGTGCCGCGTTTTAACGCCTTTACCGCACCATCATCAATCCTGACAATCCCTGAAGGCTCCAGCGTTCCGGCAATCCAGCGCTTGCGTGAAATCATCGGGCTGGAAGATGCCTTGAACCATGTACATTTACCGCCGGTCATTATGGATTTTAGCGGATTCAAACCTTCACCTGCCGCAATCACCATATTGGCCCCGGCTCCAAGCGCAATTTTTGCAGCCTCTATCTTGGTAATCATACCGCCTGAACCAACATCAGTTGCCGATATTCCAGCCATTGCCTCAATATCAGGAGTAATTTTCTCAACTTCAGAAATAAATTCAGCCCCGGATTTTTCCGGTGGTTTTGTATAAAGCCCGGCAACATCAGACAATAGCACCAGACAATCCCCCGACACCATCGAGCACACCCGTGCTGCCAGCCGATCATTATCACCATAGCGGATTTCAGTAGTTGCCACCGTATCATTTTCATTGATCAATGGTACTGCGCCATGCTTCATCAGGGTAAACAGGGTTGAACGGGCATTGAGATAACGTCGCCTGACTTCAGTATCTGTAAGGGTAAGCAATACCTGGCCGGTGGTGATTCCAACATCAGACAAAACCTGCTGCCATGCCTGGGCCAGAACAATTTGTCCAGAGGCAGCTGCTGCCTGGCTTTCCGGCAGTTTAAGCACTCCTTTGGGCAGTTTGAGGATGCGCCTTCCCAATGCAATTGCCCCGGATGAAACGATAATCACATCCGAGCCACCAGCCTTTAATTCAGCAATATCTTCACCCAGCGCCTTTAGCCAGTCAGAACGCAATTCACCTCTTGCCATATCCACCAATAAAGCTGACCCGACCTTGACAACAATCCGGCGAGCCTTGCTTAAACGGGTGCCCATGTCCCTTCATCCTCATCATCAGTTTTATTGTCTGCGGCCCGGCGCGCTTCAATCAGCTCCAGCAGGGCAAACATGACTTCACGCACCCCCTTGCCGGTTGCGGCGGACAGAGTAACAGGCTTGATGCCGGTCCGGTCTTCAAAATCAGCCAGTTTTTCCGCCAGTTCGACAGCATCAACCGCATCAATCTTGTTAAGTCCGACAATTTCCGGCTTGGCAATCAGGCCATTATCATAGGCATCAAGCTCACCGCGTACCGTTCGATAAGCGTCAACCGGGTCCTGTTCGGTAATATCAACCAGATGCAACAGCACTGCACAACGCTCGACATGGCCAAGAAACCGGTCGCCAACCCCAACCCCTTGATGCGCACCTTCAATCAGTCCGGGAATATCAGCCAGCACAAAACTGTTATCACCAACTGAAACCACACCTAATTGCGGGTGCAGGGTAGTAAACGGATAATCAGCAATTTTTGGCTTGGCAGCTGATACCTGGGCCAGCAATGTGGATTTGCCGGCATTGGGCAAACCGGCAAGCCCGGCATCGGCAATAAGTTTCAGCCGCAACCATACCCAGCGTTCTTCGCCCGCTTCTCCCGGATTGGCATGTCTTGGCGCCCGGTTGGTGGATGATTTGAACCGGGTATTTCCCCAGCCGCCATTACCGCCCCTTGCCAGCATCACCCTGTCACCAACCTTTTTAAGATCGGCAATCATGGTTTCATTATCTTCTTCGAAAATCTGCGTACCGGCTGGCACTTTCAGGGTTTTGTCCTTGCCCGCTGCCCCGGTACGGTTTGACCCCATACCATGCACCCCGGTTTCAGCCCGGTGATGCTGCTGATAGCGATAATCGATCAGCGTATTCAGCCCATCGACCGCTTCCACATAAATGTGACCGCCACGACCGCCATCGCCGCCATCAGGACCGCCCATTTCAACATATTTTTCCCGCCGGAAGCCAACAGCGCCACCGCCGCCATTTCCAGAGCGTACAAAAACCCGTGCCTGATCTAAAAATTTCATGTGTTTCTCATAGCGCGCCAAGGCGCTCCCAGTCTATACGTTCCAGCCTTAATGTGCGCCCGGGAGCAAATTTTCTGCGTGCCCGCGCCCATACCATGCGCAAATCAACTTCTTTCAGACCACATTTTTCTGCCACCCGGCCCGATGCCGGATTATCCAGCAAATGGTGCGAGATAATAAAAGGTGCATTCAGTTTCCCGAAGGCAAAATCACGAATGGCGCCAACCGCCTCGCTCATGATACCACGCCCCCAGTAATCCTCCCCCAGCCAGTAACCAAGCTCGGCTTCAACCTTGATCAGATTGAAAATTGAAACAATACCGATTGCACCATGTTTTTGATCTTTAAGCTCAATGGAAAAATTAAAACCATTAATACCGCGCTGCCGGTTCTGCCTGCAGATCCATTCCTCGGCATCACTGATTGAATAGGGATAAGGCATACTGCCAAGGTTCTTGGCAATATTCCAGTTATCAGCCAGTTCCGCAATTGCTTTTGCATCACCGGCAACAGGCGGGCGCAATAACAATCGTTCGGTTTCCATATTCTCGTCATTTTCCATATCTGGTCTCCAAAACAAAAAGGGAGCCGGAAAACCGTCTCCCTTTGGGTATATTGGAAAATTCTGATTTCAATTTCCGCCGGGATAAGGTCCGGCGAATAATTTTAACGTCGCCGTTATTCAGCTGCCTGAAGCGGGATCACGGACACAAATGTGCGATCACCTGCTTTGGTGTTAAATTTCACATGGCCAGGTTTCTTGGCAAAAATTGTATGGTCTTTTCCCATACCAACATTGTCACCGGGATGCCATTTGGTTCCGCGCTGACGAATGATGATGTTACCTGGAATGACAGCTTCGCCGCCAAATTTCTTTACACCGAGGCGTCGGCCAGCTGAGTCACGTCCGTTGCGCGATGAGCCGCCTGCTTTTTTATGAGCCATTAGTGTCTTCCTTCAATTCAATAATTCAATTACGTTCAGATACCAGAAAAATTCATTCCCGGCAAATTATCAGCCCTTGGCCAGTTCTTTGGCCTGTTCCAGCCAGTTATCACGCTCAATGCGGCCTTTGAATGACAAGGCATCATCAACCATGGCGATTTCGTCCTTGGTAAAGGCTGCAACCTGGGCAAAAGTGGTAACGCCAAGTGCATTAAGCTTCTTTTCAAGCACCGGACCAACACCTGAAATCTTTTTCAGATCATCAGCGGCACCTTCTGGAGCTGCAAATAATGCGCCTTCCGGCAAAGCAGCTTTTTTAGCTGCCGGTTTTTTGGCTTCAGCCGGCTTGGTTTCTTTCTTTGGAGCCGCAGCGGCTTTGGCTTTTGCTTTGGCCTTGGGGCTAGCTGCTGCCTTTTTAACGCCAGATGGCTTTTTACCGCCGGTGAGAATTTCAGTAATCCGCAACACAGTCAGGTCCTGACGGTGACCATTGCGACGGCGATAACCCTTGCGGCGTTTCTTCTTGAATACGATAATCTTCTTGCCACGGGCCTGTTCAACCAGTTCCCCGGCAACACATGCACCATCAATAAACGGGGTGCCAATTTCAACCTTGTCACCATCTGCGATCATCAGAACTTCATTCAGTTCGATAATATCACCAGCTTCGCCTTCGAGCCGTTCAATGGTAATTCTGTCATCGGTAGCAACGCGATACTGCTTGCCACCAGTCTTTACGACTGCATACATCTTTCATTTTCCTTTTTCTGTTCCGCGTCAGCATGGCGTTACCGCAAAACGGCAAACTTGTTTGTTGATTTTATTGATTGGCCATCAAACAGCGATATTCAGCGCGCATATAGATGTGGATTGCCCACAAAGTCAAGAGGCAAGCTGACCCAGAACAGGTAAAAACCCGGTAAAATGCACAACGCCTGCTCCTGCAGGCGATTTGTTGTTACATTATCTGGCTTTTCCTATTCACCCAGCGCCGAAACCACATCAAAATCAAACTGGCGGACGAACTGGCCATCAAGGAATACCTGAATTTGATGTTTTCCTGTTGGATCGCCTTCAGCAATACACCACCGGCTCTCAATCATCCCCTTTTCAGGTGTTACGG
Organism: Hyphomicrobiales bacterium; assembly: GCA_026990765.1. Taxonomy (GTDB): domain Bacteria; phylum Pseudomonadota; class Alphaproteobacteria; order Rhizobiales; family Aestuariivirgaceae; genus JALWJW01. Next base: position 6,398 of record JALXCV010000071.1, on the reverse strand, counting down.
TTCTTTCAGTAATGGCAGTGCGGTAATTATTGCTGATTTTGCTCCCCTCTGAAGTAACTTCAACCCCAATCCATTCCTTTGGCGCTTTTGGCAGGGTAAAAATTTCTTTATATTTCAGTGTTGCCACATCACCTTTCAGTTTGATCCGCCAGCCAAAACAGCCAAGCCCCGGCAGCAGCGGCACCAGGGTTGACAATGATTCAGTATATTTATCATTCTCATCATATATCTGAACAAAAAATTCTGATCTTTCAACCGACCATGAACCCGCCCTTGCCGCTCTGACCGGAACCAGAAACAACATCACACCCAGAAAAATCAACAATAATCGTATCATGAATGAAGGTTACCAATCAGCAGCAGACTTGGCAATGATTGTTTTGACGTTAAGGAATGAAACTGAAATAAATCAGTTGGCAAACCCAAAGGCCGGCCGGGAGTTGCACTCCCGATCCGGAACATTCATGCAAAAATGTTGCAAACTATTATCTAAATATATAACCTGTTACCATGACCCAGGCAAGAATTCACAGGAAAGACAAAAACGGTCTTTATTTCATCACTCCAACCGTCCAGAACTGGTATTACATCTTTGACAGACACAAGCGCTGGAACATTCTGGCTGATAGTTTGCGGTATTTACAGGATAATAAAGGGCTGGAAATTCATTCCTATGTCTTCATGCTCAACCATATACACCTGATTATTCAGGCACCGGATATTGTCGGCCTGATGCGTGATTTTAAGCGCCACACAACCCGGCAGCTAAGAATCAACATTAAGAAAACCGAACCCAATCTGATTGAACTTTTCACAAGCCCCGATGGTTCATTCAAAATCTGGAAAACCGACAACCAGCCCAAACTGATCGAAACAGAACAATTCTATCTGCAAAAGCTGAATTACATACACAATAATCCGGTACACAAGGAATATGTGGATCAACCCGAGCACTGGAAATGGTCATCAGCCAATCCGAATAGTGTAATCAAGACGATAGCGAGTTGGTGAGGCATGGTAATTTGCATGAACATTCCGGATCGGGAGTTTAACTCCCGACCGGCTTTGGCATGAATTTTTAGATACTGTTCGTGATCCAAAAATTTGGAGAAAGACCAAAGAAACCGGGGAAGATAGTTTTGAAGCCCCCAGCCGGTCGTGAGTTGTACTCGCGACCGTAATATTCATACAAGGCGGTTTCAACATCAATCATATGGCATGAACGTTCCGGATCGGGAGTTCAACTCCCGACCGGCCACCGAACCCGACCGGCCATCTAACCCGACCGGGCCACCTGACACTGCAAAAACCTAATTGGCAAACCGGAAGTGCATCACGTCGCCATCGCGTACCACATATTCCTTGCCTTCCAGGCGCATTTTACCGGCATCCTTGGCGCCGGCCTCGCCGTTGCAGGCGATGAAATCATCAAAGCTTATGGTTTCAGCCCTGATGAAGCCCTTTTCGAAATCGGTGTGGATTACCCCGGCAGCCTTGGGGGCCATGGTATTCTGGCGCACGGTCCAGGCGCGCGCTTCCTTGGGGCCGACCGTGAAGTAGGTTATCAGGTGCAAAAGCCCGTATCCGGCCTGAATCAGACGGTCAAGACCGGCCTCATGCAAACCCAGTGTTTCAAGATATTCAGACCGCTCGGACCTGTCCAGTTGTGCCACTTCTTCTTCAATCGCCGCTGATACCACAATCATTCCGGCATTTTCAGCTTCAGCCTTTGCCGCCATCTGTTCGGAAAACTCATTGCCAGTGGCAGCTGCTTCTTCTTCAACATTGCAGATATACAAAACCGGTTTGGAAGTAATCAGGTTCAGCGCCTTCCATTCTGCCCTGTTCTCATTGGAAATATCAGCCAGCCTTGCCGGTTTGCCATCAGCCAGCAACTCGGTTGCCTGTTTCATCAGCGCCACGGTGATCTTGGCATCCTTTTCGCCCGAATTGGCTTTTTTCTGCAAACCAACCAAACGCCTTTCCAGGCTTTCCAGATCCGACAGCATCAATTCGGTTTCAACGATATCAGCATCGCGAACCGGATCAACCCCGCCTTCAACATGGGTAATATCATCATCTTCAAAACAGCGCAGCACATGCACAATCGCATCAACTTCGCGTATATTGGCCAGAAATTTGTTGCCAAGCCCCTCACCCTTGGAAGCACCGCGTACCAGCCCGGCAATATCAACAAATGACAATCGGGTCGGGATTATCTTTTGCGATCCGGCAATCTCAGCCAGCTGGTCCAGCCGTGGATCAGGCACCGGCACATCACCCACATTGGGTTCAATGGTGCAAAACGGATAATTGGCCGCCTGGGCCGAAGCTGTTTCGGTCAACGCATTGAACAGGGTGGATTTACCAACATTGGGCAGTCCCACAATACCGCATTTGAAACCCATTTCATTATTCCTTTATCGGTGCCGTTGCCAGATGAACCTTGTTCTGGAAACTGGACAATTCGCCTTTGACCAGAAGGCCGGCAGCGCTGGTAATGGCATCAACCAATGGTTCAATCCATTGCCTGTCAGCCTTTGGGAAATCGCGCAGCACATAGGAATGTACCGCATTCTTGTTGCCGGGATGACCGATGCCGACCCGCACCCGGTTAAAATCATCACCAATATGAGCCTTTAGCGAGCGAATGCCATTATTGCCGGCATGCCCGCCGCCAGTCTTGGTTCGCATTTTGCCCACTGGCAGATCAAGCTCATCATGGATGACAAACACATCTTTAAGCTCAAGATTGAAATAACGCATGGCCTCACCAACCGAGCGACCCGATTCATTCATATAGGTTGCCGGTTTCAGCAGCATGACTTTGGTGCCGTCAATCAGCCCTTCGGCAACCTCACCCTGAAACCTTTTGCGCCAGTTGGAAAAGCCATAGGCGCGGGCAATCTCATCGACAGTGATAAAGCCGATATTGTGACGGTTCTTTGAATATTTAGCGCCCGGATTGCCCAGACCGACCAGCAGTTTCATTGGCTTGACCTTAAAAGCTCAACCTAAAATCAGATAGTTGAACGAGTGTTTGCACTTCTGTGTGAACCAGAGACACTCTAAACATAAAGCAACAGCAAGGCAGATCAAACCACCTTGCTGCTAAATATTTCAGACGCAAGGATCAGTCCTGAAGATCAATCCCTGCCCTTGCCTGATAATAAGGCTTATTCTTCGCTTCCGCCTTCGGCTTCATCACCTTCATCACCAACTGTCGGTACTTCGCCAGCTTCGATTCCTTCTTCTTCATCTTCATCGCCTGGCTCTTCTTCAACTGTCGGAGCAGCAATGGTTACGATGGTAAAGTCACGATCGGTAATAGTCAGTTTGGCGCCTTCAGGCAGTTCAAGGCTGGAGGCATGTACACCATCACCAATATCCAGCCCGGAAAGATCAATATCGATCTCATCAGGAATATTGGTTGCCAGGCAGTCCATTTCGATATCATAACGAACCACATTCATCACGCCACCACGGCTAAGACCTGGTGAAGCATCTTCATTGATAAAGTTACATGACACATCAACTGTAATGCGCGCGCCCTTGCCGAGCCGCAGGAAGTCAACATGCTGCAGAAAATCTCTTACCGGTTCAAATTGCAGATCACGGGCAATTGCGCGAACCGTTTCACCACCTTCAACATTAACTTCCACCAGAGTGGACATGAAGCGGCCGGTGCGAACATGTTTCATCAGATCATTATAGTCAAATGACACCAGGATCGGATCCTGTTTGTCACCATAAATTACAGCTGGTACAAGACCTTGACGGCGAGCAGCACGAGCGGCCCCCTTGCCGCCTTTTTTGCGAGCCTTGGCCTCAAGTACAACGGGTTTTGCCATGGTACTTTCTCCTAAAATTAAAAGTTTACAAAAACAGCCCTGTACGCAACCTCCTCCAGGGGTGAATGGAAGCGTGGCCACAGGGCAGCGTGGCTTATACGCCCAACCGGGACTTTAGGCAATGGGCAAAAGCCCGGATATGTTAATGAAACAGGCTGGAAACCGACTTTTCTGCTGCCGTGCGGCCAATGGCTTCACCAATCAGCGGGGCAATCGACAATACTCTTATATTGCGCGACACCCTTACAGCTTCGGTTGCCTGAATTGAATCTGTTACCACCAGCTGTTTCAGATTGGATGATGCAATGCGCGCAACAGCCCCGCCAGACAACACCCCGTGGGTAATATAGGCTGAAACATCGGTTGCTCCCTTTTCCAGCAGCGCATCAGCCGCATTACACAAAGTGCCTCCCGAATCGACAATATCATCAACCAGCACGCAGGTTTTACCCTTAACATCACCAATAATGTTCATCACTTCTGATTCACCAGCCCGTTCACGCCGCTTGTCAACGATCGCCAGAGGCGCTCCAATACGCTTGGCATAACCACGGGCGCGAACCACACCCCCAACATCTGGTGAAACCACCATGGTATTTTTTGCCCCGAACTGTTCCCTGACATCACGCATCATTACCGGAGCAGCAAACAGATTATCGGTTGGTATATCAAAAAAGCCCTGAATCTGACCGGCATGCAGATCAAGCGTCATCACCCGGTCTGCACCTGCTCTGGTTATAAGATTGGCTACCAGTTTGGCTGAAATCGGGGTTCGCGGCCCCGGTTTTCTGTCCTGTCTGGCATAACCGAAATATGGCACAACCGCAGTGATGCGCCGCGCCGATGCCCTTCTGAGCGCATCAATGATGATCAACAGTTCCATCATGTGGTCATTGGCTGGAAACGAGGTTGACTGGATAATGAAAACATCCTCGCCGCGCACATTGTCCTGCACTTCAACAAAGATTTCCATATCGGCAAACCGTCTGACGACGCATTTGGTCAATGGTAGTTCAAGATATGCAGCAATTGCGTCTGCCAGTGGCCTGTTGGAGTTGCCTGAAACAAGCTTCATGAGGTGGTGCTCCGGTTTATTGGCAGGAGGGCCATTGGTTGACAATAATTGCCTCTATATCAACTCAAACCGGCAATTGCGAGTCAAGAAATCACATGCTCCACAGCAAATTTGCAAAACTGCTGCAAATGGTAAATCTGTTTTCTGTTTCAGATATCCTGCTCAACCAGCCCGGACAGGGTCTTGACCGCCTGTTTTGCATCCTCAAGAAATGGATGAATGGCCAGCGCCCGGCGAAAAGCGGAAATGGCTTTCTTTTCTTTGCCCATCTCGTGATAAATATGCCCCATGCCAGATAATGCGCCAAAATGTCTCGGCTCCAGCTTCAGGGTTTCAGCAATATCCTTTAACGACCTGTCATAATCACCCGTCAGAAAATACAAGGTGGCCCGCTTGTTCCAGGCTTCGGCAAATTCAGGATTCTGTTCAATTATCGTAGTGGCAATGGCAATAGCTGTTTCATATTGCTTTGCCGCCATGGCCAGTTCCACCTGCCTGAGCAAAATCGTGGCCGTAGGGCTTTTGGAGCGCGACCAAGCTTTCCAAATCGCACCGGAGATAATTTGCGCATCTTCTTTTGTATCGGCAAATTTCAGCCGCCCGAACAACCTGTCCAGTATTTGCAGCTGATCTGACTTGCCAGTAATCGATTCAAGCTTTTTCCTGTCAGGAATAATATTCGAAGATGCCGCATTGGCCACAATCGGCATGCAACACACAAAAAATCCCAACAGCAATTTTCCAACCGGTTTCATACCAGCCAGAATAGCAATCAGGATTCAAAAGTCAAAATCAATTAAATGTGCATGAGATGCACAATCAGCCCTGGCGAGCCTTGAAACGCGGATTGGTTTTGTTGATAACCATAATCCGGCCCTTGCGGCGGATAACCCTGTTATCACGGTGGCGTTTGGCCAGAGATTTAATAGAGCTGCGAACTTTCATGATAAACAACCTGGAAATATAAAAATTAAGGGCGCAATTAAATGCACCCGTCAAAGATGGCCGGAACATAGTAGCAAAGATTTGTTCTGTCAACATTCAGCTGAAAGCTTTATGTTGATTGCCTGATTTGCAAAAAGGAAACTCAAAGCTTGGATCTTGAAATTTCTATAACCGTGCTGGTGCTCCTGACAGGTCTGGCCCTTGCCATCTGGGCCAACTGGCAGGAACGCAAACCGCGTGAGTCATTTGACACCCATCTGGTGCCTACCACCACGGTAATGTTTGTTGGAGTATTGGTGGCCCTGATTGCTGTAGTCAAATTGCTGGCGATTTTCGGCATCCATCTGCCATCGCGCTGGGGTTACTGATGGCTGGCGTGGTTCAGGTCCTGTTACCACTGGCACTGGATGAAGCCTATTCATATTCAGTCCCGGAAAACCTTGATATAAATATTGGCAATTTCGTTCTGGTGCCGCTTGGCACCCGTGAGATTGTCGGGGTTGTCTGGTCTGACAAATCCACCAGGA
>JALXCV010000070.1 GCA_026990765.1 Hyphomicrobiales bacterium | reverse complement strand
AATCCACGCCCGCGCACTGGCCTCAGACCACTTCGGCAGATGCCCCAGGCCCATGATCGACTTCATCCGTTTGAACGCCAACTCGATCTGCCAACGCACCTGGTATAACGCCAACGCCTGTTCATCGCTGAGTGCTTCGGACGGGACCGTCGTCCAGATGAAGACATAGTCCGCCGCGGCCAACGCCCGTTCTGAGAGGGACCGTTGTTTATGCGTGGCGATGCGACGCATGCGCTTGCGAACCAGTTCCGCCGCTTGCCGGCTTCTCTTGATCGCAATCCAGCGGCCGCCAAAAACCTGGTCGCCGACGTGGATCCGAGCCGCCCCTTCCCGCACCGTACCGACCGGCAACCCACGCACCTTCCGCAGCAAGGCGATCTTCTCCCCCGATTCGTCGTACAAAGGCATCCGGTGCGGAGTGATTCGCACCAGAACATCGGCCCCACGCGACACGACGTGGGCGACGCCCTGCGGTGTCCCGTACGCCCGGTCGCCGAGGATGAGGTCGCCCGGGGCCACCGGGATGCGCTTGAACGTCTCCCCGCCGCGGACATCGGTCAGCTCGAAATGATCGCACTGCAGGTTGGCCAGATCGATGACATAATGCACCCGCCAGTCGGTGCCGGTGCTGCCCGGCTCCTGGACCGTCGTCGCGTCGACCGCCCGGACGCGATAGCCGCCGGCGGATACCGGCTCCGACCGCGCACGCCACAGACGCTCGGCCATCCAACGCAGCCACTGCTCGGCCGCCTGAAGCCGTTTGAACAAGGCCACCGACGAGATCGTGCACCAACCAGCCTGCCGCACTCGAACGGCGGTCTCCCGCAACGAGCAACCGTTCGCCAAATGCACCAGCAGCACGCGTAACAGCATCGCGGCATCGGCGATGCCCCGCGCCCGCTTGAGGGCCCCCTGCTCGCGTGCCGCCTGCTCCCAACCGGCCGGCAGGAACCGACAAACAACCGCCCAATCGTCCAGCCCCAAGGGCCGGGCCATGCTTCCTGTCGCTTTCATGGGCCACAGCATAGCCCAGGCTTGCGGAAATCGCCAGTGCTAAGTTAACGCTTATGGGGCCAGCCGCCCTCGGCTGGCCTGCTGCCTCGGGCTTCGGCGCCCGAGCCACCCCGAGTGGGGGGCCTTTCCCGCCGGGGAACCAGCCGCCGGCGCGGCGACCTTGCGAGTGCTTACCCGCTGCGCCGTCCCGCCTTGCGCCGATCCGCGCTTCGCCGGAAGCATCGCAGGACACTTGGGGGTTTCTACACTACAGGCCGTAGGGGAAACCCGACGGTGTCCCTCGGAAAGGAGCGATCATACCGTGTTGCATTCGTCGACCAGACCAATTTCGGCGGGGGTTCGTGTGAAGGTGAAGGAGCCCGGTGCGGTGCCGCAGTGGTCCACCTGGGATTGCGACGGCCACCGCACCTCCAACAGCGTCAAACGCCGCCTTCAGCAGCTTTTCTTCAAAGGCGATCGGCGCATCACCGCCGCCGTCGTCTACATCCCCAGCGAGGCCGAACGCCTCCGGCTCAAACGAGCCAACCGCGTCAAGGTCGAATTGCGCGATCCCGCCGGATCGTCGATCATCATCACGGCCTGCGCGAAAAACCTGCGCGTCGCCTGACGCGCGGCGGATTCCCCGAACCAGCCGGTCTCTGAGCGCAGCGCCACGGGC
>JALXCV010000069.1 GCA_026990765.1 Hyphomicrobiales bacterium | reverse complement strand
AGAGGGCAGGAAATATGTGCCAAAAATGGCGCTTGTGCCGATATCCAGCCGACCTCTGTTGAGATTGGACAATTCTTCAAACAACTGTTTGATTTCGCGAAGCTCCGAGGTCACCCGGCCTGATCTGGCATAGAGCATTTCTCCTTCACGTGTCAGATGGATCTTCTTGCCGGTGCGATCAAACAGCCTGACCCCCAAAGAGGCTTCGAGCGCCTGAATTTGCTGGCTGACTGCCGGTTGGGTCAAAAACAGCTTTCTGCTGGCCTTGGTGAAGCTGCCGGTCTTGGCGACCACCTGAAAAGTCTGGAGCTGGTCGGAGTTCATATATCGGTGTTCCCGGTTGTTTATAACGTTTAAATTCTAGCAGATATAAGCGTCTTTTGTGGTTTGTTTTCATCAATGCCCGGCGACCGATAGCCGCAGGGACGGTCATGAAACAACTGATGAGCATGAGGTGAGGCGCGTATGCCGGGTTGGAACACGAAAAGAAGGGAAATGATTGAATCTGTTCCTCATAAATATTTCTTATCTTTCATATTGCCTCTTCTAATTTGATTTTTCCTCTGTTCAAACTCTAGGTTGGTAAGTGTGCAATCATGCTGCCATGGGCAGGACTGACTCAAGAGTGGTGAATGATCACGCGCGCTGATAACCGAGCTGAAAAGGAGACTGAATTATGAGAACTGTTTTCCGCCACATCACATTGGGTATATCTGCCGCTATACTTGGCATTGCCGGTTGCGCTACAGCCGTTATGGCCGGGTTTCCTGAAAAACCGATAACCATTCTTGCCTATATGAAACCAGGTGGCGCCGCGGATATCGATTCACGAAAATTCGCCATCATCGCGGAGCGTTTGACGGGCGCCAAGTTTGTTGTCAAAAACAAGACGGGCGCCGGGGGTATAATCGCCATGAAATATGTTCTTGAGCAACCGGCTGATGGCTATCTGCTCATGGCGACAACAAAGTCACAGGTTTACAAGCTGGTCACGGCAAAAAGCGATATCAATGTTGAGGATTTCAACTGGCTGGCCATGAACCAGCACGACCCTGAAGCCATCATCACCAACAGGGCGATGAAGGTGAATACATGGGCCCAGATTGTGGCTGACGCCAAGGCCAAGGGCGCCAGGGGCAAACGGCAGATCTGGGTGGGTCCGGCTGCCGGCGGCCTTGATCACGTCATGGCCATGAAAACCTGGGCTGCGGCGGGCATCAACCCCAAGCATGTCAAATACATTCCCTTCAAGGGTGGCAAGAAAGCAATTATCGAGCTGTTGGGTGGCCGCGGTGTTGTCTATGTCGGCAACCCCCGCGATACGCTGGGGCAGCCCAAGCTGAAGGTGGCGGCTCTTTCCCGGTCCTCGCGCCTGGAAAGCTTCCCCGATGCTCCGACATTTGGTGAGCTCGGTGTGAAAAACCTCGACTCAGAGATCATGTGGCGTGGATTTGCCATCAAGGCGGGCATCCCCGAGGATGTTGCCAAATTCTGGAACGACCTGTTTGCCAAGGTGAGCAAGGATCCCGAATGGGTGGCGCATGTCAAGAAATCAAGCATTGATCCGGTTTACATCAGCGGAGATGATTTCCTGAAGGTGGTAAAGTCTGACATGGAAGAAGTCAGAATCTGGGCCAAAAAAGCGGGGATCCTGAAGTAACCTTGATTGTAA
>JALXCV010000068.1 GCA_026990765.1 Hyphomicrobiales bacterium | reverse complement strand
CTATTTCTGCGTGCAGTGTCATACTAATCAGGTAGATGCCAAACCATTGGTCGAAAATGTTTTCGACTCAGAAGGAAACTGATAGTTTAACGATTATTGTAATCAAAACAGAACATCAGCTCTTTAATCGGAGTTGATGTTCCGGCATGTTTTCGAGGGGAAATAAAAAATGGAACGCAAACCCGGCTTTATCAAAAGACTTTGGAACTGGTTCTGGACTCCATCAGGCAGGTTGTCACTTGGCTCTCTGCTGATAGTCGGCTTCATTGCAGGTGTTGTCTTCTGGGGTGGTTTTAACTGGGCTTTGGCCATGACCAACAAGGAAAGCTTTTGCATTTCCTGTCATGAGATGAAGGACAATGTCTATCAGGAATACAAGACAACCATCCATTATACCAACCGCACCGGGGTTCGGGCCACCTGCCCTGACTGTCACGTGCCAAAAGAGTGGATTCACAAGGTTATTCGAAAGATCAAGGCTTCAAAAGAAGTCTATCACAAGTTGATGGGCACTATTGATACCAAGGAAAAATTCCAGAAAAACCGGCTTTGGATGGAGCTTAGTGAATGGGAACGGATGAAGCGTACCGATTCGCGCGAATGCCGCAATTGCCACAATTTCGGCTATATGGACCTGGAAAAGCAGGAAGGCAGAGCAGCTGACCGGCATGAAGAATTCCAGATTGAAGTTCAAGAAGGCAAACGCCCGCAGAAAACCTGCATCGACTGTCACCGCGGCATTGCTCACAAGATTGCCAAGGGTGGTGAAGAAGCTGCTACCAAGCTGTTCAAGGAAATCGAAATCGAAATGGGCTGGCCTCACAAGAACAGTGAAACAGACACCAAAGTAGATACAGATAAAGACAAGGCTGGAGCCAAAGACTCTGATGAGGAAGAAGAAGAGGAGGAGGAAGAAGAGGAAGAAGATACCAAATCCTGATCTTCCAGTCTGATCGAAGTAACAAATTGCACCCTTCCTGAAACTTTTCAGGAGGGGTTTTTTATATAGTTTTTGAATCCGCAGGGAGGAATTTCAGCATCAAGGATGCTTGCCTCTTGTGCTTGATCTAACAATTGCAGCGAAGCATTTAAGAAACTATCCATATACAAATGTCATAGTACTGTTGGTATAAAACCGGTTAAATAGAAATCAGCATACCAAATATGTAATTATATTTTGCTTTAAAGGAATTAGGCAGATTCAATGGCTTCAATTTATGATCTTAAACCCCGATTTCAGAACCTGCTTCGTCCGATAACACGCAAACTTGCCGACAAAGGAGTTACTGCCAATCAGGTAACGATAACAGCCTTCATGCTTTCTGTATTTACCGGGCTTAACCTTGCATTCAATCCGACAAGTACACTGGCATTGTTACTGGTGCCGGTGGTAATGTTTGTGCGTATGGCGCTTAACGCCATTGATGGCATGCTGGCGCGTGAACATGATATGAAAACACCGCTTGGGGCGGTTTTGAATGAATTGACCGACGTTGCTGCTGATGCAGTCCTTTATCTTCCATTTGCCTTCATCCCCAGCATATCACCAGTGTTGACGGTGTTTGTTGTCGTGCTTGCCATAATCAGCGAAATGGCAGGAGTTGTGGCTGTTCAGATCGGTGCTTCAAGGCGCTATGATGGACCGTTGGGCAAAAGTGATCGGGCTTTTGTATTTGGCCTTATAGCGTTTCTGGTTGCTATTGGGCTGGGAACCGGCAACTGGATGAACTGGATGCTGGCAGCAGTGGTTGTTTTACTGGCGATAACGATCTGGAACCGATGCCGCAAGGCACTTGAGGAATTAGAATCTCATGTTTGAAAATATTTCCGGCAACGTATTGTGGTTCATCGCCTGTATTTTCGGGTTTTTGATCATTGCCTCAGTCACTGTTACGGCAATGAAAAGAAAAAACCCGCAAAAAAACTACAGGGAACTAGGCCAGCGTATCAATTCATGGTGGGCCATGGTAACGGTGTTCGCTCTTGCCATGGTTCTGTCTCGTAATATTTCCCTGATATTCTTTGCGGTGATCTCGTTTCTGGCGCTGAAAGAATTCCTGTCAATAATCCCGACCAGACGAGCTGACCGCAGGGTGCTGTTCTGGGCATATATGGCCATTCCGCTGCAATATTACTGGATTGCCATTGGCTGGTACGGTTTATTCATTATCTTCATTCCGGTCTATCTGTTCCTGTTCCTGCCATTTCGCATGGTACTGATAGGTGAAACCAAAGACTTTCTAAGAGCTGCTGGCACCTTGCACTGGGGCCTGATGACACTGGTTTTTTCAATATCACATGCAGCATTTTTGCTAACGCTGCCAGCGGCCAAGGGGTCACCTGCTGCCGGTGCAGGTCTGTTGCTGTTTCTGGTTTTCATTACCCAGGCCAATGACATTGCCCAATATATCTGGGGAAAGACCTTTGGTAACCACAAGATCATTCCTTCGGTCAGCCCCAACAAGACCTGGGAAGGATTTGTTGGCGGTATGTTGAGCAGTTGCGTTCTGGCTGCAATCATTGCTCCCATTTTAACGCCAATGAATTTCTGGTTCTCGATCCTTGCCGGTGGCATGCTGTCACTGGCCGGGTTTATTGGTGATGTAACAATTTCGGCGCTGAAACGCGATGTAGGTGTAAAAGATACCGGGTCATTGCTTCCCGGTCATGGCGGCATCATGGACCGTATAGACAGCCTTACATTTACCGCCCCGCTGTTCTTTCACTTCATCTATTATTTATACTATTAGGGCTGGTTATTCTTCAGATCATGATCAAAATATTGCGTTATATGTTCTTCAATGTGCTGGTGCGGTTTGTCACCCTGTTTGTTCTTGGAATGAATGTCAGAAACCGTGAAAACCTGCCACAAAAAGGCCCGGCAATCATAATTGCCAACCATAATTCGCATCTAGACACGATGGTACTGACCACCCTGCTCCCGGCCAGACTCTTGCCCCTTGTCAGACCGGTTGCGGCAATGGATTATTTTTTGAAGAACCGTTACCTTGCGTGGTTTGCACTTAATATTATCGGTATCCTTGCCCTGAAACGAGAACGCCCCAAACGCGGTGAGGATCCTTTTGCTAATATTAATGAGGCACTGAAAAATGGCCAGATACTGATTTTGTTTCCTGAAGGCAGCCGCGGCAAACCAGAAGAACTGTCAGCCTATAAAAAGGGTATTGCCAGAATATCCCAGAACAACCCGGACATTCCGATAATACCTGTATTCCTGCATGGTCTTGGCAAGGCCCTGCCCAAGGGTGAAAGCCTGCTGGTGCCTTTCTTTTGTGATGTGTTTATTGGCGAGCCGTTCAAATGGTCAGGAAGCAGGCTGCAATTCATGCAACATCTGGAAACCGTGATGACCAGGCTGGCAAAGCAGGGACATTTTCCGCTTTGGGACTGAACCGGACAGCATTCTTGTGGGGGCTGGGTGAAGCAACCATATTTTTCATTGTGCCTGATGTATGGCTGACAATTGCCGCAAAAGACAACCTGCAAACCGGTATAAAAGCAGCCCTTTACGCCCTTGCCGGGGCATTGCTGGGCGGTACTGTCATTTATTTTCTTGGCCGCTGCTGTATTGACCAGATGTATCAAATATTCAGCTATATTCCCGGTATCAACCTGCAAATGATTGACAGGGTTGCCGGGCAATTGCATGAATATGGCCTTGTTGCAATTGTTACTGGACCGGTTAAAGGCATACCCTATAAAATCTATGCCCTGCAGTCGGCCAATGCACAGATTGGATTACTGGCATTTCTGGCAGTTTCAGTCCCTGCCCGGCTGATCAGATTCCTGATATCCATTTTCTCCGCCCATTACACCTTGAAAGCCATAAACAAATTGTGGCCAGCAATAAACAAAATCACCATATTACTGATATTCTGGACCGCATTTTATATTTTCTATTTTTCTGTTATCTGAAAACGAAAGCCATTATGGCATAGCTATGGCAGCCTTTGAAAGGCTGTGAGCATAGCTGCCTGCATATCAAGAGCAGATATCAGATCTGTTGCAAACCCTATTGAGCCACAGTCCCACCGGGGGCGCACCACATGGTGGTGGTTATACCTTTATCAACCAATTGCTTTTGCGCTGCATAGGCGATGCGCCAGCGAGAGCGGGCTTCGTCATAGATGGTGCGATTATTCAGATCAGGTGTTACTTCGCGCTCCCATTTGACAAAGGCACGCCCGGCTTCTGCAATATTTGCAAACTGGCCGATGCCGGTTGCAGCAGCTGCGGCCCCACCCAGAGCCGTTGCTTCACGAACTTTGGGGATACGCAGAGTGCGCCCGGTAACATCAGCCACAATCTGCGGCCATAATCTTCCCTTTGAAGCCCCCCCTGCCATTATCAGCGGTCCGTCGGCGCCCACTCCGGCAAAAGCTTCGACCCGCTCAAGGTTTTCGGTTGCAACAATTGCCGCATTTTCCTGCAAGGCCCTGAACATTGAACCCTTATTGGCAATTTCCGGGTCGATCGACAGGTTCAGAAACGATGGTGCCGCATGATACCAGTTGCCAAAATCCATTGCGTCAGAAAATATCGGAATGATACCGTTTGAACCTGGCGCTACCTGCATTGCCAGATCCTCCAGCAGGTCATAGGCATCGCGCTGTTGTTCTGCAGCCAGACGTTTTTCCTCAGCCCCGAATACGTCACGGAACCAGCGCGCCGCAAGGCCGACAAAAAAGGTGATCGCCTCAGCCTGGTTCATTCCGGTAATTGCTGCAGCATTTACCCGCAAACGCATAGTATCATCGACAAGCCCCTGCGGGATATTGACAATCTGTTGCCAGAAAGTGCCGCCAAGAATGGCTGCTTCACCCATTTCCAGCATTCCAAGCCCCACCGCACCCAGCTGCACATCACCTCCGCCTGCAACAAAGGGAGTTGACTTGACAAGTCCGGTGGCTTCAGCAGCATCAGCTGTGACTTTGCCTACAACTGCACCTGGTTCAACCACACGCGGGAAAATTTCGCGATCAAGACCGGCTTTTTCTATCAGCTCATCAGACCAGTCCCGCTGGTTAAGGTCCATCAGCCCGTTGGTAGAGCCGTTGGTTGGTTCAACGGTAATTTGCCCGGTGAGCCTTGCGCCAATCCAGTCATTGATCATCGACATGCTGCGCACTTTGGAAAACAGGCGTGGATGATGATTGCGCAGCCAGTTCAGCCGTGGCAAGGCACCAAGCGCAAAGGTCTCACCACTTGTCTGATAAAATTCCCGCTCAAGGTCCGGTGAATTTGTCTTGAGTGCAACCACTTCGCCCGAGGCACGACTATCCACATTGGCACAGGCCCACAGTTCACGCCCGCTAGCGTCATAAAGCACAATCCCCTCGCGCATTGAGGTGGAGGAAACAGCGGCAATATCAGCCCCGGCAAGGCCACAATTGTCCAGTGCCTTCCTTATGCAGCGGGCAAGCAACTTCCAGCCGCCATCAAAATCAAACCCCATGGAGCCAGGCACACCCGGTTCGGGCAGGTGATTCCATTCTTCCTGGGCAAAGCCGATCTGATTGCCTTTACGGTCAAAGATAACCGCCCTTCCACTGCCGGTGCCGGCATCCAAAACCAGAAAATGTGTGCTCATTTTGACCTCCTCAGCAATTCGCGTGCAGTAGTTTCATCAGTGATCAGGATGTTTGCCAGCTTGCCACGCAACAGGCCAAGGATTGATGCCACCTTGTCCTTGCCGGCAGCAGCAGCGGCAACATTTGGTATTTTGCGCAGTTCTTGCGGGCGCAGTGCCACTACATGGCGGTGCAAATCCAGATCCAGTATCTGTCCGTTTTCGTCATAGAAATAGCCCAGAATATCACCCACTGCGCCGCGTCTGGCAAAAAGTTCGATCTCGGAATGGCTGCAATAGCCATAGCGAACCAAAGTGGCAGAACTGGCCACGGCACCAACCCCGATCAGCGCCACGCGCGATGTGGCGGCAATATCCAGTACATGTCGCACATAAGGCTCATGGCGCAGCATTTCTGCCAGTTCAGGAGTTGACACTCTCAAAGGTGTAGGGATCAGATGTGCATTGCCGCGTGGCCCATATAAAAATGTGTCACCAATATAGGCCGAAACCCCGCCGGTAAGGCTTACTACTGAAATATTGGACTTTGGAAATACCGGGGCCATGTAGCGAAGGGTTATCGAGGTGGCTTCACCCCAGCCCACACCCAGAAGATCGTTTGGCTCAAGCATCTGCATCAGGAAGCTGGCGGCAGCGCGCCCGATGCGCGGTGGTGCATGCAGATCGGGAGCCTCTGGCACCACGCGCGCATCAGCCAGCCCATATGCCGAAACCAGTTCGCGTTGTAGGCTGATGCAGCCATCAAAGGGAGAGTTGATGCGCAGTTCTATCAGACCGCTCTGGCGACCTTTTTCCAGGAGGCGCGACACCTTGATACGCGAAACCCCCAGCATGTCGGCAATGCGATTCTGGGTCAGTCCGTCATTATAATAAAGCCATGCAGCACGCGTGATTATATCAGTGTCGGCATTGCCCGGTATCGGGTCAGTAAAATGACTGGCATCCTGCATAGCTAATTCTGGTGGCATTATGCAACAACTCCATCTCGAAAGCTCGTCCATCATGACGACTGTTTACGATACATTGTTACACTATAAATACAACTGCGCGTTCAGTTGTCCATAGGGTTTTATCAAATATCCCTAATTACTGGCTTTAGCAGGGTTTTACAGACAGAATTAAGTTGACATAAGTGTTCAAAAGCTTTTTGGTTATACATATGATCGCTTCATTCAGCGATTCACATTTGATCATACAGTTGCTAATCAGGAGGTCACATGTTTGTTCAACTTGTCCATATCAGGATCAAACCTGGCAAGGTTGCAGAGTTTTTTGATGTGTTTAAGGAAAACTTTGATGGCACACGCAATGAACCTGGAAATTACCGGTTTGACGTGTTGCAAGACCCTGAAGATGAAAACCATTTCGTTATTTATGAAGCTTTTGAAGATGAGGCGGCAGTTGATGCACATCGTCAGACCGATCACTACAAGGCAACTGTTGAAGGCCTGCGTGATCTGATGACCACCGGTACACGTGAAAAAGATTTCTTCCGTCTGGTTATGCCTGACCACGCGGCTGTCTTGAACGGAGAGTGAGAGTGGCACAGGCCAGCAAACAAGGCCACCGGGCCAGCGATCCTCTGGTGGCGTTGCGCGGTATCTGGAAGGTATTTGAAAGTGTTACCGTGCTGCGCGGCATTGATTTCGACATTCGTCCAGGCGAGGTTCATGCCCTGCTCGGAGGCAACGGCTCTGGCAAGTCAACAATTGTGAAAATAATATCAGGTGCCTATCAGCCAACCGCAGGTCTGATCGAGGTTGAGGGGAAGGCACAGATACTGGCCCGACCTTCACAGGCACATGCACACGGAATTTACATGGTTCCACAGGAGCCTCATATTTTCCCCAATCTTTCAGTGCTGGAAAATCTTACCACCGGACTTGATGGCGACAGCAGCACAATAAGGCAGCATGCGCGTGAAATTGCTGCCGAGATTGGTTTGAAAGTTGATTTCAATGCCCATGGCGGCACGCTTTCCATCGCCAACCAGCAATTGGTAGAAATTGCCCGCGGACTGATGCGCAACGCCAAGGTGCTGATTCTCGATGAACCCACCTCATCGCTTACACATCACGAGGTTGAGAGTCTGGCAACCCAGATACGTGCCCTGACTGGCCGGGGTATCGGTATCTTGTTCATCTCGCACCGTCTGGATGAAGTTTTGGACATATCCGATTGTGTCAGCGTATTGCGCGATGGACAATTTGTGCTTGTCGCCCCGACAGAAGGACTGACTACCGAAATACTGGTTGAGGCAATGCTGCCTGAAGATTTTGATGCCAGTGCCGAGCGCGAAGCAGCCGGCACCATGCCCGATGATACCAGTCTGGTACTTGAGGTTCGCAACCTTTCATCGCAAAGTTTTCATGATGTAAGTTTCAGCGTCAGGGCTGGCGAGGTGGTAGGGATTTCCGGCGTGGTTGGCTCCGGGCGAACAGAACTGGCCGAAGCAATCTATGGGATTGACAAATCTGCAACTGGTGAGGTGGTTATAAACGGCAAAGCCGCGCCCCAGCGTAGCCCGCGCATATGTCAGGAAATGCGGCTCTCCTATGTGCCCGAGGACCGGCATGCACATGGTATTTTTCTGTCCCTGCCATGCGCACAGACCATATCATCGTCGGTCATGGCTCTAAGCGGTGCGCATTTCATGTCACCGGCACAGGAAAACAAACTGGCCCAACAATTCATCCAGCAATTGCGCATCAAGCTTTCCTCTCCCATGCAGGAGGCCCGCACGCTTTCAGGCGGGAACCAGCAAAAAATAGTATTGGCCAAGACACTGGCTCCCGAACCGCGGGTGATCATTCTTGATGAACCCACAAGGGGCATTGATGCACGCGCGCGCCAGGATGTTTATCGTATTATCCGGGAACTTACCGCAGCCGGGGTTGGCGTTGTGGTCATATCTTCTGAAGTCAGCGAAATTGCTGAAGTGAGCGACCGGGTGCTGATCATGCATCGCGGACGATTAAGCGAGATGCCTGAAGGACAGATCGATGTGGATCACATCGCTGCTGCCACACTGGCTGAAACTGATGAGGTATCAAAATGAGCCGGATACTCAAAAGCCGCGAGTTTCTGGTGCTGCTGTTACTGGTAGTAATGATCCTGGCGGTAAGCAATGTAAACAGTGCCGTATTGCGGCCCATGACCCTGATCAATATTGTCAATTCATCACTATTCCTGATGCTGATTGCCATGGGCCAGATGTTCGTTATTCTAACCCGCGGCATAGACGTTTCAGTCGGTGCCATTGCCGGATTGTCAGCGGTGATATTCGGCTTTGCACTCAATGCCGGAATACCCCTTCCGGTGGCCATGCTTGCTGCCCTGCTTACCGGAATGGCTGGCGGCATGGTCAACGCCATCGGGGTGGTATTTGTCGGCATACCGCCGATCATCATGACCCTTGGCACTTTGGGTGTTTTCCGCGGTCTGATGCGGGTTTTGACCGGCGGCAGCTGGATTGAATCAATCCCGCACAATATCAAATCACTGTCAGTTACGCGCATATTCAACATTCCGATGATGGTCTGGGGCGTTTCTGCACTGGTTATCATTGTCGCCATATTGATGTGGAAAATTCGCTGGACACGCAACTTTTATGCAGTTGGTGACAATCTGGATGGTGCCTATTTATTGGGCATCAACACCAGGAAAACCCGCTTTGTTGCCTATGTGCTGGCCGGATTGTTTTCCGGCATGGCAGCAATTGTCTTTGTCGGGCAGATCGGTTTTGTACCAATGCAGACCGGTGATGGACAGGAACTAAAGGCGATTGCAGCGGTGGTACTGGGCGGGGTTTCCCTGATGGGGGGGACCGGTACGGTCTGGTCAGCGGTAATCGGTGCGCTGTTTCTTACAACGGTTGATTCAATGATGATTTTCCTTCGGATACCCGGCTCATGGAATGATGCCGTAGCCGGTGCGGTGCTGCTGATTGTGGTGGTACTGGATTATCTGATCCGCCGCATGGCCCGCAACCGCCTGCTGGCTGCACGCTCCAGTGAAATGCTGCATGGTGAAGATGGAACAAAAGCGCAAACACTTGAACAGACGGAGCAACGACAATGACAAGGTTTGGCTGGCTCAAGAGCTGGGAATTTATGTTACTGGTGGCACTGGTGGTCGAACTGGCAGTTCTGGGGATGATCAACCCGGCCTTCCTTAACGTACAAAACCTGTTATTTTCTACCAGTGATTTCGTGCATGTAATCATCGCTGCTGTAGGGCTGACCTTGATTATCATGACTGGCGGTATCGATATTTCAGGCGTATCGCTCATGGGCCTTGCCTCAATCATACTGGGGCTGAGCTTTGTTGCCGGTGCACCCATCTGGTTGGCGGTGGCAGTGGCCCTGGGGGTGGGACTACTGGCCGGGGCTTTCAATGGTACTGTTGTTGCCAATACGGATGTCAACCCGCTGGTCATAACTCTGGCCCTGCTGTTTTTCTATTCGGGTCTGGCCACCGGTCTGCCAACACTTTTGGACATGCTGGGGTTCAAGGCCTATAATGCTGGTGGTTTTGAAGCCTATCAATATGAAGGTATAAACGGCCTGCCCAAATCCTTTACCTGGTTTGGCACTGGTCGCCTTGGATGGGTGCCCATGCCACTGGTTGTCACCATAGTGCTGACCCTGATTGCCGGCTGGCTGTTGAAGCACACACGCTTTGGCCGGTTTTTACAGTTGATCGGCGTCAACCCAGAGGCTGCCCGCTATACCGGTGTGCCGGTCAAGCGCACCTTGATCACGGTCTATGCAATTAACGGATTTGCTGCAGCTGTGGCCGGATTGGTGCTGACTGCCTATTTTACCTCTGCACGCTCTGATCTGGGTTCTGAAGCGCTGCTTAACATCATTACTGCAGTAGTGCTGGGAGGCTCTTCTATCTATGGCGGTGAGGGTTCTGTCCTGGGTACATTTTTAGCCGGTCTTGTATTGGGATTCCTGCGTCAGGGCCTCTTGTCACTGGGGATAACCAGCGACGTGGTGCCGGTTATTGTTGGAGGCCTGCTTATCGGTACGGTTGCAGCCCGTATCGGAATGTCGGCACTGCAAAGAAAACGCGCCAACCGGGCAGCTTATGAGACTGAACGAGGGGCAATGGCAGCAATTGGCGAGTGAGCCTCATTCGCCTTCACCAAGAGGCCGGCAAACGGCCCATATCTGAGACATATGAAAGGAGAAAAAGAAAATGAAATTTGGAAAAATAATAACAGGGGCGTTGATATCTGCCCTGACACTTGGCATTTCGGTAACAGCATCATTTGCTGATGATGCCCGTGTTGCATTCATTCCCAAGCTTACCGGAGTCGGCTTTTTTGAATCTGGCGGTGCCGGGGCAAAGGCCATGGGCAAACAACTTGGCATTGTAGTGAAATATGACGGGCCTTCACAGGCATCCGTTTCCGGTCAGGTGGAATTTATCAACAATTTCGTAAACCAGGGTTTTAACGCCATAGCCATTTCATCGCTGTCGCCAGACGGGTTGTGTGAAGCGCTTAAACGGGCACAAGATCGTGGTGTCAAGGTATTGACCTGGGATTCTGATGTAAATCCGCAATGCCGCAGCTACTATATTAATCAGGGAACACCACAACAACTTGGTGGCTTACTGGTCAAGATGGCAGCCGATCAAATGAAAGATCCAAAAGCACCGCATCAGGTGGCATTCCACTATTCTTCACCCACAGTGACTGACCAGAACCAGTGGGCAGAAGTAGCAAAGGCAATCATCGCCAAGGATTATCCGAGCTGGAAAGTAGTCACCACAGTATTCTCAAATCAGGATGCGCAAAAAGCGGTACAGGTGCCAACAGCCCTGTTCCAGACCTATCCTGACCTTGATGCAGTGATCTGCCCTGATGCCAATGCCCTTCCAGGTACGGCACAAGCAGCTGAAAACCTTGGAATTGCCGGAAAAGTCATCGTTACCGGTTTCTCAACCCCCAACACCATGCGCCAATATGTGAAAAGCGGAACAGTTGACCGTTTTGGCCTTTGGGACGTGGTAATGCAGGGCAAATTGGCAGTTTACATTGCCAATGAGCTGGTAAAAGGTGCCAAGTGGAAGGTAGGCGACAAAATCAAGGTGCCAGGTGTCGGTACTGTCGAAGTTTCTCCAAATTCAGTACAGGGCTATAAATACGAAGCTGAAGGCAATGGTATAATCCTGCTGCCAGAACGCGCCGTATTCAATGCCAAAAACATCGACAATTTCGACTTCTAAACCACCAACTCTCCGCCCGCCACGCAATCCCGCGGCGGGCGTTACCATACAGGGCAAATGGCAAGGTGAATCGAGCCAGGATTTCACAGGATGATTTCCTTATAATTTTCATTTGCTCTGCACTAACAAGCCGGAATATGTGTGGCTGCAGACTTGAAACATATCAGTAATGATAGCTATTTTGCTTACCCCCCCGGTTTAAGCCCTGTTGGGGCAAGGACCGGCATTGGTATCTGCTATGCCGCTTTCAGTTGATCTATGTTGAGTGATGTTGAAAAGACAAATGCGTTGAGGCCCAGCCAGATTGCTGACTGATCACTGGTTACGCGGCTTACTTTTACTGGCCAGTCCGATTGTCCGGGTCGCAAAGTGGTTAGTGTTTCGCGTATACCTTCAATGTATTTTTCCTGTCTGTGGGTTGCCCCTGTCAGGAGTATTTGTTCAGGATCGAGCATCGACAAAAGAGCATCCACCGCATAGCCCATATTCCTGCCGGCCTGCATGAAGGCTTGATTTATCTCTGGATTTGAAAGATTGGAATTTTCTGACAATGCGCGCAACCTGTCTCCCGGCTTCATGCTTGCGGGCAGTTCAATATGTTGCAACTGATCCAGAATGGCCAATCCTGAGGCCGTTGCATCCAGACATCCCTTACGCCCGCAAACACATTGTTTTTGATTTCCATTAACGGCAAAATGGCCAATCTGGCCTATCATGTTTGATTGCCCCTTCACAATATTCCCGTCAAGCATTATGGCGCCACCAACCCACAAACCATTACTGATCAAGACAACATTTTCCTTGGCTTTGGCAGAGTTGCGCTTGTGCTCGGTCATCAGCAGGGCAACGGCACGACCTTCAAGCCTAACAGGCAGTCCCAGACTGTCATGAAACATTGAGGCCAATGGCAAATCATACCATTCAAGCGGATCAGAACGAATAAGGACACCTGAATCTGGATCAACAACACCACCAACAGCAATCCCGCAGCCTACAACGCGGCCCAGTTCAATATTTGCAGACTGGATCATCTTGTTGGCAGCGCGGCTTATTTGCTCAACCACGACAGCCGGGTTCTCCAGCACCAACCCTTCCATGCGTCTTTGAGCGACGATCTCACCTTTGCTGTTGCCAATTGATATGGATTGGGAATTGGCGGTCAAGGCAATGCCCAAAACATAGGCGCCATTATCGGCCAGCTCAAGACGTACATTGCGCCGGCCAACCTGCCCTTTCACTTCGACAGTTTTACCTTCGCTGATCAAGCCCACATCGATAAGTTCCCGTGTAATACGTGATACAGCAGCCCCGGTCAGTCCGGTGTTCTTTGATATCTGGCTCCTTGATGCCGGCGCATTGAACACGATTTCCTGCAAAACGATCTTGCGGTTTCTGCGCCGCATTTCATTTATTGAGCCACCAGCCATCTGAATTTTCCTACATTAGTTAATTACTGTAATTAATTATTGACTCATGCTGATGCTTATGTCAATCTGTCATTCAAGTTGCAGAGCAACATGGCGTTATTAACATTGGGAGGTGTAAAATGTCATCAGGGATAAAAGTATGGTTGTATTTGACGCCGGCGCTGTTTTTTCTTGTGATGTTTACCTACTACCCGATGGTTCAGGTGCTGTGGGACAGTTTTTTCTTCAAAGCCTATGGTCAGGAAACTGCCAGCTTTGTCGGCTTTGATAATTATGCGCGATTGTTCCGGGACCCGGAATTCGGGGTCGCCGTTAAAAATAACATTATTTATGCCGTGGGAACTGTCATTCCATCCCTGGCCGTAGGTTTCGGTCTGGCACTGGCCTTGATGGAATCAACCCGTTTCAAGAACTTTGCCCGCGCAATATTCTTTTTCCCTACACTGGTTCCACTGATTGCAGCTGCTGCACTGTGGATATTTGTGTATTTCCCCAATATCGGCCTGCTCGATTATTATCTTGCCAAAATTGGTATTGGCTCAACCAACTGGCTGGGCGATTCAGATATAGCGCTTTTTTCAATGATGCTTTTGTCAATCTGGAAAAATGCCGGTTTTTACATGCTGTTTTACATCGCCGGTTTGCAGGGGATTGGCGAAGAATATTATGAGGCCGCTGAGCTGGAAGGTGCCAGCTATTTTCAACGTCTCCGCTATATCACCTTGCCACTGCTTGGACCAACGACGGCTTTTGTATTCATTATCGCCCTGATCCACGTCTTTACCTATGTCGACCATGTTATCATGATGACCAAGGGCGGACCGATCGGATCAACCAACCTTGTCCTTTATTATATTTTTCAAAACGCTCATGAATTCAATGATGCTGCCAAAGCAACAACCTCTACTGTGGTCAGTGTCATTGCCCTGCTGGCATTCTCATTTTTCTCCATTCGCACGATGGAACGGGGCATCCATTATGAATCTTGAGAATTATCTATCAGAAACACCGTTTTTTTCCAAGTTGAAACCAGTTCGGTATGGGAGCACCTTCGGCCATGGCTAATACAAGAAAAAGATCATTCCCGGCGGCATTGGCATTCTTTGTCATCATCAGCGCCATAACCATTATCTGGTCTGGCCCCTTCCTTTGGATGGTTGTCGCATCATTCAAACCGCAAACTTTTGGCGGACTGGATATGGCTTCGGTAGTACCAAATTTCATGCCAACACTGGCGAATTATGAACTGGCCTGGATGAGCGCGGATTTCGTCGGCCTGTATATCAACACACTGATTGTCGTGTTTGGTATTCTCAGTGTTCAACTGGTCACAATCACCCTGGCAGCCTATGCGTTCGCGCGGCTCGAATTCCCGTTCAAGACATTTCTGTTTTACCTGTTTTTACTGCAATTAATGATTGTACCGCCCATTTTGATCGTGCCGAATTTAAAAACTCTGGTGGGGCTGGGACTGTCTGATACGCTGGTTGCGGTTATGGCACCATATTTTGCCTCGGCTTTTGGTACATTTCTACTGCGCCAGACATTCAAATCCATTCCGCGCGATTTTGAAGATGCTGCTGTCATTGACGGATGCAACTGGTTTCAAATTCTGCGCTACGTTCTTCTGCCTCTGGCAAAACCGGCGCTGGTGGCGTTTTCAATCGTCAGTGTCGTTGCTCACTGGAACGAATTCCTGTGGCCGCTGATGGTGATAGACAGCCCGGACAAAATGACACTGACAGTTGGCCTTGCAAGCTTCGCACGCGCTGCTGAAGGCGCTGCCGACTGGGGTCTCATTGCCGCTGGAACAATGATTGTAATGCTGCCGCTGATAATCGCATTCACCCTGTTCCAGAAACAGTTCGTCAACAGCTTCATGTTTTCCGGCATTAAATAAGCAAGAAAGGGTGATCTCCATTCGATGTGAACTAATCAGCACAGCCAGACATTTTTATCTTTAACAACCAACAATACTCACCGAGTACAACAGGAGGAAAAGCCATGCGTATAAAACACAAATTTGCAAGCAAAATGAAAACCCTTGCAACCGGCACTGCTTTGGCAGTAGCTGTTCTGGCCAGCGGATGGGTTGCCGTACCCCAGGCAATTGCTGCAGAAAAAATCAAGTTTTACTTTCCAACTTCCGTGCAGGGACGACTTGCCATAATCATGAAAGAGGTTGTGGCAGAATACAACAAGTCTCAAAGCGATGTTAAGGTGATTGCTGTCTATACAGGATCATATGCTGAAACCGGTATCAAGGCATCCGCTGCAATGGAAGCTGGAAATCCACCCGCTGTTGCAATGGTTGGTGCCAATAATGTTCTTGAATTTGTTCAGAAAAAGCAGATCGAACCAATCGCATCATTCCTGAAGGCAGACAACAAGACTTCGGCTGAATTCTTGCAGGATTTCTGGCCGGGCGTTCGTTTCAATGCCATGGTAAACGGTGAGCTGTATGCCGTACCATTTCAGAATTCGACACCCATTTTGTACTACAACAAGGATCACTTCAAGGAAGTTGGTCTTGACCCGGATACCCCGCCGGCAAACTGGAAACAACTGATCGAATTTGGCAAGAAACTTGTCAGGAAAGATGGCGCCAAAACCACCCGTTATGGTCTGATGTTCCCGCAGCAGGTTGGTTATGGCAACTGGATATTGCAAGGTTTTGTGATGGCCAATGGTGGTCAGTATTACAATACCGAATATCCCGGTGAAGTTTACTACAATTCACCAACAACCAAAGGCGCTCTGCAATTTTATGATGATCTGGCCCATAAATATGGCATCATGCCTGACACTGTTACCCCTTCATCGCAGGTTGCTGCCGACTTCTTTGCTGGCCGCACTTCCATGATGATCGCTTCAACCGGTGCCTTGGGCAATGTTCGTAAAAACGCCAAGTTCAAATATGGTGTTGGATTTGTTCCAGGTAATGTGCGCAATGCAGTTCCCGTTGGTGGTGCTTCAATGGTCATCTTCAAAGGACAAAGTGAAGCCCAAAGAGCTGCTGCCTGGAAGTTTGTGTCATGGATCACCTCAGCTGATCAACTTGGTTCATGGAGCCGGGCCAGCGGATATTTCTCACCACGCAAAAGCTCTTACGATATGGATGTGATGAAAGATTTCATTGCCAAATATCCAGATGCCGGTGTGGCTGTCAAACAGCTGAAATACACCAAGCCATGGTATTCGACCTATAATTATCTCGCCGTTGCGCAACCAATGGGAGATGCTTTCCAGGCCGTTATTACCGGCAAGAGTAGCGTTACACAGGCAGCAGCCGCAGCGCAGGCTAAAGCTGATGAACTGCTTGCACCGTTTAACAATGTGGCTGGTTATCCAACAAAATAACCAAATCCACCCGTTCAGGAGCCGCTCTTTTGCGCTCCTGAACAACACCCGGATTTTACCCCGGTTCATTTTTCATTTGCAACATGCTTGCCTTTGTAAACAGGAAAGCAATTGTGATCGCGCTTAAAAGGTTAGCGATAAGGGGCAGATATTATCATGCGCTTTGCACAGGAAACTGTAGTGGATACTAACAAAAACAATAGTTTGGCCGACCTTTCAGTTGATGCCTTGACCAAAGGTTTTGCTTCGGGGCAATTCTCACCGGTTGAAGCAACTCAAGCCTGCCTTTCACGCATTGAAAGATTTAATGATGAAGTAAATGCTTTTTGCCTTGTCGATGTTGAAGGAGCTTTGAAATCGGCGAAAGATTCTGAAAAACGCTGGCAACGCAATGAACCATTAAGCGCCATTGATGGCGTCCCTACCACCAGCAAGGACACAACCAGCGTCAAGGGCTGGATATCCACAGCCGGCAGCGCTGTTTTTGACATGAAGCAACCAGCCAGCGAGGATTCTTCCTTTGTCTCCCGCCTGAAAGAGGCCGGTGTGGTTTTGCTTGGCTTGACCACTTCCCCGGAAATTGGCTGGAAAGGCGTGACCGATAGCCCGCGCCACGGGATTACCAGAAACCCATGGAACACATCGACAACACCAGGTGGCTCCAGTGGCGGTGCCGTTGTTGCAGCAGCGCTTGGAATGGGATGTCTGCATATCGGCACTGATGCCGGTGGCTCAATTCGCATTCCAGCGGCATTTACCGGGGTGTTTGGCCACAAACCCAGTTTTGGCCGGGTGCCGAATTATCCACCAAGTGCCTTCAGTACATTGTCTCATGCCGGTCCAATTGCCCGAACCGTCAAGGATGCTGCCCATATGATGAACGTGTTGTCCCTCCCCGACTCACGCGACTGGTATACATTGCCATATAACCACGAAGACTATGCAGCCGGGTGCCTTGGCGGAGTTAAAGGGCTTAAAATCGCTTACAGCCCAAATCTGGGCGGAAAACATGTTGATGAAGATGTCGCACTTCGAATTCGTGAAGCCGCCTCGATATTTGAAAGCCTGGGCGCCACTGTCGAGGAAAAAGACCTGGATGTCAGCAAAAGTGATGAAATCATAAAGGCATTTTGGCATTCATCTGTTGCCTGGCGATTGCGCAATCTGAATGAGGAACAGCTCCAGATGCTGGATCCGGGCTTATTGCAGGTATTTATCGAAGCTAAAGAAACATCACTTCTCGACTACCAGAACGAAGCACAAAACAGAATTGAACTGGGCGCACGGGCAAACGCTTTTCATCAGGAATATGATCTCCTGATAACACCGACCTTGCCGATCCCGGCCTTCACAGCCGGACTGAATGTACCTGAAAACTCCAGATATCAATCCTGGGTAGACTGGGCAGAATTTTGTTATCCGTTTAATCTTACCCGGCAGCCGGCATGTTCAATCCCCTGTGGCTTTACAAATAGTGGCCTGCCAGTTGGCCTGCAAATTGTGGGTCGTCAGTTTGATGATATGTCGGTGTTACGGGCCGCAGCTGCTTTTGAGCGAGTATTGCCCGCCACATTATTGACTAACCCTGTTAAAACCAAAACACTTAAGGAATAAACTCATGGCCTCAGTCAGATATGAGAATATAACCAAATCTTTTGGCGAAGTGTCTGTTATCAAAGGTGTAGACCTTGAGATAAAGGACGGTGAATTTGTTGTATTTGTCGGACCATCCGGCTGCGGAAAATCAACCCTGTTGCGCATGCTTGCCGGCCTTGAAGACGCCAGCGGCGGTGACTTGTATATCGGTGAAAACAAGGTCAACGATGTTCCCGCCAAGAACAGAAATATCGCAATGGTTTTTCAAAACTACGCGCTTTATCCGCATATGACGGTTGCAGAAAACATGGGCTTTGGTCTCAAGCTGCGTGGCAAAACAAAGGCCGAGCGTGAAAAAGCGGTAAAAAAAGCCGCCGGTATTTTAGGGATTGAGGATTTACTTGACCGCCAGCCGCGCGCCTTGTCGGGCGGGCAACGCCAGCGCGTGGCCATGGGCCGTGCGATTGTCCGCAACCCGGACGTCTTCTTGATGGATGAGCCGCTTAGCAATCTGGATGCAAAACTACGCACCCAAATGCGTGTAGAAATCAGAAAACTTCAGCACCGTGTGGGAACCACAACGATCTATGTCACCCATGATCAGGTCGAAGCCATGACACTGGCAGATCGTATCGCTGTACTGGATGGCGGTTATGTGCAGCAATTTGGAACGCCAAATGAGCTTTATCATAATCCTGCAAACAAATTCGTTGCCGGTTTCCTGGGGTCTCCTGCCATAAACTTTATTAGATGCAAATTGACTGGCAAGGATCAACTGCAATTACCCGACGGCCAAACTATAAGCATCCCAGCTGAAAGAATCAAAACAGCAGCAGACGGCGAAGACATAGAAATAGGCATTCGCCCGGAATATATCGACGTCATTGAAAAATTGCAAAAACCCGAATCTGGAACCGTAATCTGGCAGGCACCTGTCAGTCTGGCTGAGTCACTCGGTAGCGAGACTTTGGTCTATACACATATCGGAGACCACAATATTACCGTAAAGGTGACAGGCAACAAGAATTACTCGGAAGATCAGAATGTAATACTGTCATTCAACATTGACCGCGCACATCTGTTCTCAACACGCGATGGAAGGTTGCTGAGCTAGCAGCCTGCCAGATTCGTTCAATTATTTCTGACTGCACACCGGTCCGGGTTTTCCATAATCCGGCATGACAATTTTTTAGCCGGACGTGAACTACGCAAATTTCCCATGCAATAACGGTAGAGCAGCCACGGCAAAAAGGCCCAAAGGGACCTGATCGATTTGAGGAGCAGGTGGAAGTTGTATACGGCGGCGGCCAGAACCCGCTTGAGAACACCGCCGGTCAAGGCATCGATTAGTGGCAGGATGGTTTCAAGCGTGTGTCCGTCATATGGGTTTCCCGGCAGGGCTTTGGCATGAACAGAGAAC
>JALXCV010000067.1 GCA_026990765.1 Hyphomicrobiales bacterium | reverse complement strand
TGGGGAATTATCACTCATGGCCGAACAGGCAAGGGCTGCTGGAATTGCAGTTCTGCTTGATTGCAGCTCCGGCATGGCGCAACAGCACTGGGGTGACGGGGTGCATTTGCCAGGAGGGGCTGATTATTACCAACGGACCCGGGCGTTAATTGGCGATAATGTAATCATTGGGGCTGATTGTGGCAATAATAGGCATCTGGCAATGGAACTGGCAGAGGCGGGGGCTGACTATATTGGTTTTTCTGACATTGAATGGCCGCAAAATGATGAGAGTATCATCAAATGGTGGTCAGATTTATTTGAAATACCCTGTGTTGTACTTGATGGGATGACGGGTGATAATGCCGTGCGTGCAGTTGGTGATGGTGCCGATTTTATTTGCCCGAATGATGAAATGTGGGAATCACCGCAAAAGGCTTTTAGTGTGATAACTGAATTAATGAAGGTTATGAAAGCAAAATGAGACGAATAGTTGCTTGTCTGATAATTGGGCTGCTTGCATTGAACATGGTGCAAATGGCGGCAGCTGACAGTTTTGATGAAGTAAAAGCGCTTTATACTGACAAGAAATACAAGGAAGCCTATAATCTGGCTGCAAATCTTGCCAATGCCGGCAACAGTCAGGCACAGGCGATGCTGGGGTCAATGTTTGAACATGGCAACGGGGTTAAAAAGAACCGCAAAACCGCCATGGACTGGTATCGAGCTGCTGCAAAACAGGGCCATTCAGGTGCCATGTTCTCGCTGGCCATGATGCTATTGTCAAATGGATCAAATGGTGCAGGGGGCAGGGAAGGGCTTGTCTGGCTCAAAAAGGCTGCAAAGGCCGGGCATTTGCCGGCACAGCATAATCTTGGCCTGATATATACCGGCGCCACAGGAGCCAAGCCACAATGGGACAAGGCGGTCAAGTGGTTCAAAAAAGCATCAGATAGCGGATTTGCAGATTCTCTTTACAATCTTGGACTTTTATATCTTGAAGGCCGGGGGGTGAAGAAAGATACGGTAAAGGCGGCTGAAATATTCAAACGGGCAGCCCTTTCAGGGGTGTCAGATGCGGCTCTTGATTATGGCGTCATGGTATTTCGCGGTGAAGGGGTGCAGCGCGATGAGAAAATCGGAGCTGAATGGCTGTTATTTGCGGCCAGAAATGGCAATGCCATAGCCCAGAACCGGGTGGCCAGACTGTTTTCGGTTGGCCGCGGGGTTGAGCGCAATGCAGTTGAGGCGGTAAAATGGCATTTACTGGCATCAGCTGGCGGGCGCAAGGATGAGAAAATGGACGCCTTCGCCAAATCTCTCAGCAAGGCACAATATGACAAGGCCGTAAAGCTGGCGAGATCATGGAAGAAGGGCAAGTAGCCTTTTTTCCGAGGCTGATCCAAACACAGATTGTGCTAATGGCAGCACCTGTTAGCGCCTGTCGCGTCAGGGTGAATTCACTTTGCAGAAATGAACGGCCTTGCTTTGCAAGACCTGCCTCATATCTGCAAGTGAGTTCTTTAATCTATTCTAATGCGATACGCGTTAAGTATCAGGATTTTATTGAAATACCCTGCGTTTTGATCGTCTTTCCTGCGAAGGCAGGAAACCACGTGGATGGTTTAGAACGGTTTTGCACCATCCATTTGGATTCCTGCCTTCGCAGGAAATACGGGTTAGGTGCCTGTTAACTGACTGATTTAATTGTGTAAAATCTTCATGAGCTTACTGGCAGTGATAAGGATGGTTATAGTTATGCAAATAAAAAAGACCGGATTGCATTGTCGCAATCCGGTCCAGATCAGTTTGTTTCAGGTTTTGAAAGCCTCATGCAAAAAACGAGGGACATCAAGGCTTTGCAGCAATTTGCCATCAGGGGGGAAGAGAGTGGCTGAGCTATCTAACCTGAAAACAACTGTTGAAACCTATAATGGTGTTTGATTGGCATGCGGGCAACAGGAAATATTGCATATATGCTATGTGTTGAAAGCATGGCTTGTGACAGCCTGCTCTAAAACTTCCATTCCTTGGCGCGCGCTACTATGAAATCGCGGAATACGGCTATGCGTTTTGATTGCCGCAATTCTTCAGGATAGACGAAATAAGTGTCGAAAACCGGGTTATCAAGTCCAAGGTCAATGGTCAGCAGATTTGATTCAGTGCCAACTATATAATCGGGTAGTGAAGCAATGCCGAGGCCGGACTCGACAGCTCGTCTGATCCCATAGATATTGTTTATGTGCATTCGGGCCTGGCGCGGATTATTGGCTTTGCGGCCAGTTGTCTGCAGCCAGTTTACATCACGCAAATATTGCGGAGCTGACTGGCCATAAGAAATCAGGGCATGCTTGTCCAGATCCTCAATGGTTTCCGGCATGCCATGCAGGCGCAGATATTCCGGTGAAGAATATATATGATGATGCACGGTGAACAATCGGCGCTGGATAAGGTCGGGCTGTTTTGGCTGGCGCAGCCGGATAGCTATATCGGCGTCGCGACCTGACAAATCCAGTTCTGAATCAGCCAGTAGCAATGATACCTTGATATCAGGATACATTTCAACAAATTCGCGAATGCGTGGTGTCAGCCAGATAGTACCCAGACCAATAGTTGCAGTTATGCGCAGGTCACCGGTTGGTTTTTCCCGGGATTCTACCAGCCTGGATTTGGCTGCTGCCACTTTGGAATTTATGTCTATTGTGGTGTGATAAAGAATTTCACCCTGTTCGGTGAGGATCAGCCCCCGGGCGTGGCGGTGAAACAGCAGGGTTTTCAGATCTTCTTCCAGAGATGAAATCTGGCGTGAAACTGCAGATTGTGACAAACCCAGTGCAACACCTGCATGTGTGAAACTGCCAGCTTCGGCAACAGAGTAAAATACCCTGAGTTTGTCCCAGTCCATTAATCCTCGCTTTCAGCGATCAACCGCTCAGCTTCAAGAGCAGCCATGCACCCCATACCAGCTGCAGTAACCGCCTGACGATATTGATCGTCAGTTACGTCTCCGGCAGCAAAAACCCCTTTTATACTGGTGGCGGTTGAATCAGGGGCGGTTTTTATATACCCACCACGTTTTAACTCAAGCTGGCCATCAAATAATTGTGTAGATGGTTTGTGGCCAATGGCTATGAAAATACCATGACAGTCAACCTGTTGTGTCTCGCCGGTCTTGACGTTTTTCAAACGGGCACCGGTGACACCTTTGGGATCATCATTGCCCAGAACTTCTTCCAGTACACTGTCCCAGATTACGGTGACTTTCGGGTTTTTTAACAATCGCTTTTGCAGAATCTTTTCTGCCCGCAATTCATCACGGCGATGAACCAGCACCACTTGGCTGGCAAAATTGGTGAGGAACAATGCCTCTTCAACCGCAGTATTGCCACCACCGATTACCAGAACCTTCTTGTCGCGATAGAAAAAGCCGTCGCAGGTTGCACATGCCGAAACGCCAAATCCCTGAAATCTGGTTTCTGATTCAAGGCCAAGCCAACTGGCCTGGGCGCCGGTGCAGATAATCAGATTATCGCAAGTATATTCACCAGCATCACCTTTCAGTTTGAAGGGTCGTGCTTGAAGGTCGACTTCGGTGATATGATCGGCAATCATTTCAGTGCCGACCTTTTCAGCCTGGGCTTTCATCTGCTCCATGAGCCATGGCCCTTGAATCTCTTCAGCAAACCCGGGGTAGTTTTCAACTTCGGTGGTGATGGTAAGCTGGCCGCCGGGCTGAATACCCATTATCAGGACAGGCTCCAGCATGGCCCGGCTGGCATAGATTGCAGCTGTGTATCCAGCTGGTCCAGAACCCAGAATTAACAGTTTGGTATGTTTTGCAGACATGGCGAGCCTCAATTCATGAAAATACAGATAGCTTTAAGCATCTATGTAGCAAAGCACCTGTGCAAAACAAGCTTAATTGCCCTTAATCTATTTAACGATGACCTTTGCACCGACTTTTACCTTTGAATAAAGATCTTCCACATCCTCATTGCGCAATCTTATGCAGCCGGAGGAAACAGAACGCCCGATTGTCCAGGGGTTGGCGGTGCCGTGAATGCGATAAAGCGAGTTGCCAAGATACATGGCACGTGCCCCCAGCGGGTTTTTGGGGCCGCCTGGCATATGTCGTGGCAGGGAAGGATCACGTGCAATCATTTCAGCCGGTGGTGTCCAGTCGGGCCATTCACGCTTGCGGGTGATTTTTTCAGTACCGGACCATCTGAAACCATCACGGCCAACTCCAACGCCGTAGCGTTTGGCCTTGCCATTGCCAAGAATCAGATACAAATAGCGCCGCGAGGTGTTGATTATGATTGTTCCTGGTTTTTCATCACTGGAATAATCTACCATTCTTGGAAGATATTTTGAATCAATCGTCCATTTTTTGGAGCCAAAATTAAAGCGTGAATGCTTCTTCTGGGTTGCCTGGGCTGCAGTTGCTGCCACGCTTAGTGCCAAAAGAATTGTTAATATTAGTCTTTTCATTGATATCCCCGCATAATTTGCCGCATTTGATAGGATGTGGTTTTCGCTTTGTGTTTGAGTGCTGTCAAGGATTCGACCGGTTGTTTCCATAACAATTATAAAGATGTGACCGGAAACCGGTCAGGTTTTGATTATGTGTGGCATTTTTGCAAAATATAGGATTTGGACAATATGTCCGATTCTGGAAAAAATTGCTGCAAGTGGGTTTACGCGTGGCAGGGCAATAGTGTAGCTAATTTGTCAGCTTGCAGAGACAGTGACCTGCCTATCCAAATTGCGAAGAATATGCCAAAAAGAACAGACATTAAATCAATCCTGATCATTGGTGCAGGACCGATCATTATCGGTCAGGCATGCGAGTTTGATTATTCAGGCACCCAGGCGGTAAAAGCGCTGAAAGAAGAAGGTTACCGGGTTATTCTGGTCAACTCAAATCCGGCGACGATCATGACCGACCCTGATCTGGCCGATGCCACCTATATTGAGCCGATTACCCCGGAAGTCGTGGCCAAGGTGATCGAAAAGGAAAAACCTGATGCCATTTTGCCAACCATGGGCGGCCAGACTGCGCTGAATACGGCGCTTTCGCTGAACAAAATGGGGGTTCTGGAAGAATATGGGGTTGAGCTGATCGGGGCCAGGGCCGAAGCGATTGACAAGGCTGAAGACCGTGACCTGTTCCGTTCGGCAATGCAGAATATCGGTCTGGACCAGCCGCGCTCGGCTTTTGTCAACACTTCAGGTTTGAAACAGCGGTTTGATGAACAGCGGAATTTGAAAAAGCAGCAGATCATCGATGCTGGCGGTGACGTCAAACAGTTTGACAAGCAATGGAATGACAGTGAGTTTGAACGGCGCGAAGAACACAGGCTTACGGCCCAGTTGCAGGCGCTTGAAGCTTACAAGGTAACAGGTCTGCCGGCAATCATCAGACCTTCATTCACTCTTGGCGGCACGGGTGGTGGCATCGCCTATACGCTGGATGAGCTGTATGAAATCGTGCTTAGCGGAATTGAAGCATCACCCACAAATGAAGTCTTGATAGAAGAATCCATCGTCGGCTGGAAAGAATACGAGATGGAAGTGGTGCGCGACAAGGATGATAATTGCATCATTATCTGCTCGATTGAAAATGTTGACCCGATGGGTGTGCATACAGGCGATTCGATAACTGTAGCCCCGGCACTGACCCTGACGGACAAGGAATATCAGATCATGCGTAATGCCTCGATAGCGGTATTGCGCGAGATCGGGGTGGAGACTGGCGGGTCTAATGTGCAGTTTGCGGTTAACCCTGAAGACGGGCGGCTGGTGATCATTGAAATGAACCCCAGAGTGTCGCGTTCATCAGCTCTTGCATCCAAGGCCACCGGCTTTCCGATTGCCCGGATTGCTGCCAAACTGGCTATTGGTTATACGCTGGATGAACTGGATAACGAGATTACCGGTGGTCAGACCCCGGCAGCGTTTGAGCCGACAATTGATTATGTGGTTACCAAGATACCACGTTTTGCCTTTGAAAAATTCCCGGGTTCTGAAGCTGTTTTGTCAACTGCGATGAAATCTGTTGGTGAAGTCATGGCCATTGGCCGGACTTTCAAGGAATCACTGCAAAAGGCATTGCGCGGTCTGGAAACCGGGCTTACCGGGCTTAATGAAGTGGAAATTGAAGGGCTGGGAGATGGTGATGACAAGAATGCCATTCGCGCTGCCCTGTCAAAGGCTGTGCCCGAGCGTATTCTGGTTGTGGCCGAAGCTTTAAGAGCCGGGGCCGATACAGAACAGATTCATGAATCGTGCAAATATGATCCATGGTTCATCCGGCAGATTGCCGAGATTGTCGAAGTTGAGAAAAAGCTTAAAAAACACGGGCTTCCGGCTGATGCGGAAAATTTCCGGGTTCTGAAAGCCATGGGCTTTTCTGATGCCAGGCTGGCGCAACTGGCCCATTGTTCTGAAGCCAAGGTGAGGGCGGCAAGGCTGCGGCACAAGATTCACCCCTTGTACAAGCGTATTGACACCTGTGCGGCTGAGTTCTCATCGCCCACTGCCTATATGTATTCAACCTATGATCAGGCGTTTGACGGGATTGATGGCAATGAGGCGATGCCGTCAGATCGTGAAAAGATTATTATTCTGGGTGGTGGTCCCAACCGGATCGGTCAGGGGATCGAGTTTGACTATTGTTGTTGTCATGCTGCATTTTCACTGGCAGAGCAGGACTATGAGACAATCATGGTCAATTGCAACCCGGAAACCGTATCTACTGATTATGATACTTCAGACCGGCTGTATTTTGAGCCGCTGACCATTGAAGATGTGCTGGAAATTATCAGGGTTGAACAGTCAAACGGAACCCTTAAAGGGGTGATTGTTCAGTTTGGTGGGCAAACACCGCTTAATCTGGCCAATAATCTGAAAAAGGCAAAAGTGCCGATATTGGGCACCCAGCCTGATTGCATTGATCTGGCAGAGGATCGCGACCGGTTTGCCAAATTGCTGCGGCGTCTGAAACTGCGCCAGCCACGCAATGGCATTGCCAAGACGGGAGCGGCAGCCATCAAGATTGCTGATCAGATTGGCTATCCGATTGTTATCCGCCCGTCCTATGTGCTGGGTGGCCGGGCAATGGAAATTGTCCGCGATCAGCCACATCTTGAACGCTATATCAAGGAAGCTGTGGTGGTATCGGGCAAAAGCCCGGTATTGCTGGATTCCTATCTGTCAGGTGCAATCGAGATTGATGTTGATGCGCTTTGTGATGGCAAACAGGTTTTTGTGGCCGGAATCATGGAGCATATTGAGGAAGCTGGTATTCATTCTGGTGATTCAGCCTGCACATTGCCGGTTCGCTCCTTGAGCAAGCAACTGGTCAAAGAGCTTGAACGGCAAACCACAGACATGGCTTTGGCGCTCAAGGTTAATGGTCTGATGAATGTACAATTTGCCATCAAGGATGGTGAAATTTACATTCTGGAAGTCAATCCAAGGGCATCTCGTACAGTTCCATTTGTGGCCAAGGTGATTGGTGAGCCAATTGCCAAGATTGCCTCGCGGATCATGGCTGGTGAGAGCCTTGAATCATTTGACCTTGTAAACAGAAAGCTTGAGCATATTGCGGTCAAGGAAGCGGTATTCCCGTTCTCCAAATTTGCCGGGGTTGATACGGTGCTGGGTCCGGAAATGCGCTCAACCGGTGAGGTCATGGGGCTGGATACTGATTATGCTCTGGCCTTTGCCAAGAGCCAGCTTGGAGCAGGGGTCGTGATCCCGGAAGCTGGAACCGCTTTTATCTCGGTCAAGAATGATGACAAGAAACCTGTGGTCAAGGTGGCGCAGGAATTGGTGGCAGAAGGCTTTAATCTGATTGCATCGGGTGGAACACAGAAATATCTCAATGATAATGGTGTTGCCTGTGAGCGGGTGAACAAGGTTCTGGAAGGTCGCCCGCATATTGTAGACATGATCAAGAATGGCGAAGTCCAGCTGGTTATCAATACTACTGAAGGGGCAAAAGCACTGGCTGATTCCAAATCGGTGCGCCGCAGTGCGCTGGAAAACAAGGTGCCATATTACACTACAATTGCCGGGGCAGAGGCGATGGCAGAGGCCATTGGTGCCTACAAGTCCGGGTCACTGGAAGTGCGATCCTTGCAGGATTACTCCTGGTGACTGAATGATATTCAGCGATGGATATTATTGTGATTATCGCTCTTGTGATCAATGATTAATACTATTGGAACAGACAGTTACAGGAAGCTGGGTGGTTTCAGCTTCGCAGCAATGACGATAAAAACGCCAGATATTGCGTAAAAATCATAATAATTTGCGATTGCAGTCAAATGAGTGCCGTAAAGGTAACTGAAGATTGTTGAAATATTTACCGAACGCTGCTAATATCGCGGACTGAATTTTTGCGAATGGCAAACACGGATCAATCTGGAGAGTTTCTCTTAAATGTTTAACACTTCTGCACTGGCAAGGTAGGAACTGCGCCAGACAGGGATGAATTGACGGAAGAAATATGGAAAAAGTACCCATGACAGAAGCGGCACATGCCGCGATCATAGATGAAATCAAATTTATGAAATCAGTCGAGCGTCCACGGATTGTCAAGGCGATTGCAGAAGCGCGCGCGCATGGTGATTTGTCAGAAAATGCTGAATACCATGCTGCAAAGGAACAGCAGGGGCTGAATGAAGCCCGGGTTGCTGATCTTGAAGATACGCTGTCGCGCGCTGATGTGATAGATGTATCAAAGCTTTCGGGTGATACAGTCAAGTTCGGGGCTACGGTTGATCTGGTTGACGAAGACACTGACAAGGAATTCACCTATCAGATTGTGGGTGAATTTGAAGCTGACGTTAAACAGGGAAAAATCTCAATCTCCTCACCGATAGCCAGAGCGCTGATCGGCAAGGCGGTTGGGGATTCTGTTGAGGTTAATACACCTGGCGGCGGCAAATCTTATGAAATTTTGAAAGTTCAGTTCATATAAGAACTGCAATTTTCCATGTGAGCACAATAACAGGGCGGAGTTTAACCTCCGCCCTGTCTGTTTGGTTGTGCTCTTGCTTTTCACGATACAAAAAGCTGCAACTCTGTCCTAAATAGCCAGATAGTCGTGGCGCATCTGTTCGTTTTCAAGGACTTCGCTGGCGGTGCCGTCGAATACTATTTCACCAGTGTCCATGATAATGGCGCGATCGGCCAGTTTCAGGGCAGCTACAGCATTTTGCTCAACCAGAATAGTGGTGATGCCCAGTTTCTTGATGCTTTCCAATATGCGTTCGATCTCCTGAACGATTACCGGTGCAAGGCCCTCATAAGGTTCATCCAGCAGCAGGAATTTGATATCGCGGGCCAAAGCCCTGGCAACGGCCAGCATTTGCTGTTCACCGCCAGACAGGGTTATGCCTTCCTGTTTGCGACGTTCGGCCAGGCGCGGGAAATGTTCATAGATTTTGGAGATTGGCCAGCCAACCGGTTCGGCGATCTGGGCCAGTTTCAGATTTTCCTCAACTGACAGACCGGCGATGATGCAGCGATCCTCGGGCACCAGTGCCATTCCCAGCCTTGCGGCCTCAAAGGCCGGCATTTGATGCAAAGGGTTGCCGTCCAGCCAGATTTCACCAGAGCGCAGTTCCGGGCTGGTGGTGCGGGCTATGGTGCGAAGGGTTGAGGTTTTGCCAGCGCCATTGCGGCCCAGCAGGGCAAGGATTTCACCTTCGGCCATATCAAAGCTGACATCCTGCACGATATAGCTTTCGCCATAATATGAATGCAGGTTGCGGGCGGAGAAAAACGGTTTGTCACTCATATTTCTGCTCCTCCCAGATAGGCTTCCTGAACCTTTGGATTGCCCTTGATATCATCTGGTTTGCCTTCAGCGATGATGGTTCCCTGTGCCAGAACCGATATTCTGGTAGCAAGTGAAAAAACCACGTGCATGTCATGTTCAATAACGATTTTGGTGATGCCGCGTTCACCGATCTTTTTTAACAGATCAATGGTTGAATTGGTGTCAGCCCTGGACATGCCAGCCGTCGGTTCATCCAGCAGCAACAGTTTTGGATGCTGGATCAGGCACATGCCAAGCTCAAGACGGCGTTTGTCACCGCGTGACAGGGAAGAACAGATAACGTCTCTTTGGTCTATCAGTCCGACATCTTCCAGAATATGTTCGGCTTCATCGCGGATTTCAGTGCGTTGGCGCATGCGTTGCCAGGCATTTATCCTGAAGGCTCCGTCGGATTTGGCAAAGGCCGGGATCATGACATTTTCCAGCAATGTCAGATCTTCAAAAATTTGTGGAGTCTGGAAAACCCTGACCACTCCTGCCTGATTGATTTCATGCGGTTTGATGCCGAGCAGTGATGTGTTGTTGAACATCACTGAACCGGTATCGGGTGTCAACAATCCGACAAAGCAGTTAAGCAGGGTGGATTTGCCGGCACCATTGGGGCCGATAATGGCATGAACCGCACCTTCTTCAACATCAAGATTGACTTCGTGCAAGGCCCGAAGCCCGCCGAAATTCTTGTTTACATCTGTGACTTGCAAGATAGCCATGATTTAACCTTGTGAGGCGGTCTTTGTGCTGCCGCCGGGTTTGTTGGGTTTGAAAATCTGGATTATTCGTCCCATGCCTTCCATAATGCCGCCGGGCAGGAAGATAATAATGATCATGAACAGGGCACCAAGTGTCAGGTGCCAGCCGCTGCCAACGAATGGTGAGATAATTATGGTCAGGACATCATTCAGCCAGTCTGGCATGAACGATAAAGCTGCGTGCAGGGTGTTGTCATTATATGATGAGAAGATATTTTCAAAATATTTGATCAGACCAGCACCCAGAACCGGGCCAAGTGAAGTTCCAACGCCACCAAGAATTGTCATCAGAACAACTTCACCTGATGCTGTCCACTGCATGCGTTCAGCCCCTGCCAGCGGGTCGGTGATGGCCAGTAATGATCCGGCCAGACCGGCATACATGCCCGAAATGATAAAGGCAGTCTGCAAATATGGGCGGGTGTTGAAACCTGTATAGTTCATCCGGGTCTGGTTGGATTTGATGGCTTTTAACATCATGCCAAAGGGTGAGCGCTTGATGCGCATGGCGATGTAATAGGTGATGATCAGCAATATGGCGCAGAAATAAAAACCGGGATAGCCGGTCATATGTATACCGAAAAGGTCGGTCAGTAGCGGCCCGTCAACCTGACCGCGCCCAAACAGATGGTCGAATATGCGCGGGTCGGTTTTCAGCACCCTTAAACCGGTCTCGCCATTGGTTATCGGGGTTAGAACCGAATAGGCAAGATTATAGCACATCTGGGCAAAAGCCAGAGTGAGGATGGAGAAATAGATTCCGGAACGGCGCAAGGTGATATAGCCTATGAGGGCAGCAAAGCTGCCGGCCAGAATGATTGAGAATATCACAGCTGGAATGACATTCATGCCTAAAAGCTTGAATGACCACACAGTGGCATAAGAGCCGATGCCAAGAAATGCGGCATGACCGAATGACAAATATCCGGTAAGGCCGAACAGAATGTTGAAGCCAACGGCAAAAATGCCGTAAATGACAAATTTCTGCAACAGGTCGGGATAGCCAGCACCGATCGGGGATAACCAGATCGGCATGGTCAAAATGGCCAGTGCGAAAATCAGGATGGTTGAGTATTCAACTGAAAGGTCTTTTTTGCTCATCTGATTACTCCATCACACCCTTGCGACCCATAAGACC
This sequence comes from Hyphomicrobiales bacterium, assembly GCA_026990765.1. Classification (GTDB taxonomy): domain Bacteria; phylum Pseudomonadota; class Alphaproteobacteria; order Rhizobiales; family Aestuariivirgaceae; genus JALWJW01. The sequence continues at coordinate 7,938 of JALXCV010000067.1, read as the reverse complement.
GCGCGGCCTGACCAGCAGAATTACCACGGCAACCAGATAGATAATAATCTGGTCAATGCCTGGAATTAAGCTCTTGATTTCATTCATCGAGGCAAATGATTGCAGGATACCCAAGAGGAATCCGGCAGAAACTGCGCCCCCAAGTGAACCCATGCCACCAACAACCACGACAACAAATGACAGAACCAGAAATTCCATGCCTATGTGATAGTCAGGTGGCAATATCGGGGTGTACATGACCCCGGCCAGACCGGAGACGACGGCGGCAAGGCCAAAGACGATGGTGAAACGGCGTTCAATATTTATTCCCAATAGTCCAACCGTTTCGCGGTCATGCATGCCAGCGCGGACCACCATGCCAAATGTGGTCAGTTGCAAGAATGCGAAAACGGCCGCAATTACTGACAGTGAAAAGCCAAGATAGATAAGCCGCCACCATGGATAGACAAGATTGTCACTCAGACCAAGCCATGTGCCGATTGCAGCGCTTCCGGCAACGATTTCAGGGGCGCTTTGCGGAATGGGGTTGGCACCAAAGAAATGCTTGATGATTTCCTGAAGCACGATGGCCAGACCGAATGTCACCAGAATCTGGTCAGCATGGGTGCGTTTGTAGAAATGCCTGATCAGCCCGCGTTCCATGATGATGCCAACAAGCAGCATGACCGGTATAGCTATCAGGATTGACAAGGGAACCGAATAATCAATGATTGCCTTGCCGGTATCACCCCACCATACTTCAAGATAGGGAACCTCTTTATAGGCATCAAAAAATGTGATGCTTTCATCCTTGACCTTTATGGAGAAGGTCAAGAGCTTGTTAAAGCTGACGGCACAAAAAGCGCCGATCATAAACAAGGCGCCATGAGCAAAATTTACAATACCCAATGTGCCGAAAATAAGGGTCAGGCCAAGTGCGATAAGCGCATAGGCACCACCCTTGTCCAGTCCGTTTAGTACCTGGAGCAATATTGCGTCCATAATGAAAATAGCCTCCGCCGCGTCCCCGTCAGATTGAGCGAGCGTTTGTTATGCTTGGGTTGTGATCGCTCCGTCAAGAAGCGACCACTGATTTTGCGACAATTTGAAACGCTTAGGCTTTGCCGGGATTACACTTGCCCAGTTCACCGCCCTTGAACATCGGGTTGTCAGGAGCGTAGGTAACCTGTTTGGCAGGAACAACCTGAACAACCTTGAGCAGGTCGAATTTGGAAGTTGATTTGTCGTTACCTTCCACAACCAGAACATCCTTGAAGCACTGGTGGTCAGCAGCGCGATACAATGTATCGCCATTGCCCATTCCAGAGAATTTGAAACCTTCAAGAGCTTCGGCAACACCGCAAGGATTATGAGTGCCGGCGCGTTCGCAGGCATCAGCATAAAGCAGTGTCTGGCAATATACGGTGTGGGCTGCCTGTGAGGGCGGGAAGCCGTATTTCTGGCCAAATGACTTGACAAATGCCTGTGATCCGGCGTCTTTCAGCGACCAGTGCCAGTTGGTTGAACCAAAGATGCCTTCAACATTCTTGCCAGCACCCTGGGCCATCAGGCGTGAGTAGAGTGGCACAACAATAACGAAGTCCTTGCCATTTACCTGCTTGTCGCGCAGACCGAACTGCACAGCCTGGGTCAATGAGTTGACCATGTCCTTGCCATAATGGTTCAGCACCAGAACATCAGCGCCGGAATTAAGAACCGGGGTGATATATTGTGAGAAGTCACCGGCACCAAGCGGTGTGCGGACCTTCTTGACGGTTTTCCAGCCGATTGCTTCAGTTGCCTGGGCAATGGATGCTTCCTGGGTCCAGCCCCATGTGTAGTCGGCTGTCAGGTGATAAGCCTTGCGTTCTTTGCCATAGGCTTTTTCAAGCACAGGTGCCAAAGCTGCACCGGACATATAGGCGTTGAAGAAATGACGGAAACCGTTGGCGCGCTTGTCCTTGCCGGTGGTGTCATTTGAATGGGTCAGGCCAGCCATGAAGATAACGCCAGCTTCCTGACAAAGTGACTGGGTGGCAATGGCAACACCAGATGATGAACCGCCGGTGATCATGATGGCACCGTCTTTTTCAATCATGCGTTTGGCAGATGCACGTGCAGCGTCTGATTTGGTCTGGGTATCGCCGGTTACGAATTCGACCTTGCGGCCAAGAATACCGTTACCCTTGAGTGATTTCGGGGTCATGGTGTTAAGCATGCCGCCATCACCGCCGCCATTGAGATGTTCAACAGCCAGCTGGTAGCCGCGCAATTCGTCAGCACCTTCATCAGCATAGGCACCACTTTGGGGTACATTGAAGCCCAAAGTCACGGTTTTACCGGTCGGGGCATTAAGATAATCGGCTGCATAGGCTGGGCTGGTCAGAATGGAAGGCATAATGCCGGTTGCCAGAATTGACGCCATTCCGCCCTTGATCACGCCGCGGCGATCAACATGTTTTTTGATTATATCGGTCACTGTGTATTTCTCCCTCACACATAATTCCCTTATATGCCCTTTGTGGGCTAGATGTCGCAATTTGTGTGATTTAATTGACAGACATCTGGAACCCTAATCTAGAGGCGCCAGTTGATTGCCGCAATTCGACTAATGTAGGGCGGCGGAAATGACACTATTTCTGTCGAAAAGACTGCCGGTATTGCATGGGGGATGTGCCGGTAAGTTTCCTGAAATGATGGCGCATGGTGACAGAGGTGGCAAAGCCGCTGGTCTGGGCAATCTGGTCAATGGAATGATCGGTGGTTTCCAGTAATTCACGGGCCAGCTGTATACGTGAAGTGGTCAGCCATTGTATGGGTGACATGCCGGTGGATTTCTTGAAATGGCGAATGAGAGTGCGAATGCTCATGCCCGCCATGTCGGCAATTTGCGGTATGGAGAAGGGTTCATCCAGGCGCTGGCGCAATTCATCAAGGATTGGTGACAGATTATTATGTTCCTGTGCAACCGGTTTGGGAATAAACTGGGCCTGACCACCTTCTCGATGGGCTGGAAGCACGAAACGGCGAGCTACCTGGTTGGCGATTTTGGCGCCATAATCATGGCGGATAATATGGATGCACATATCAAGCCCGGCAGCGCTGCCAGCCGAGGTGATGATACGTCCCTCATCAACATATAAAACTCCGGCATCGACATTTATTTTGGGGAACTGGCTTGCTAGTTGTTCGGCATAACGCCAGTGGGTGGTGGCGGTTTTGCCATCAAGCAGACCGGTATGAGCCAGAACGAACACACCTGAACATATGGTGACTATGCGGGCATTATTGTCCCAGGCGGTTTTAAGGGCATCAATAAGAGATTCTGGAGGTGCGATATTTATGTCCTGCCAGCCGGGAATAATGACAGTATCGGCTTTTACCAGCTCATCAAGCCCGTATTGCGCCGTGACAGTAATTCCCCCCATGGCATTGAATGGCTTGTCGTTAATGGCGGCTACCTTGAAGTCATACCAGGCAGTCCCGTTGATCTCGGGACGTGGCAGGCCAAAGGCTTCAACAGCAATGGCAAATTCAAAAGTACAAAGTCCCTCATAGGCAAGGGCGCAGATTGTATGATTTGCACTCATGTCGTAATCTTATCGTATATAGTCATTTGTGACACTTCCCACCATTTGCCTATTATGATTGAGTCTGGTTGTAAAAACAACCATAAGGATTTGACATGACGTCATATGTAACACAGGTTGCAGCGGCCAGACCGGATGAGGCTCTTGAACATTTTGAGGCGCTTTTCCGGTTCGAGACAGATTGCTGGGATGTGCATGCCAGTCTGAAAGCTGCAGCAGATTTTGTATTGCTGGATGTGCGCTCACCGGACCTGTTTGCCAAATCGCATATTCCCGGGGCTGTAAACCTGCCGCATGGCAGGATTATCAGGCGCAATATGGCGCAATGGCCTGAAGATACGACATTTGTGGTTTATTGCGCCGGTCCGCATTGCAATGGAGCCAACAAGGCGGCAATCAGACTGGCCAGGCTGGGACTGAAGGTCAAGGAGATGATTGGCGGCATGACCGGCTGGGCTGATGAAGGGTTTGCCTTTGCCCGTGGAGAATGACGGGTTTGCCATTGCAGTTGCTGTCTGGTGATTGTCGTTGATTGCCAAAAAGGGTAGATATTGCCCGGCACTGGAGCAGGCATTGCTGACTTATAATTGAACGATAGGATCAAGGGGCTTTTGTCTGGTGAAAAATCATTGTGTAAGTGCTTGCCAGCCGGGCTGTTTGGTGTATGGATTGAGCATGATGTTCCTGCGGGGCAGGGGCCAGTTTTTTTTCAATCAGGGATAGAAAAATATGCCGGTTATCAATCGAGTTGCGGAATTAAAGGACGAAGTTGCTGCATGGCGACATGATTTTCATGAAAACCCGGAGTTGCTGTATGAGGTGCATCGCACGGCAGAAAAGGTTGCAGGCCTGCTAAAGGATTTTGGAGTCGATGAAATTGTAACCGGAGTTGGCCGCACCGGTGTTGTGGGGGTGATCAACGGGCGGGAAAATACTTCCGGCAAGACTATTGCCCTTCGCGCTGATATGGATGCGCTGCCGATCGAGGAGGCAACTGGCAAGCCATATGCTTCGCAAAACGGGTTGATGCACGCTTGCGGGCATGACGGGCATACGGCAATGTTGCTGGGGGCGGCCAAATATCTGTCTGAAACCCGTGACTTCAATGGCAAGGTAGTTTTGGTGTTCCAGCCGGCAGAAGAAGGTGGTGCCGGGGGCAAGGCCATGGTTGATGACGGGATGATGGAGCGGTTCGGCATAGATGAAATATATGGTCTGCATAATTTCCCCGGTCTTGAAGTAGGCAAATTTGCCACCCGCATCGGGGCTATGCTGGCAGCGGTTGATACTTTTGAGATTACCATAAATGGCAAGGGTGGACATGCTGCAAAGCCGCAGGATTGTATTGATCCGATTGTGGCTTCATCGGCCATTGTACAGGCGATTCAAAGTTTTGCATCGCGCAATACTGATCCACTAAGCCCGGTGGTGGTGTCGGTCACCAAATTTCAGGGTGGCGAAACCTTTAATGTGATTCCCCAGACAGTATCGCTTGCCGGAACGGTTCGCTCGATGGACAAATCGGTTGGGGATCATGCTGAAAAGCGGTTGCATGAGATCATAACACAGGTGGCAAGTGCTTATGAATGTACGGCGCAAATCGACTATTCAAGGCTGTATCCGCCAACGGTGAACCATACAGATCAGGTGGCCTTTGCCGGTGAAGTTGCAACCATGATTGCCGGCAAGGACAATGTGGATATGGATGTGGCACCGGTTATGGGGGGTGAGGATTTCTCATTTCTGCTGGAAGCAAGGCCGGGGGCTTTCATCTATGTGGGCAATGGCGACAGTGCCGGACTGCACCACCCGGAATATGACTTTAATGATGAGGCAATTCCGTATGGCATATCGTTTTTTGCCGAACTGGTGAAGAGGGCGATGCCGCTTGGTTAGCCAATATTTTTTCTAAACCCACTGGATTTTTTTAGCCAGTCGGTCCAATGTAGATGATCGAATTCGTAAACAAAAACAAGATGAACAGGGAGTGGATATATGAAATTTCGTAAATTACTGATACTTGGCGCTTCAGCTCTGGCGCTGGCCGTGGTCCCGGCTTCGGCAAAGACATTCAAATTTGCCTTTCAAGGTGATGCCCAGGCGCTTGATCCGCACGGGCTGAATGAAACCTTCACCCTTGGCATGCTGGGCAATGTCTATGAAGGTCTGGTTGCATATGACAGCAATCTGAAGAAGATTCCTTCTCTGGCTACCAGCTGGAAAACCACCAGCCCGACAACATGGGTGTTTAACCTGCGCAAGGGCGTGAAATTTCACAATGGCAATGATTTCAATGCTGATGATGTGATTTTTTCATGGAAGCGGATGCTTTCAGAAGGTTCTGACCAGAAAGCCCGTGGCAGCCTGATCAGTGGCATCAAGAAAATCGATGATTACACAATCGAGATTACCACGCCTGTACCAAGCCCGACACTGACCAATGAAATGACGTTCATGTATATTATGGACAAGGAATGGTCGCAGGAACATAATGCAGCCAATGCGGCCAGCCCGAAAGATGCAGGTCGCGATAATGCCTATGCAACCACTCATGCAAATGGCACTGGTCCGTTCATGGTTGAATCACGCCAGCCGGATGTGAAAACCGTCATGACCAGGTTCAAGGGCTACTGGAACAAGGATATCAAGACCAATGTCGACAAGGTCGAGTTTACTCCGATCAAGGAAGCTGCAACCCGTGTGGCCGCGCTGCTTTCCGGACAAATTGATCTGGCCTATCCGGTACCGGTTCAGGACTGGAACCGTTTGAAAAAAGCCAAGGGTGTTAAAGCACTGGCAGGGCCGGAAGCGCGTACCATCTTTTTGGGTATGGATCAGGGGCGCGATGAATTGTTGCATTCATCTGTCAAGGGTAAAAACCCGTTCAAGGATGTAAGGGTTCGCAAGGCTTTTGCCCATGCAATCAATACCGCTGCCATCAAAAAGGCAATTATGCGTGGGGCTGCTACACCATCAGGTCTGATGTGGGCACCGCAGATCAATGGCTATAATGCCAAGGATAATATTCCTTACAAATATGATCCGGCAATGTCGAAAAAACTGCTGGCAGAAGCCGGATACGGTGATGGCTTTACAGTTACCATGGACTGCCCGAATAATCGCTATGTGAATGATGAAAAGATCTGTCAGGCGGTTGCCGGCATGCTGGCCAAGGTTGGGGTTAAAATCGACCTGCTGGCCCAGCCGAAATCCAAATATTTTGCCAAGGTTTTGGCACAGGGCGGATATGATACCTCATTCTACCTGCTTGGCTGGACACCGGGATCAATGGATGTTCATAATGTATTCCAGAACCTGATCATCTGTCAGAACAAGGAAAAGAAACGCGGTGCGTTTAACCTTGGCAATTATTGTAATCCGAAAGTGGATGAACTGGCTGACAAGATTGGTGAAGAAACCGATATTGCCAAACGCAGTGCAATGATTTCAGAAGCAGCCGGGATTATTCGCGGTGAAGTCGGATATCTGCCAATTCATCAGCAGCCCTTATCATGGGGTGTTCGCGATGATATGGAAGTTGCCCAGCGCGCTGACAATATCCTCGATTATCGCTATGTAGTCCTGCCATAAACAACTGGCTTGCGATTGAAACCGGAAGCCTGCTTCAAGGGCTTCCGGTTTTTTAAGGTAGAATGACCAAATGGTTTTCTTTCTGGTAAGGCGGCTGTTCCAGGCTGTCATGGTTATGCTGACTGTGGCGTTTATTGCTTTTACGCTGTTTCAGTATGTGGGTGATCCGATCAATAATATGGTAGGGCAGGACACGACTGTGGCTGAACGTGAGCAATTGCGCGAAGATCTCGGTCTTAATGATTCGATGTTTGTGCAGTTTGGGCGGTTTGTGCAAAATGCCATTCATGGCGAGTTTGGCCAGTCATATCGTCTGCGCCGACCGGTCAGTGATCTGATTATCGAGCGGTTCCCTGCCACTTTGGAACTGTCATTTGTGTCAGCAATTTTAGCGCTGGCGGTGGGCATTCCGATGGGGGTTTATACAGCGCTTCGCAAGGATGGCTGGATATCGCGCGGCTTTATGACCTTGTCGCTGATCGGTATTTCGCTGCCGACCTTTCTGATTGGCATATTTCTCATTTTGTTTTTCGGAGTGGTGCTGCGCTGGCTGCCGACATTCGGGCGAGGTGATGTAGTTCATCTGGGTCTCTCCCATGACCACGCAGCCGTCACCCTCGAACCACACGAGGTTCGGTTGGCCAGCGATGACGTAGTCACGGTTCACGACGTCGAGGAGGAGCAACCCGCGGGGCTTGAGCGCGCGGTAGAGGCGTTCGACGACCTGCCGGTTCCCGTCGTCGTCGAAGTAGCCGAAGGTCGTCCCCCAACAGAGCAC
>JALXCV010000066.1 GCA_026990765.1 Hyphomicrobiales bacterium | reverse complement strand
TGATCATCCTCTCAAACCAGCTATAGATCGTCGACTTGGTAGGCCATTACCCCACCAACTATCTAATCTAACGCGGGCTACTCCAATAGCGATAAATCTTTCCCCCGAAGGGCGTATACGGTATTACTCTTCGTTTCCAAAGGCTATTCCGTACTACTGGGTATATTCCCACGCGTTACTCACCCGTTTGCCACTGTCCACCTCAAGCAAGCTTGAGGCTTCTCGTTCGACTTGCATGTGTTAGGCCTGCCGCCAGCGTTCGTCCTGAGCCAGGATCAAACTCTCAAGTTTGATATAAGACTCTTTACTATTGCTTCAGTTGCTTGGTTAAAAGCACTGAGCGTCGCTATGCGTATTAAATTGACGAGTTACCATGTGTTCATTGCCGATATAAATACCGACGCCGAAACTTGGCTTCTCAAAACGCTAAGCGTCTAGTGTCTTGTTTGTCTTTGAAACTTTCGCTTCAAAAACCGCAAGGACACGAAACCGCCTGCGTTTCTCTTTCTTCATTCAACAATGTCAAAGATCCGGGAAGCTTGCGCCTCCACCCCGTCAATCCCACCAGAATATCCCGATATCATAACTGTGATACCGTCTTGGAACATCCGTCAGTAGAGACAGGAAACATCAAGGAACCGTCCAGCTCCGCGTCGCAGCGGCGCCAGCCCCTTGAGTGATCGGGGTTATACGCCGAGGCCCTCGGTCCGTCAAGCAGGTTTTTTCATTTTTTTCAGATTATTTTGCTTTTTTTGCTCGAACCTTTTAAAAACCCCGGAATTCAGCCAAAAATAAAATCAAATTAGTTTGAAAAAAACTACTAACAAACGGTAAAACTCACCTTGCAGCAATACTGTCGGTTTAACTTCAATGCTGCAGCGCACCAATAGGGTGAAACAGCTGGATTTTACTTGCCAGAAATATGGCAGAAACTTGCGAAATTTCACCATCAGGCGCAAAAGCATATTGTCATGCCGCTATCAAAACATGCAAATCAACTCTAATCCAGTATGGAAATATGATATTTCACCCAAGGCAGACAAATAATGTTCCTTAGTGTTTTTGATATATTCAAAATAGGTATCGGCCCTTCTTCCTCTCATACTGTAGGGCCAATGCTGGCTGCTGCCCGCTTCATTGATATAATACGCAAGGCCAGGGATCCAGCGCCAGGGGCTGGAACTGTTGCTCATATAAGCTGTTCATTACATGGCTCGCTGGCCTTTACCGGCAAGGGCCACGCCACAGACCGGGCCGTCATGCTGGGACTATCCGGTTTTCACCCTGGTGACTTTGATCCAGGCAAGGCAGAAATTGCAATAAGCCAGTTACTGACAAACCATGAAATAAAGCCTGATGGCCTGCCAGCAATCAGATTTGACCCTGACAAGGATCTGATATTTGATTTTGGACCACCTCTCAAAGAACATTCCAATGGCATGATCTTCACTGCCTTTGACAAAGGTCACAATATCATCTGGCAAACCACATTCTATTCAACCGGTGGCGGCATGATTGCAACAGCGGCAGAACTGAGTGAATTGCATCTGGAACCTGGCAAGCATCGCGCCGAAATGACTGCCAAAGGTTATCCCTTTCCCTTTGCCACGGCCAGGGGCATGCTGGATATGGCGGCAAGGTCAGGCAAATCCATTGCCGATATGAAGCGAGCCAATGAATTGCACGATACTGACCTGCAAACCCTCAATAAAGGGCTTGATGGCATCTGGCAGACCATGCAGAATTGCATTGATCGCGGATTGACCACTGGCGGAGAGCTTCCAGGCGGCCTGTCAGTCAGACGCCGGGCCAAAGCCATTCATGATAATCTTGAAGAACAACGCATCATCAATATGGCCATGCCACATGTGGCCAATGACTGGATGAGTGTCTATGCCATCGCTGTTAATGAGGAAAACGCCGCCGGTGGCCAGGTGGTAACCGCTCCAACCAACGGGGCTGCCGGTGTGGTTCCAGCTGTCATGCGTTATTATCGTGACCATTGTGCAGGCTCCAATGACCAGATCATGCGCGAATTCCTGTTGACTGCTGCAGCCATTGGCGGGCTGATCAGACATAATGCTTCCATCTCTGGCGCAGAGGTTGGTTGTCAGGGGGAAGTCGGGTCAGCATCTGCAATGGCAGCTGCCGGACTTGCCGCCTGTCTGGGGGGCACCCCGGCGCAAATTGAGAACGCCGCTGAAATTGCCCTTGAGCACCATCTGGGCATGAGCTGTGATCCGGTTGCCGGGCTGGTACAGGTGCCCTGTATCGAGCGAAACGCACTTGGAGCGGTAAAAGCGGTCTCTGCTGCATCTTTGGCCCTGCATGGTGATGGTATTCATTATATGCCACTGGACAATTGCATAGAAACCATGCGCCAGACCGGTCTTGATATGAATGAAAAATACAAGGAAACCTCAAAAGGTGGACTGGCGGTCAATCTGCCGGAATGCTAGCGCCATATATGGTTAGCGCGTGAAAGTTGCGAAAAAAACATTATTCGCCACAAACTTGCCTTGTTTTTCATATGAATGCCCAATCCGCGCCCTATGACTGCCGGATATGTCCGGCATTTACAGCAGCGTCGTTAATTTCAAAAGAATCACAAGAACTGGAGACCGAAATGTTTCGGAAACTTCCCGCTATATTATTTGCGGGGTTAATCATCACTGTTGCCGCTTTGTCTGTTGCAACCAATTCTGCAATGGCTGACACCGGCACCAGGGCCGTTAAAGCCAAAGTAACCACCAACTTTGCGGCAAAACCCAAAAGGCAGGTAAAAGCCAAAAAGCCAAAACTTAAAAAAATTGCTGCCAAAACCAGACGCCTCAAAAAATATCGTGGCAAATCGGCAATCATTGCTGCAGTTAAAAACCATGCCCGCGCTGCCGGGGTTCCGGTACATGTTGGTCTGGCAATTGTTCATCAAGAATCAAGCTTTAACCCGCGTGCGCGTGGTCGTGCCGGTGAAATCGGACTGATGCAGTTGAAATGCTCAACCGCTCGCGGCATGGGCTATCGCGGCTCCTGCGCCGGTCTGTATAATGTATCAGTCAACCTGCGCTATGGCATGCGCTATTTGCGCAAGGCCCTCAAACGCGGCTCGGTTGGCTATTACAATGCCGGAGTCGGCTCCAGACGCCTGCCCAAGGCAGCCCGCAAATATGCCAGACAGGTCAACCGCAAGATTTAGCACCAACCGGCACAACACCGGATTACACGAAATCGCCGGGCGGGATTACAAACCCGCCCCGCATCTTATCTGCCAAATGAACCTGCATGAAGATTTTGCCCAAAACTGCCCGTTCATGACCTGCGATCACAAGTCCTGGATACTGCCCTAAAGCCTCTCATGCTTTAGCAATAATGGTGTCGTGGCCAGCACTTCGGCGATCTGCTCACCTGCCGTTCCGTCCCCGTAAAGCGTATCATTGGCATATTTGCCATGTTTCAGATGGGTGTTGACAGCAGCAACAATATCCTCTGCCTTGTGAGCCACATCTATCACATTCGCTCCCCGCTCCCTTGCCGTCTGGCGCGAACCGATATTAACCGCTGGCACACCAAGATAGGCACATTCACGAATCGCAACTGATGAATTGCCGACAATGCCTTTTGAGTTAATCAGTATACGGATAAAATCTTCTGGCGGCACATTACGGAAAAAATGCACCTTGGGCAGCATGTTGCGTTCCCTGAACACCCTTATGGCCTTGGAAGTGGCATCTGATCCGGCATCCACATTGGGCCAGAACCACAGGGCAGGAATATCCAGCACGGCAATTGCCTTTATGGTTTCTTCAGCCTGCATATAGGCATCTTCATATTCGGTGGTGACCGGATGCTGCATCACCACAATATAATCTTTTTTCACATCAAAATTGGGACCAACCCCGCCAAATCTGTCAAAAAAATCATCTGGCAGTTGAGGCGAACCCATTGCTTCATGCGCAATATCAACTGACGGGCAACCGGTGACAAACACACTGTCTGGATGTTCATCCATGGAAATAACCCGCTTTGCCGCCCCCTTTGATGCCACCAGATGCAAATCCGCCAGCTTGGTCACTGCATGGCGCACCCGGTCATCAATCGACCCGGTAACCTCACCGCCCTGAATATGGGCCAGCGGGATATTCATATAGGCTGCAGCAATTGCTGTTGCTATGGTCTCAAACCGGTCGGCAATTGACACCACGACATCCGGTTCAAGATTGTAAAATGCGGTTGCTGTCTCTGACAGTCCAATCGCCGTTGACTTTGCTGATGACAACAGGCTTTCACCTTCAACAATCGACTGGATTTTCCAGGCCACATCAAATCCGTCAGCCTCGACAACCTTCTCGATCCGCCCATAGCGCTCCAGCAATGCTGATGCGGTCAGTACAATCTGCAACTCGACATCATCTCGCTGGGAAAGCGCATAAAGGGCTGAGCGAATCCGGGCATAACTTGGCCGCGCGGTAACCACGACACATACTTTGCGTTTCATTCAAGATCATCCTCTTGCAGGGCTGTGAAAGCTGTCACGTCATGTGCCAGCCTGCGCCCGGCAATTTCTTCATAGCGAGAGACAGAAATTCCATTTCCAGGTTTGCGGGCGCCAAGATCGGCAATCTCGATCACTTCACCACGCTTCATATCGCGATTTAACACCAGCGACTTCATAAAGATAGAGCGCATATCAGCTACATCAGCGCCCACTTCATCCTTGCTCAAGGGTGTGGCCCGCATGGTCTCAACATATCTGACCCCGCGCACCAGTTCGCTCATTTCCTCAACCGTCAGCGAAGCGGCCACATCCGGTCCAAATGCCCGCCGGGTCAGTGTCAGATGCACTTCCAGAACCTTGGCCCCCTGCCAGGCAGCAATCAGACCGGGAAAAATCGTTGCTGAATGGTCCGACAATCCGGTCGCCACCCCGAAACGTTCAGCATAGACATCGAGCAGATTGATACCGACCTGATCAGCCTTGGTTGGATAAGAAGTGGTACATTGCAAGACACAGACTGGAACATTTTTCGATTTTATGAACTTCACACTGTCGGCAATCTCATCAAGATCACTCATCCCCGATGACAGTATAACCGGTTCACCACCTTCACACATACGGCCAATCATCATCTGATTGTTGACTTCACCCGATGCCACTTTCCATGCAGCAACCCCAACCTTCTGCAACAGTTCAACCGCCTCATCACTAAAGGGCGATGACATGAACAACAGGCCTTTTTCCTCAGCATGGGTTTTAAGTCCCATCCATTGTTCCTGGGTAAACTCCATGCGTTTCCAGTAGGAAAACCTTGTATCATCCTGCGGACTGAACGGGGTGCGCCACGGCTCATCAGCCGAGCTTTCAGCCCTTGCAATATGAGTTTGAAACTTTACCGCATCAACACCTGCTTCTGCTGCTGCATCAATCATTGCATGGGCGGTTCCAAGCGACCCGTCATGTGCCTGGGCAATCTCGGCAATAATGGCGCAAGACGCCCCGCTGTCAGGTGTTTTTATCCAGTTTGCCATATCAAGATTGCTTTCCGTGTTTACCGGCCACAAGTTTTTCGGCCAGTTCAAAGTCGGCGATGTTATCTATGCTTACCACCGGTTCGTCAACCACAATTGCCTTTGCCCTGGTGCCATGAATGGAGTTTTGGCTCAAAAAGGCATCAACTGCCACCGCATAGGCCAGACCATTGCGAATATAGCTGGGTTTCAGGCTTTGCCGGTTGACATTTGGACTGGCATTAGCAAGCACAAAACCTGCCGCCCCCTCACTGTCCAGTTCAAACTGTTTCAGCGGATGATAGGAAACCGGCACCTTCGAGACAGTAAAGGCTGCATCAAAACCCTTTTGTTCTGCTGCCAGCACAGTCTGCCTGACAATATCGACATCACGCAGTGGCGAAGATGGCTCCAGCAGGCACAGACTGTCAAAATTCTCTCCCCTTTCAGCAAAACTGACAATAGTATGCCTGATAGCATCTGCAACCAGTGCAGTATCACTTGCCAGTTCATCCGGGCGCAACCATGGGGTTTTGACCCCGAATTTTTCAGCCTCGCGAATATATCGTTCACTGTCAGTGGAAACAAAAACCTTGGCAAAC
>JALXCV010000065.1 GCA_026990765.1 Hyphomicrobiales bacterium | reverse complement strand
AGTCACCGGTGAATTATCATCTTTCAATTTCACCTCACTGCCGGCTGCATAGATTTCCATAATTCTGGCACCAGCCTCAAGTGTGATCTGACAAAGCTTCAGCAATTCTTCGCCGGGCAGGGCATTAGCCATATTTTTAACTCCGCAAGCAGGATTGATTCGAAAAAATTCTTCAAAGATCATTTAGCAGCCTCACAGCGCAATGGCTATTGAATAAAAATCCTGAGTCGAAACAAGGGGTTGATTCAAAAAACTATTTTACTCTTGGAAAAAGCTGGTCCGTCTTTATAAATTACTGCCTGTAACTGAATATCAAGGAGAGGCAGATGCAGGCGAAACCACTATTGGAAGATATTGATCTGGCAGCTCTTTTGTGCAGCCGGGTGTGTCATGATGTGATTTCACCGGTTGGTGCAATAGCTAACGGGCTGGAAGTTCTGGAAGATGAAGAAGATGCAGAAATGCGCCAGATTGCATTTGATCTTGTCACCAAGTCTGCCAAGACCGCTTCTGCCAAGCTGCAATTTTGCCGGATGGCTTTTGGTGCTGCCGGTGGCATGGGGGCGATGATTGATCTGGGTGAAGCAGGCGATATTACCAAACTGTTCATTGGTGATGAAAAGATCAGTCTCGACTGGAGAGCGCCCAGAATCCAGAAAGACAAATCACTGGTCAAGCTGATCTTGAACATGGTGCTGATGGGCATGAGTTCCATTCCCCGCGGCGGCAATCTGACAGTGGATGCCACCAGCACCGAACTGACTGTTCGCGCTATTGGTGACAGGGCAGGAATCCCGGAAAAAATGCAAATGGTTCTGAAGGGTGAAATGAACCCCGCTGAGCTGGATGCAAGGCTGGTGCAGGTCTATTACGCCATGCGACTTGCAACTGAAACCTCATTTGACCTTAGCGGCCACATGGACGGTGATGATGTGGTATTCACCGCCAAAGGTGAAGCCATACCGCTGCCCGAAGGAATGATCGGCTGATGTTTGGTGAAAGCCGCCCCGGCGAGGTTATCCTTGATTTTGATCCCGCTGAGCGGGCAAATGATGCCGGTCTGGTTTTTATTGGCAAGGTGCATTCTCCCTGGAAAACCCGCAAACAGTGCCCGCGCAATCTGGTAACGGCGCGTGAAACCGGCAAAGGTGCTACGATCGAGTTTTTCAAGGAATACCGGCAGGGTCTCAAGGGGCTTGAAACTGGAGGCTGGCTGGTGGCAATTTACTGGATGAACCATTCACGCCGCGACATAATCCTGCAGTCACCACATCATATTGAAGGCAATTGCGGCGTGTTTGCGCTGCGCTCGCCCGTCAGGCCCAACCCGATTGCCATGGGAACTGTAAAGATACTGGCAATTGATCATCCAACCGGCATGGTCGAGATTGATGCCATTGACTGCCTTGATGGCACCCCGATCATCGATGTCAAACCATGGATGAGCGGTATTGAAGGTGTACCTTGCGAAAAATGATTACTGCTTGGTGCGCGCTACTGTAAACTCGCCGATCCTGATCCGGTTCGGCAAACGTTCCACCATTGTAGCAACCGGTTCTTCACCATAGGTGGCGATCATGTCGGATAAAGCTGCAAATATAGCCGCCGTTGCCACGCAGTCCGGGTCAATGCCATCATAAACAGCTTCTTCCCAGGCATCGAGAATATAGCGCAAAGCGGCATGTTTTGCCTGGGCAATATCCTCAATCTCATTTTGCACAGTCCCTGCAT
>JALXCV010000064.1 GCA_026990765.1 Hyphomicrobiales bacterium | reverse complement strand
CCAGGCATTGAACCCCTCCAGCACCATTCCCGCATTTGGCAGCCTGGGCCGAGGTTCCCGAAACCATAATTGTGCCGGCAATAATCGCTGCAAATATACCAGATTTAAGCATGTCACCCTCAGTCGAATCTGTTGTAGATATTACAGATTATAAGCAAGCAACCACTTTACGCAAGGACGATCAGTTATTGCCTGACCAGCAATCGCCTAGCAGCGACTACCAGGTTGCAGGAGGTTATCGTAATGCTTACGTTTAATCGTCTTTCCTGCGAAGGCAGGAAACCACGTGGATAAATCAGTTCAAGCCTGTTACCATCCATTTGGATTCCTGCCTCCGCAGGAATGACAAGTCGGTTACCAGTTAACCATCTGAATTAATTGAATTAATCAGCCATGATATAAGTAACAATTTCATTTGGTTTCAAGCAATTATCGTGCGGTTTATTACCATGCCCGGCAACAGCAGCAATACAGGACAAGCCGCTGACATTGTTTTTGGTTTTGCTCAAGCCAGCCAGCGTTTGCGGCGCTTATAGGCTTTGACGTTTCTGAATGAGCGGCGCTCTTCACCGCCTGCCACTCCCAGATAGAATTCCTTTACATCCTCATTATCCAGAAGCTCAGAGCCTTCACCATCCATAACCACCCGGCCATTTTCCAGAATATAGCCATATTTGGCATATTTCAGCGCTATATTGGTGTTCTGTTCGGCCAGCAGCATCGATACGCCTTCATTCTCATTCAGCTTCTTGATAATCTCGAAAATCTCTTCCACCAGTTGCGGTGCCAGCCCCATTGATGGTTCATCCAGCAACATCATGGTTGGTTTTGACATCATCGCCCGGCCAATTGCCACCATTTGCTGCTCACCGCCAGATGTATACCCGGCCAGAGAAGTGCGCCGTTCGCGCAATCTGGGAAAATAATCATACACCATCTCAAGATCAGCTGCGATTGCCCCGCGACCGTCCTTGCGGGTAAAGGCCCCGGTCAACAGGTTTTCTTCAACCGACAAATGCTCAAAACAATGCCGCCCCTCCATAACCTGAATACAGCCGCGCCGCACCAGATCATTGGGAAACATGGTATCAACCCGCTCACCTTCAAATTCAATCGAGCCTTTGGTCACCTCACCACGTTCGGCTTTAAGCAGATTGGAAATCGATTTGAGCGTAGTGGACTTGCCCGCACCATTGGCCCCCAACAGGGCGGTAATCCCGCCGCGCGGCACCGTCAGTGACACGCCCTTGAGCACCAGTATCACGTGATCATAGATCACTTCAATATTGTTGATCTCCAGCACATTTTCCTGCGGGGCGGATTCAACTGCAGCTTTACCCATGGCTTGTCTTTCACTATCTCAAATCCGTTACATCATCATTCCCGGCAAAGCCGGTAATGACATATTGTGATTGAAACCGGAAACTGATCTCTTCAGCTTCCGGCTTCAAGTTAGTCCCTATTTGCAGGTTTGGGCTTTCCAGCCAGGCTTGTCAGCAGTGTATTTTTCTGCTGCGGCTTCCAGCATCGGGCGCACCACATCCGTCATTGGGGGGATTGGATCAGAAACGCGTTTCCAGTCCTTGCCATCCCACTGCTGAATGAACACAGCGCCAGAACCTTCATGATCCTTGCATGATGCCTTGATCGGAGCAGTGAAACCTTCAAGCCCCAGTTCTTTCAGGCGGGCTGCACTAATATCAAAGGCTTCCAGACCATCACGCATATCAGCGCC
>JALXCV010000063.1 GCA_026990765.1 Hyphomicrobiales bacterium | reverse complement strand
GAGTGAGGGTCAAACTCTTCAAGTCCGAAACAGCCATTCATTTCACAAAAACGTGCCGCATTCCACAGCTTGGTGCCAAAATTGCGATAGCCTTCAATACGCGGTATCGACAGTTTGATGTCGCGACCCTGGGCTGCCATCGCAGCCAGAGTAAAGCGCAACGCATCAGCGCCAAACTGGTCAACCAGCTCCATAGGGTCAATAACATTACCCTTGGATTTCGACATCTTTGCCCCATGCTCATCGCGCACCAGAGCGTGCATGTAAACCGTATGGAATGGCACTTCCGGCTTGCCATTTTCATCTTTCATGAAATGCAAACCGAACATCATCATTCTGGCAACCCAGAAAAATATAATGTCAAACCCGGTGACCAGTACATCGGTCTTGTAATATCGCTCAAGCTCCTTTGTTTCATCCGGCCAGCCAAGAGTGGAAAACGGCCACAGGGCCGATGAGAACCATGTATCCAGCACATCTTCATCACGTTTTAAGGAAACCCGCGAACCATAAAACCGCTCAGCGGCTGTAAGGGCCAGATTTTCAGTTTCCTCAACAAACACTTCACCATCAGGGCCATACCATGCCGGTATCTGGTGTCCCCACCATAATTGCCTGGAAATACACCATGGTTGAATATTGTTCATCCATTCAAAATAGGTTTTTGACCAGTTTTCCGGTACAAATCTGGTATCGCCCTGCTCTACAGCTTCGATTGCCGGCTTGGCCAGCACCTCGGCATTCACATACCATTGCGGTGTCAGCCATGGTTCGATCACCACATTGGAGCGATCGCCTACAGGTATCTTGTTGACATGACTTTCAATTTTTTCCAGCAATCCTGCTGCTTCAAACCGCTCGACAATGATCTTGCGTGCCTCAAACCGGTCAACACCATGCAGTTTCATGGTTTCACTCAATTCAGGCGTAATAGGCAGTCCGGTGAGGAAATCATCATTATCTTCAATATCGATTGCAGCATGCCGGTCAAGAATATTGATCTGGCGTAGATTACAGCGCTTGCCGACTTCAAAATCATTAAAATCATGCGCAGGTGTAATCTTCACCGCACCCGATCCCTGTTCGGGATCAGCATATTCATCTGCAACAATTGGAATTTTGCGCCCGACCAGCGGCAGAACAACATTCTTGCCAATCAGCCCCTTGTAACGCTCATCATCAGGATGAACGGCAACGCCGGTATCACCAAGCATGGTTTCCGGCCTTGTAGTGGCAACAGTGATAAATTTGCCAGCTTCACCCTCAATCGGATATTTGAAATGCCACAAATGGCCTTCACGCTCAACCGGCACAACTTCAATATCTGAAATCGCAGTAAGCAGCTTGGGGTCCCAGTTGACCAGCCGCATATCCTTGTAGATCAGGCCTTCCTTATATAGCTGCACAAACACCTTGCGCACCGCAGCCGACAAACCTTCATCCATGGTGAAGCGTTCGCGCGACCAGTCACATGAAGCACCAAGCCGGCGCAACTGGCCAATAATGGTGCCACCTGATTCAGCTTTCCACTTCCAGACACGTTCAACAAACTTTTCCCGGCCCATTTCCCGGCGTCCCGGCTCGCCTGCTTCCATCAGCTGGCGCTCAACTACCATCTGGGTAGCAATTCCGGCATGATCGGTTCCCGGCTGCCACAGCACATCCTTGCCGCGCAGTCGCTCAAACCGGCACAGAATATCGATTATTGTATTATTCAGCGCATGGCCAATATGCAAAGAACCTGTAACATTGGGCGGCGGGATGACAATACAGAACGGATCGGCATCAGGTTTTTGGCCGCATTTGAAAGCGCCCGATGCGTCCCAGTCTTCATAGATGCGTTTTTCTGTTTCTTCAGGTTTGAAATGTTTATCCAGCATATCCACAACGATGCTTTGGCACCGCTCTCAAAATTACATGATTTGTCTGGAAAAGGGTTTAGCTGGCTATTGTCTCACTTGCAACAGGCAGGCTGCCAACTGTTCAGCTTTTTCCGCCCCAGCGTGCCACCCGTTCAATTTCTTCGCGCACCAGCCGTTCAACCACTCTTGGCAAATTCTCATCCAGCCAGGTTTGCAGCATTGGCCGCAGCAACTCACGGGTAATATCATCAATCGAGCGTTCTCCACCCATTGACTGGGAAACTATTGTATCGGCCAGACGGTTAAAAGCATTGGAGGCAGCCTCACTGCTGGCCTGTGATGTCAGTGGCCCTGAAACCGCATTACCGCTTGCCGCTGGTTGCGCTGGTATTGCTGCAGCTTGTGGTGCCACTGGTGATGGTTGTGGTGGTTCCGGCACAACCTGCTCAACCGGTTGTGGCCGGGCAACAGCAACCGGTTCGGGAGATGGTGGTTGTGCAGGTAATGGCTCAGCCACAGGCTCTGGCTCATAATCATGATGGGCCTGCATTTCATCACTGACTGGTGCTTCTTGGGGTGAGTAAGAATAATCTGAATCAAACTCGTCTTGAATATACTCATCATCATCAAATGCAGTGGAGAAATCATTGCTCAGGACCGAACCGCGAAAACTGTCATCATCAGCAATTGGGGGCTGTAACGGAAAGTCCATTTCAGTGTTGCCCATTGCAGGATTGTGTATTGCTTCGCGCTTGTCGCCAAGTCCGGCAGTGGCAAGGTTGGACAGCGCATCTTCAAGGCGCATATCACCACTCAACAGACCTTCAAACCCCTTGTGACGCGGCTTCGAGAGACCTTGCCAACTCGTCTTGACCGGCTTGATATCCGGTTTTTTGCCAACAGGCTTTCTTTGCGCCGGTTTTTGCCGCAGCTTTAATTCGCGCCGAATCTTTTCACTGTTTCTGTTGGAATTCGCAGCTTCCTTGTCACGCTTTATCAAAGGTGATCCTCTCAAGCTGCTGGAAACGCCGGATTTTTCACCATTGATCGCCTGCCGGATCGATGCCAGCATTTCTTCAACAGTCGGTTGCTTGTCGGCGCGGGCCTGTGTCATGGGAAAATCACTCTACGCGAATCACTGAAAATCAGCATACAGGATTGCCCAGACAGGTCAATTTTGCAATTTCAACCTGCGCACCATGCACAGCTTATCTACAGTTTTCAAAAATATTTCCGGTATCAATTATACTACTTGACACCAGTGCCAAACCACTTGCCGTCAACATTTCTGACATGTTCTGCAGGATCATATACAGCAACTGACAATCCAAGATTTTTCGCTGTCATTCTGCCCATTGCAGCAATCAGCTGATAGGCGGCAACAATTTCATTGCGCCGCGACTGGGCCAGAGAAACCTGCGAAATAACCAGCTCGCGTTCGGCATCCAGAATATCCAGTGTAGTACGCGATCCAACTTTTGCTTCCTGACGAACCCCGTCAAGTGCCAGACGGTTGGCCCGAACCTGTGCATTGATCGACTTGATATTCTGTCTGGTTGACAATAACGCATTCCAGGCACTGACAACAGACTGGCGAACCTGTCTTCTGGTATCCATCAATTGCAGACTTTTCCTGCTGGCTTCATGCTTGGCTTCACGTATCTTGGAAGCCACCCGCCCGCTTTGGTATAGCGGTACTGAAATAACACCGGAAATTTTTGCCTGTTCACTCCAGCTGCCAATTGACCGGGAAGATTTTCTGACCCTGGTTACACTGCCTCTTCTTAAAACCTGGGCCTGCAGGGATATTTTCGGCAACAGATCGCCATTATTGATCTGGACATTTAACCGTGCAGCCTCTTCATTATAGGCAGCAGCCAGAATTGAAGGGCTGGTCTTTGCTGCAATCCGCAAAGCCCGGTCAAGTGATGATGGAACCCGCCGCGAAACCCTTGGATATACCAGCTTGCCGGGATTGCGACCGATAATTCGTACAAAAGATGCGTTACTGGCAGAAAGATTTGCCCTGGCTATCGACAGTTCAGCATTGGCCAGTGCCAGCCGCGCCTGTGACTGGGCCACATCGGTTCTGGTTATTTCACCCACCGAGAACCGCGCTCTGGAAGCGCGCAGCTGTTCAGCCAGAACTGCAACATTGCGGCGACGCAGATGCAAAATCCTGCGATCTCGCAACACATCCATATAGGCAGTAGCCCCATCCAGCAGCACCTGCTGTTCAACATTTAGCAGATTTTGCTGGCCGGATTTGATCACAACCCTTGCCTGCTTTTCACCATTGAGGGTTTTCAAACCGTCAAAAATCGGCTGATTCAGGGTTATGGAAAAACTTGCCTGCCCGGTTGTGCTGCTGAGCCTGCCATTGGAATCATCAAGCTGTCCGCTCACATCGCCCTGCGCTGTAATGGTTGGCCGCCATCCCGACTGTGCCTGTGGCAAGACTTCATCAGTTCCACGCTGTCTGGCACGTTCAGCCAACAGGCCGGGATGATTTCTATATGCTGATTTAAGGGCGCTGACGATAGTTTCAGCCGAGGCCATATTTGAGTAGCTTCCCAGCGAAACCGCAAACAGCCCTGCACACATTATCCGCAAAGCTGTCCTGCCGGATGATCTGGTCACAAAGGACCCCATCCGCCAGCCTGACTCACCTGTCATGCCAACTGACTGTTTACTCATTTGAACACGCATCCACTGTTAACACTGTTAATTATTTTTATCCCCTAACTTAGCCGTAAACAGCAGAAAAGCGCAAGCGCGTTAAAGTGACAACCCGTGTTATTTTGGCAACTATCCAAGGAATTCCAACCGTCAGCAAACGCAATATTGCATGACGTAGAGACCGGTTTGCACCAAATTCAGCCTGCACAGCCACAAGCTTCACAAATTCCGGCCAAATTGCCAAATAGAAAGCTGTTTTAAACAGCCATTGGCCCGATTCGACTAATCTTTTGAAAATATGTCTGTATATTACCTCAAGCGTTAACCAATGAGATACCTGATCTGTGATAATTAACTGCACCAGTGTCTTGTCATTATACAAACTGACTGATCAGCTACAAAAGAACCATTGTAACTGCCATGATTTGTGCTTATAAGACACTTGATTTTCGCTCATTGAGCGTTAATTGAACAAGATACTGAGGCCTCGTGGCGGAGTGGCTACGCAGCGGATTGCAAATCCGTGTACTCCAGTTCGATTCTGGACGAGGCCTCCAATCTTTTAGTTATTTGCCAATATTGTTTGAACCGTTGAAACCTGCTTTTTCGGCAAGCACTGGATAGTGGCGTTTCATCCAGTTGCCTATTTTGACAATCATGCGTCGTCGCCAGCGGCGCACTGTGGGTATGTCAATTGACAATACAACCAGCCCCAGCGGGATCATCCAGAATCCAAGAATCGGCAAAAAGCCCAAAATACCGCCAATTAACAATAATATTCCAATACTTATCCGGGCAAGCCTGCTTGCTGGAAGGTTGAAAGTTCTGTTGCCAAATCTGATTTTTGTCATGGATAAATAGATAGAGATGGCCGCGCATTTAACAAGTGGCAGCAGTTTTTTTACTTTTTTTGAAAAATCATGTAAAAAAGGGCTTACATCACAAACAAACCTTTGCTAGAAGGCTCCTCACTGTTCCCCGGTAGCTCAGTTGGTAGAGCAAGCGGCTGTTAACCGCTTTGTCGTTGGTTCGAGTCCGACCCGGGGAGCCACTTTCCCTTTCTGGCAATCCTGATCTGTCTCAACAGAGGCCTTGTCATGCCAGCAGCAACCAATCTGCCATTACTGATGATTCCTGGACTTGCCTGCACCGGTAAGCTGTTTGCCGCCCAGATTGCCGAACTGGGCAAAAACCGCCCGGTAATCATCGCTGATCACACCGGGCATGACAATTTTCATGATCTGGCTGCCAGCATACTTGAACAGGCCCCGCAAAGATTCGCCCTTGCCGGTCTGTCAATGGGCGGTTATCTCAGTTTCGAACTGCTGCGCCAGGCACCTGAACGCATTGACCGGCTGGCACTGCTTGATACTTCTGCCCGCAATGATACCAGTCAAAAGATCTCCGAACGCCAGCAGGCCATAAAACTTGCAGAAAGTGGCAAGTTTGAAATGGTCTCGCGCTCCACCCTGCCCCTGATGCTGTCAGCCTCAAGCTTTAAAGATGAGCAACTAAAGGACCAGATAATAGCCATGGCCATGGATACCGGAGTTCCAATGTGGAAGCTGCAAATGACAGCCCTGATGCACCGCCCCTCCTCGCTTGACATGCTAAGCGATATAGACATCCCGACCATGGTCGTTGTTGGCAGCGAGGATCAGCTTACCCCGCTTGATTGCGCCAGGGAAATGGCTGATTCCATCCCTTGCTCCACATTGCATGTAATAGATGATTGCGGCCACATGTCGACCATGGAAAAACCGCAACAGCTGAATCAGCTTTTGCAAGATTGGCTTGAGCAATAATTATTTCTGCCGCGATTCGCGGATGAGCGTATAGGCCGAAGCACTGATAATAATCGCTGCCCCGATAAAAGTTTTAATATCCGGCCATTCAGCAAACACCACCAGCCCGATTAAAGTGGCATAGATCAGCTTGGTATATTCCATGGCCGTCACCACACTGACCTCTCCGGCCCGATATGACTGCACTCCCAGCCACTGGGCAAGCGCTGAAACCACACCGATTGCCACCAGCAGGACAAATCCGGCAAAATCAGGAGTTTTCCAGACAAATAACGATGGTATGGTAACCAGCAGCCCGACAAACACCGCCTGATAGGAAATCAAGGTTGCTGCACTTTCCGTACTCGATAAACGCCGCACAGAAGTAACGGCAATTCCAGCTCCAAGGGCTGCAACAGTTGCTATAATTGCATAAGGACTGACCGCACTTCCCGGATCTGGTCTGAGCATTATCAGCATACCGGCAAAGCCGGTAAAAACTGCCAGAATTCGTCGCCAGCCAACCGGTTCACTCAGCAACACAAAAGCCAGTATTGTTACAAACATGGTTTTGGTAAAAGAAAATGATATGGCAGTTGCAAGTGGCAGATTAGAAACCGCTACAAATCCCAATACCAGTGCCATCGAAGCACCGGAGAGCCTGAGCAAATGTAATCCGGGCCGCCGGGTCTTCAGATTGTCAGGGAAGTTCTTCAAAAACACCGGAAGTATCAGCACAAGCATTATCACCTGCCGAAACAGCAATATCTGAAACACATGAAACTGAGGCGCTGCATATTTCACCAAAGCCGAAGCGACAGTAAATAATGCAGTTGCAAACAGCGCAATTAGCGTGCCGCGGACATTGCCCGGCAGCTTGAGAAACCAGCTTCGCACAGTGAAAAAAACTCCAATAGGGTAAAGCGCATATTGCTTTTGTGTCGCACACACCTTTAATAATAAGACTAACCATATTTTGGAAAGTCATTGCAATGCAAATAAACCGTGATGTCCTTGCGACAATCGGCAATACCCCGCTTTTGAAGCTGCAACAGGCCTCTAAGGAGACCGGATGCACCATCCTTGGCAAATGTGAATTTCTCAACCCCGGCCAGTCAGTAAAAGACCGCCCTGCCCTTAAAATCATTCAAAATGCCATGGCATCAGGCGCACTGGAACCGGGCGGCACCATTGTTGAAGGAACCGCCGGTAATACCGGTATCGGCCTGACTGTGGTTGCCAATGCACTTGGTCTTAAATCAGTTGTGGTTATTCCCGAAACCCAAGCCCAGGAAAAAAAGGACGCTTTGCGACTGCTGGGCGCAACTGTGGTCGAAGTACCAGCCAAACCTTATCGCAATCCCAATAATTTCGTGCGTTATTCTGAACGGCTTGCCGCAAGAATTGACGGTGGCCTGTGGGCCAACCAGTTTGACAATACCGCCAATCGCGAAGCTCATATTGAAACCACGGCACAAGAAATCTGGCAACAGACAGATGGCAAGATTGACGGCTTTATCTGTGCTGTCGGCTCCGGTGGCACTCTGGCCGGTGTTGCCATGGGGCTGAAGCAGCACAACAAAAATATCCAGATCGGCCTTGCCGACCCGCATGGCGCCGGGCTTTATTCCTATTATACCACCGGTGAAATCGCCATGCGGGGCAGCTCGATCGCTGAAGGTATCGGTCAGGTTCGCATCACCCGAAACCTTAAAGACCTGAAAATCGACCACCCGTTCCGCATTGATGATGCAACCGGCATCAATATCGTATTTGAGCTATTACAGAAGGAAGGCCTGTGCCTTGGCCTGTCTTCTGGAATAAATGTGGCCGGAGCCATTGAACTGGCCAGAAAGCTTGGACCGGGTCATACAATAGTGACCATACTTGCAGATTACGGCAACCGCTATCAGTCCAAACTTTTCAACCCGGATTTTTTACAGGAAAAGGGCCTGCCATCCCCCAAATGGCTGGAAGCTGACAACCAGATTGTTTTACCTGAAGTTTTTGAACAGGTAGATGAGGATTAAACCGGAATGACAGAGCAACTATTTATTGAAGATTCATATCTCACTGAAACCACGGCCACAGTGCTTGAAGTCAATGATCGCGGCGGCATCATCCTTGATAAAACCATATTCTATGCCACCAGCGGCGGCCAGCCCGGTGACAAGGGAACCATGCAGTTTGATGGCAATTCGATAGATATAGCCATGGCTATTTACGGCCCCGACAAACAGCAGATCATCCATGTTCCCCAGTCACAGGATGTAATGCCAAAAGCTGGCGACACCGTAACCCTGAAGATCGACTGGCAGACCCGCCACAATTACATGCGTTCACACACCATGATGCATCTGATGTGCTCAATTGTCCCCTTCCCCGTCACCGGCGGTCAGGTCGGGGCTGATGGCGGCCGACTTGATTTCAATGTTGATGATCCCTCAAAGCTGAACAAGGAAACCCTGAGCGAAGAACTTAACCGCCTGATCAGTGAAGATCATCCTGTCACAACCCGCTGGATAAGTGATGAGGAAATGCAGGCCAACCCACAACTGGTGCGCACCATGTCAGTCAAGCCTCCAATGGGGCTGGGCAAGGTCAGACTGGTATCCATAGGCGATGATGATGCGGTTGATTTGCAACCATGCGGAGGCACCCATGTAAAAACCACCGGTGAAATCGGCAAGGTCGCAGTCAGCAAAATCCAGAACAAGGGCAAACAGAATCGCCGTATCCGCGTCGATCTCCTGTAAGAGGCTTAAATGCAACAAGGTACAATCACATCCACTGAATGGCTGGCGCAACATATTGACGCCCCGGACATCACCATCATAGACGGTTCATGGCATGTTGCCGAAGATGATCGCGACCCTGAAGCCGAATTTCTCGAAACCCGGATTCCCGGCGCCATCCGCTTTGATATTGACGACATCGCCGATGATAACAGCCTGCTCGATCACATGCTGCCATCGCCCGAGAAATTCTCATCCCGCATGCGCAAAATGGGCATTGGTGATGGCCAGCGCATCGTCGTCTATGATACCCAGGGCAATTTTTCTGCCTCGCGCGTCTGGTGGATGTTCAGGACCTTTGGTCATGATGATGTGGTAGTGCTCGATGGTGGCCTGCCCAAATGGATCAGGGAGGAAAGACCTGTCAGTTCAGGCCAGCCCCGCCCGCGACAGGAACGCCACTATACCGCCCGCTTCCAGTCCATGAATGTCCGTGATATGGATGATGTCATTGCAGCAGTTGAAACCGGCAGTGACCAGATTATTGACACCCGCTCAAATGACCGTTTTCGCGGTGATGAAGGTTCAGAAGACCCCGGCATAAGACAGGGCCATATGCCCGGCGCAGTCAATATCTATTATCGCGATATAATGAGCAAGGACATGGTGTTAAAGCCGGTAGATGAACTGAAATCTGTTTTTGAAGCCGCTGGAATCACACGCCATAAACCAATCATAACCACCTGCGGCTCCGGTGTTACCGCCTGCATAGCCGCTCTTGCTCTGGAAATGTGCAACTACCGTGATGTTGCTGTCTATGATGGTTCATGGACCGAATGGGGGGCGGACAAGAATACCCCGGTGGTTAAATGAGTAAATCAATATCCATACCCAATAACCCCCCTCCCCCTTGTGGGGAGGGGCTGGGGGTGGGGTCACAAAATACCTGTATTTTGTGCAACATAAAACTGTTCACAGTTTTGAATGCGCCAAGCGCATACTTTTTTCCTGAACCCCCACCCTTTATCTCTCCCCACAAAGGGGAGAATTACTTTCTGGTTTTTTCCAGCTTGCACTACGCCTGCGCGGGAATGACGAATAGTTACGGTGCCACCAATGCCTAAAAAATACGAAACAGTCGTCACCTATCTGGCGATGCACAAAGCACCGCAATTTGAGCTGCACCCACCGGCCAGATTTGATGTATCCCTGATTGATCTTAAAGACCCGCCGGTTCACTATTACCGCTATTTGTACGACACTATAGGGGCTGAGTATGACTGGGTGGACCTGAAACAACTCAGTGACGAAGAACTGAAAGCCAAAATTACTGCGCATGATACCTTCATAACAGTTGCCCATGTAAATGGTTGCCCGGCTGGATATTTCGAGTTGAAAACCAGCGGAAACGAAAAAATATGGCTGGAGTATTTCGGCATCATGCCTGAATATATCGGCAAAGGTCTTGGCAAATGGCTGCTGAAGACTGCTATTAACCGGGCATGGGAGCATAATCCCAAAGCCGTTCATGTAGAGACCTGCACCCTCGATCACCCCTCTGCACTGCCATTATACAAGTCCCTCGGCTTTGAACCATACGCCAGCAAAGACAAGGTAACGATTGTGCCGTAACCATGCTGACATTTACTGTCAGCACGACATCAAGTTTTAAAACTCCCCATTGCAAATGTTCTCTTTTTGATCTATGGCCATAAACCATGAAAGAACCTAACAAAACCATAAGTGTTCAGGGCGCCCGTGAGCATAATCTGCAAAATGTTTCAATCGAGATTCCGCGCGACAAGCTGATTGTTTTTACCGGTCTTTCAGGTTCGGGCAAATCATCGCTGGCCTTTGACACCATCTATGCCGAAGGCCAGCGGCGCTATGTCGAGAGCCTGTCGGCCTATGCCCGCCAGTTTCTGGAAATGATGCAAAAGCCCGATGTAGACCAGATTGACGGGCTGTCGCCTGCCATTTCCATAGAACAGAAAACCACCAGCCGCAATCCGCGCTCCACTGTAGGCACGGTTACGGAAATCTATGACTATATGCGGCTGCTGTTCGCCCGCGTTGGCACTGCCTATTCACCTGCCACCGGCCTGCCGATTGAAAGCCAGAGCGTAACCCAGATGGTTGACCGGCTGCTGGAACTGGAAGAAGGCACAAGGCTTTATCTGCTGGCCCCGATTGTGCGTGGTCGCAAGGGCGAATTCAAGAAAGATTTTGCCGAACTGATGAAACAGGGCTTTCAGCGCCTAAAGGTAAATGGCGAGTTTTACGAAATTGCCGAAGCCCCGATACTGGACAAAAAGTTCAAGCACAATATCGATGTGGTTGTCGACCGGCTGGTAATCCGGCCAGAACTTGGCAACCGGCTGGCCGATTCGCTGGAAACAGCACTGAAACTGGCTGACGGTCTGGCAGTCGCTGAGCTGGCTGACAAAAAAGACGACAATGGCGAACCCGAACGCATCAATTTCAGTGAAAACTTCTCCTGCCCGGTTTCCGGCTTCACCATTGATGAAATCGAACCAAGGCTGTTTTCCTTCAATAACCCGTTTGGTGCCTGCCCTTCATGCGATGGCCTTGGTACTGAATTGCGGTTTGAAGCTGATCTGGTGGTGCCTGACAAAACCTTGAGCCTGCGCCAGGGCGCAGTGGTCCCATGGGCCAAAACCGGCAGCACCTCGCCTTATTACACCCAGACTCTGGAAGCCATTTGCCGCAAATATAAAGGATCAATGGCCAAGCCATGGGAAGACCTGCCGGAAAAACTGCGCGATGTGATACTTTATGGTTCAGGCGATGAGCCAATAACCTTTGTCTATGATGACGGCATGCGCTCCTACAAGACCCGCAAACCGTTTGAAGGAGTTATGGGCAATATTCAGCGGCGCTGGCACGAGACTGAAAGCTCATGGGTTCGTGATGAACTGTCCAAATTCCAGTCCGATTACCCCTGTCAGGCCTGTGGTGGCTATCGGCTTAAACCCCAGGCCGATGCGGTTAAAATCGGTGGCAAGCATATCGGCCATATCTCGCAAATGTCGATCAGCCAGGCCCGTGACTGGTTTGGCAATGCCGAAGAGTTTTTAACTGAACAAAAACGCGAGATCGCCAATCGCATCCTGAAAGAAATCCGCGAGCGGTTAAAATTTCTGGTCGATGTCGGTCTGGAATATCTGACTTTATCACGCAAATCCGGCTCCCTGTCAGGCGGTGAAAGCCAGCGGATACGCCTTGCCTCACAAATCGGTTCCGGCCTCACCGGTGTGCTTTACGTGCTGGATGAACCATCCATCGGCCTGCATCAGCGCGACAATGCCAGACTGCTGGAAACCCTGGTACGTCTGCGTGATCTGGGCAACACTGTGCTGGTGGTTGAACATGATGAAGATGCAGTACGCTCAGCCGATTATGTGGTTGATATCGGCCCCGGCGCCGGTATTCATGGCGGCAAGATCGTGGCAGAAGGCACCCCGGATCAGGTGATGGCCAATCCGGCATCACTCACCGGGCAATATCTGACTGGCATGATGCAGGTTCCCATCCCCGAAAACCGCCGCAAGCCTGATCCCAAACGGCAATTGCGGATAGTTGGTGCCAGAGCAAATAATCTTAAAAACATAAATGCCGAAATTCCACTGGGACTGTTGACCTGTGTCACCGGCGTTTCAGGTGGCGGCAAGTCCACCTTGCTGATTGATACGCTTTACCGGGCCGCAGCCAGAAAACTTATGCGCGCCCGCGCCTTGCCATCTGAACATGACCGGATTGAAGGGCTGGAATTCCTTGACAAGATTATCGACATCGACCAGTCCCCGATTGGCCGTACCCCACGCTCCAACCCTGCTACCTATACTGGTGCCTTCACCCCGATTCGTGACTGGTTCGCCGGACTGCCCGAAGCCAAGGCCCGCGGTTACACACCTGGTCGCTTCTCATTCAACGTCAAGGGCGGGCGCTGTGAGAGCTGTCAGGGTGATGGTGTTATCAAGATCGAGATGCACTTCCTGCCCGATGTTTATGTCACCTGCGATGCCTGCGAGGGCCAGCGTTATAATCGCGAAACCCTGCAAATCCGCTTCAAGGACAAATCCATTGCCGATGTATTGAACATGACAGTTACCGAGGGCGCTGATTTCTTCAAGGCTGTACCATCTGTACGCGACAAGCTGGTAACACTGGAGCGGGTCGGGCTTGGTTACATCCATATCGGCCAGCAGGCAACTACCCTTTCAGGAGGTGAAGCCCAGCGGGTGAAACTTGCCAAGGAATTGTCAAAGCGGGCTACCGGGCGTACCTTGTACCTGCTGGATGAACCGACAACCGGCTTGCATTTCCATGACGTAGCCAAATTACTTGATGTATTGCATGAACTGGTTGATCATGGAAATTCGGTGGTAATTATCGAACATAATCTTGAAGTTATCAAAACCGCCGACTGGATTATCGACCTTGGCCCGGAAGGTGGCGATGGCGGTGGTGAAATCGTCGCTGCCGGAACGCCTGAAGACATAGCTGAAGTCGAGCGTTCATATACCGGCCAGTATCTCAAGGACATCCTTAAACGCACCAGGCACAAGGCGGCTGAATAATGAGCAAAAACCCCGTACATATTATCGGCGCCGGTCTTGCCGGCACCGAAGCTGCCTGGCAGGTAGCTGAAGCTGGATACAGGGTGATCCTGCATGAAATGCGGCCAATACGAAAAACCGAAGCCCATCAGGGCGACGGGCTGGCCGAACTGGTCTGCTCCAATTCATTTCGCTCCGATGATGCTGAAAACAATGCAGTTGGCCTGTTGCATGCAGAAATGCGGCTGGCCGGTTCACTGGTCATGGCTGCTGCTGACAAGCACAAACTACCAGCTGGTGGCGCCCTGGCAGTAGATCGCCAGGCTTTTTCCGATGAAGTCGGCAAACAACTGCTTGAGCACCCCAATGTCACTATCGAACGCGGTGAAATAACCGGCCTGCCAGATAATGACTGGCAACATGTAATTATCGCAACAGGCCCCCTCACCTCACCCGACCTTGCCAGCGACATTGTAAAGGTTACCGGAGATCAGGGACTGGCATTTTTCGATGCCATTGCTCCCATAGTCTATAAGGACTCCATTGATTTTTCCAAGGCATGGTTCCAGTCACGCTATGACAAGGGCGAAGGGGCAGACTATATCAACTGCCCGCTGAACGAGGCACAATATAAACAGCTGATCAATGATCTGACCACCGGCGAAACCGGCGATTTCAAACAATGGGAAAAAGACACACCATATTTTGATGGCTGCCTGCCAGTAGAAGTCATGGCCGAGCGCGGCCCTGAAACCCTGCGCTTTGGCCCGATGAAGCCGGTTGGCCTGACCAATAAACACGAGCCAGACATCAAGCCCCATGCCATTTTGCAATTGCGTCAGGATAATGCGCTTGGCAGCCTGTATAATATGGTCGGTTTCCAGACCAAGCTGAAATATGGCGAACAAAAGCGGGTTTTTCGCAAGATACCGGGGCTGGAAAAAGCAGAATTTGCCCGGCTTGGTGGTATGCACCGCAATACTTTCCTTAACAGCCCGGTAGTACTGGATGAAAATCTGCGCCTCAAGGCCCGTCCCAATATTCGCTTTGCCGGACAGATAACCGGCGTTGAAGGCTATATTGAAAGCGCCGCCATTGGCCTCATGGCCGGGCGCATGGCAGTTTGTGATCTGGCCGTAACAACCTTCACCCCACCGCCTGAAACCACAGCCCATGGCGCCCTGCTAAATCATATAACAGGTGGCCACCTGACCACGAGCAAAGCCTCTTTTCAGCCAATGAACGTAAATTTCGGGCTGTTTCCACCAGTTGAACCCCCAAAACATCAGGGTAAACGCCCCCGCCGCGGCGAACGAAAAGCCGCCCGCAAACAGGCCTACACCGCAAGGGCCATAGTTGATTTCAAAAACTGGCTGTAGCAGTTGCCTTTTCGCCTTGCAGGACAGAGCAGGATTGCTTGTCAATGCACCAGAGGGCGCATGATCAGCACCATTGTTGCGTGCGCTTCTTCATCACCAATATTGCTGACAATATGCGGCTCATCCCCGCGATAGCGCAATGCCTCACCCTTTTTGGCCCTGTGGGTTTCATCCCCGCACTGAACTTCAATTTCACCGGTAATTATATAAAGATGCTCAAACGACCCGGATTGATGCGCCTCTGACACCAGCCTGCCACCCGGTTTTGCATGGAAATCATACCACTGCACATGCTCAACCAGATTTAGCGGTCCACAAATAGCCAGCCGGCACAAGCCATCTTCACTTTCAAGCATCGGAATGGCAGCCCTGGTCTGGTGCTCGATGAAGTTGGGAGTGTCATCAGTTTTCAACACCGCATCCAGCGTCGTATCCAGCGCCTTTGACAAACGGTGCACTGTGGAAATGGTCGGATTGGTTTCATTGCGTTCAATCTGGGAAATGATCGACTTTGCCACCCCTGAATGCTCCGACAAATCTCCAAGCGACATATTATAAGCCTTGCGCAACCGCTGAATGGTCTTGCCAAGTGCGGGACCAACATCGTCCCTGTCAGCTTTTTTTCTGGCCATGATTGATTTTAACCCCCTGTTGCTGCTGCCAGATCTTCAATCAGATCATCGCAGTCTTCCAGCCCGACCGAAAGTCGCAGCATATTGTCACTGATCCCCATTGCGGCCCGTGCCTGTTCACCAATATTTCGATGGGTAGTGCTGGCCGGATGGGTTATCAGCGATTTGGCATCGCCAAGATTATTTGAAATATCAATAATTTGCAGCCGGGACAACAGGTCAAATGCCTGATCCTTGCCACCGGCAACCTCAAACGCCACCATTGTCGAGCCACCCCGCATCTGCTTTTTGCATATTTCATATTGCGGATGAGTATCAAGCCATGGATATAATACCCGCTCAATTGCTGAATTATCCTCAAGCGCCCGGGCAATTTTCAAGGCCGAAGCGGTTTGCGCCTCAACCCGAAGCTTCAATGTTTCAAGTCCTTTCAACAATACCCAGGCATTAAACGGTGCCAGTGTCGGCCCGGTATGGCGCAGCATCGGTTTTAGCTGTTCATCCTTGAATTGTTGCGATGACAGAATGGCGCCACCCATAACCCGCCCCTGCCCATCAATATGTTTGGTCCCGGAATAAACCACAATATCAGCGCCCAGCTGCATGGGGCTTTGCAGGACAGGAGTGGCAAACACATTATCCACCACCAGCATTGCTCCTGTTTCTCTGGCAATCCGGGCAACGCCTGCAATATCAATCACCTCAAGCACCGGGTTTGCCGGGGTTTCAAGAAAAAAGCATTTGGTATTGTCGCGAACCGCAGCTTTCCATGCTGACAGATCAGGCCCCTCAACCAGCGTAAAATCAACTCCAAAGCGCGGCAGAATACTGGTCACTATCTGATAACATGAGCCAAACAGTGCCTTTGAAGCCACAATATGATCACCTGCCTTAAGGATAGATGATAATGCCCCCCAGACCGCCGCCATGCCGCTGGCCGTTCCATAACAGGCCTCGGCCCCTTCCAGCAGCGCTAGACGCTCCTCAAACATGTCAACTGTCGGGTTGCCATAGCGCGAATATACATGGCCGTCCTCATCACCGCTAAATCTGGCCTCAGCCGATTCAGCACTGTCATAAACATAGCCGGAAGTCATATAAAGAGCTTCTGAGGTTTCACCATAATCAGAACGCTTTGTACCACCGCGCACCAGCCTTGTGGCCGGTCGCCAGTTTTTTGCTGATTTGAAATCCTCAGCCATCAGCTTTGCACCCATGGCAGTCCAGCCACCTTCCAGCCACCAATTGTCCCGCGATGTCCATTTTCATCCTTGTCACCTTCAAAACCTTCTGCAACATTATAACAATTCTCAAAACCTTCCGCCGTCAGCGCATGGGCCGCATTGGCCGAGCGAAACCCGGAACGGCAAATTATGTAAATATCACTCTTGCGATCAATATTGAGAGCTTCAACCTCGGCAATAAACTTTGGATCAACCTTTTCACCCCTTGCCGGCTGCCAGACAATTTTTACCAGTTCGGGATAATCAGGAGTACCAACATACATCCATTCCGCCCTTGTACGGCAATCGATAAAAACTGCTGAATCATTTGACCTGATAGCTGCAAAAGCCTCTGCAGGAAGCACATCACCCTTATACACGACATTAATCCTGTTCTTTATAACGAACTTAATCCGTTATAGCGAATTAACCAGCCTATGCAAGCAGCTTTTATCCATGGTTTGTCAAATTCCAAGTGAACCTTTCTCCCCCACCTAATCAATAGACAGCATAAGCTGGTCATTCATCTGGCAGTTCCGGTGCCGACTTTTTGCCATCCGGCCTGTCCCGGAACAGCGGTGAGATACATACTGGAAGGGCCGGCAACAATTCACCTTGTTCATTTTCAAGCAAATGCTCAAACAGCCCCCTTTCCCTGAAATGCTCATCTTTCATTGCAGTTGCCTGATCAACCACCATATTGCAGCAACAATCAGCCCCGGCAAATATCTTGTGCCAATATTCCCCATCATGGCTGGCTATGATTGCGCTGATCTCACTGATCGCAACCCTTGCATCACAATCAGCCCGTCTATATTGCTGATCCAGTCCTGTCAGCCTGCAAAATTCATCCCAGAATTTATCTTCGATCGGCGCTGCTGCCAGATACTTTCCATCACTGGTCCTGTAAAGCTGATAGCGCGGTGAACCACCATTTAGCAGTTCTTTTCCTGCCTGTGGTCCGGCCCCGTATAATGCAGTTTGCGAATAGGCCCAGCTTTGCATGAAAAACATATTGTCACTCATTGAAATATCCAGGTGACAACCCTCACCGGTTTTCTCAACATTGATCAATGCCAGCAAAATATTGACAATTGCCGGATATGTGCCGCCTGCAAGATCGGCAATAGCAACAGGCGGCAGCACAGGTTGTGTTATGGCCAGCGTGCCGGTTTCACTGACATAATTAAGATCATGTCCGGCCTTTTGTTTCTTTGGCCCGCTCTGTCCATATCCGGTAATCGAGCAATATATCAGCTTCGGGTTTATCTTGTGCAATTGCTCATACCCAAGCCCCAGACGCTGCATGACACCGGGGCGAAACTGTTCAATCAGAATATCAGCCTGTTTGACCAGCCCCTTGATTTCCTCAATACAATCAGCCTGCTTCAGATCAAATACCAAGCCCTGCTTGCCCCGATTGAACATGGCAAAATTTACCGATGTTTCACCCCACATTGGCGGCCAGTGCCGCATGTCTTCACCTGTTGCTGGACGCTCTATCTTCAAAACCTCGGCCCCTGCTTCTGCCAGCAGCAATCCGGCCACCGGCCCTGGCAGCAATGTTGAAAAATCCAGAACCTTGACCCCGGCAAGTGGTTGCATAATCCTTAAGTCCCCTTGAACAGATTTGGCTGATGGCTTAGCAGTTACCACAAAATGAGGAAAAAGCCATGATGAAACTCCCCCGCCAGTTTTTCGAACCCCTTGCCATTGGCGCACCTTTGCCAATGCGCGAATTGCCGGTCCAGCTTGAACGGATGATCCATTTCATCCCGCCCCATATTGAAAAAATGCGGGCCAAGGTCCCTGATATGATCAATTCGGTAGATGTGATACTGGGAAATCTGGAAGATGCCATTCCAGCAGATGCCAAGGCTGATGCCCGCGCCGGTTTCATCCAGATGGCAAGGGATAATGACTTTGGTCAAACCGGCCTGTGGACCCGGATTAACTGCCTCAACAGCCCATGGGTACTTGATGACATAACTGAAATAGTTGGCGAAGTTGGTGACAAGCTGGATGTTATCATGCTGCCCAAGGTGGAAGGCGCATGGGATATTCACTATCTCGACCAGTTGCTGGCCCAACTGGAAGCCCGGCACAATCTGCAAAAACCGATAATGATTCACGCCATTCTGGAAACTGCTCAGGGTGTAAACAATGTCGAAGAAATCGCCACCGCCTCTCCGCGCATGCACGGAATGAGCCTTGGACCGGCAGACCTTGCCGCCTCACGCGCCATGAAAACCACAAGGGTTGGCGGCGGCCATCCTGATTATGGTGTACTGTCAGACATTGACGAAAGCACTGCGGCCCGCCAGTTCTCGCAAGGCGATCTGTGGCACTACACCATTGCCCGCATGGTCGATGCCTGCGCTGGCGCCGATATAAAACCGTTTTATGGCCCGTTTGGTGATTTTTCCGACAATGAAGCCTGCGAGCAGCAATTCAAAAACGCTTTCCTGCAAGGCTGCGCCGGGGCATGGACACTGCACCCCAAACAGATTGACATTGCCAGACGGGTATTCTCCCCGCCAGCCGATGAAGTAATTTTTGCCCGGAAAATCCTTGCAGCCATGCCCGATGGCACTGGCGCGGTGATGATTGATGGCAAGATGCAGGATGATGCCACCTGGAAACAGGCCCGCATTATTGCCGATCTGGCCCGCATGGTTGCCGACAGGGACCCGGAACTTGCAGCAGCCTATGGATTTTAGCGATAAAAAGCGTTAAACTGGCGATAATATTCAAGGAGCCAGAATCACGTGCGAACCGCTAAGTTTTCCATTGGTCAGGTAGTAACCCACCGGATTTTCCCATTCCGGGGAGTGATTTTTGACGTTGATCCGGTGTTTGACAATACCGAGGAATGGTGGCTGTCAATCCCGGAAGATGTGCGCCCTGTCAAGGACCAGCCATATTATCATTTGCTGGCTGAAAATGACGAAACCGAATATATGGCCTATGTCTCTGAACAAAATCTGCTGCCCGACATATCCGGTGCGCCGGTACGCCACCCACAGGTGCGCGAATTCTTTGACCGTTATGACCAGAAACTTGGCACATACCGGTTGAAGGCCACCAAACCGCACTGAACATTTCTGTTTTTATCGAATCAGCGCTATTATTGCGTTCATGAAAAACGCTGCCCGAATCATCGCCACCATAGCAGTTTTGATTGCTGCTTCATTCACCGCAACGACATTAAGGGCCGAACCGGTTCATGGCATTGCCATGCACGGCAAACCAGCCCTGCCCGCCAATTTTTCCCATTTGCCCTATGC
>JALXCV010000062.1 GCA_026990765.1 Hyphomicrobiales bacterium | reverse complement strand
ATCTTGCCCGATCGCGCAGTGCGTGCAGGGTTGTGCCATAGGTAACAGCCAGACCAGCGGCCATTTCATAAGAGATACTGTCCGGCAACCGGGTGATCATGTTTGCGGCAACAGATAATTGCTGGCGAGCACCACCCCAGCCAATATATGCCATGACCCTGTCGCCCGGTTCACAGCAGGTAACATAATCACCTGCTGAATGCACGATACCGGCTATTTCTCCACCTGGGGAAAACGGAAGTTCGGGATGATACTGATATTTGTTGTTGATCAACAGGGTATCGGCAAAATTCAACCCCACCGCCTTTATGTCAATAATGACATTTCCCGGTGATTGTTGCGGGGGTTCCAGCTCACCAAGCTGCAGCTTTTCCGGCGGTCCCCAACTGGTACATAATACAGCTTGCATGATTTTCCATTGATTATTCTGGCAAGAACTCTATTCTTGTCTAAATCTTGTCACCTTTGGCAAGGATACAATCTACTTGGCTGTAAAACCAGTCTGGATTTAATCAACTGTTATTGTTATGTTTGGGTGTGATGATTCGATTTTATAAACCAGTTTTATTTGCAGTAGCGCTCATTGCACCGGCAATATTTGCTGCCGGTTCGTCTGTGGCTGCTCCAAAACCGCAATCGCTTGGTACTTTTAACAACTGGGCTGCCTATTATTATCAAAAAGGCAAGAGCAAGGTTTGTTATATTGTTTCCCAGCCGGTTGATTCAAAACCCAAAAAGGTAAATCGTGATCCGGTTTTCTTTCTGGTAACTCACCGCCCGGCAGACAGGGTGCGCAATGAAGCCAATACCATTATTGGATACCGTTTCAAAAAAGGTTCAACAGCGTCTGTAACCATCGATAATGCCTCAACTTTCAAATTTTTCACCAGCGGTGATGGTGCCTGGGCTGGAAGCAAGGAAACTGACCGCAAGGTGGTGGCAGCAATGAAGGCTGGAACAACAATGATTGTCAAGGGCCGGTCGTCACGCAACACCTTGACCACAGATAAATATTCGCTGTCCGG
Source organism: Hyphomicrobiales bacterium (assembly GCA_026990765.1). Lineage (GTDB taxonomy): Bacteria > Pseudomonadota > Alphaproteobacteria > Rhizobiales > Aestuariivirgaceae > JALWJW01. Next base: position 19,140 of record JALXCV010000062.1, on the reverse strand, counting down.
TGTCAGTGCCGCAATGGCAAAAATTGACAGTGTCTGCAAATAAAGCTGTGCTATAAGCAACGGCACTGTAAATTCTGACTGAAAAGCCTATGCCTGTTAGCAAACAATCCCTTATTGGCCTGACCATGCCGCAATTGCGTGATGCAATGGCGCTGGCAGATGTGCCTGAAAAGCAACGACGAATGCGGGCCAGCCAGATATGGCAGTGGATATATTTCAGGGGTTCAACCTCATTTGACGAAATGACAAATATTGCCAGGGATTTACGGCAAAAATTGTCTGAAATTTTCAGTCTTGATCGCCCGGAAATCGTAACTGAACAGATTTCCAGTGACGGGACCAGAAAATGGCTGATCCGCTTGCGGCCAGATCAACATGGCCGGGCTGAAGAGATTGAAACAGTTTATATTCCCGAAGCAGATCGCGGAACCTTGTGTATTTCCAGTCAGGTCGGTTGCACGCTGGCCTGCACATTCTGTCATACAGGAACCCAGAAGCTGGTGCGTAATCTGACATCTGAGGAAATTGTATCGCAGGTGCTGATTGCCCGCGATGCGCTTAAGGAATGGCCGCACCAGATGGCCATGAACCCCAAAGCACCGGCATCGGGGCGGTTTATTACCAATGTGGTTTTGATGGGCATGGGTGAACCGCTATATAATTTTGACAATGTAAAGGCTGCAACCGGGATTATTTCAGACGGTAATGGCATATCGCTGTCAAAACGCCGAATGACCCTGTCAACTTCAGGAGTTGTACCGGAAATTGTGCGTGCGGGTGAGGAAATGGGGCTGATGCTGGCTATATCCCTGCATGCCACAACTGACAAGGTTCGTGATCTGCTTATCCCGCTGAACAAAAAATATCCGATAAGCCAGGTACTGGATGCCTGCCGTAACTATCCAGGACTTTGCAATGCCAAACGGATTACCTTTGAATATGTGATGCTGAAAGACCTCAATGATTCTGTGGCTGATGCCAAACGGCTGGTGCAATTGCTCAAATCCATTCCGGCCAAGGTCAATCTGATACCGTTTAATCCGTGGCCGGGATCGCCATATGAATGTTCGGACTGGGGCAGAATTGAAAAATTTGCCGATATTTTGAACCGGGCCGGCTATGCTTCACCGGTCAGGACACCGCGTGGCCGGGATATTTCAGCGGCTTGCGGGCAATTAAAGTCTGATTCTGAACGCCTTAGCGGCAAGCAGCGCCGGGCATTGGAAAAAAGCCTGTAAGTTTTACGGTTTTTTCAAAAACCGCCGGGTTTCATCAAACAGTTCTTCCAGCTCATGCAAGCGGTTGCGGGTCTGTGGCCAGCGCTTGCCTTCAATCGCCGATATCAAAGCTTCTACCAGAAACATGGTTACAACTGCCGAATCCCAGCCGGACGGGGCTTCAATTCGCACCGGGAACACATGGATGGCCATGGATGAGATAGGTGACATCCACTGATCGGTAAACAGCACAATCTTGACCCCGCGCCTGTCTGCCAGCCGGGCCAGATCTGAAAGGTTGCTTTCATAGCGCCTCACATCAAATATGATAAGAATATCATTCGGCTTGAGGTTCAACAGATGATGCGGCCACTGGCTGGGTGTGGCTGGAAGCAGCGATACACGGTCGCGCACCACCTGCAGATGGGTGGCAAGATAATCGGCTATGGATTGTGTCAACCTGCCGCCAACAACTGATATTTTACGGCTTTCATCAATCAGCAACTCGCTTAACTCATCAAACGACTTGTGATCAATCTGTCGCAAGGTGCCAGAAAGATTATCAATGGTGGCATCGGCAAACCGGTTCAGTATATGTTCAGCCGGGGCCTGCCTTGACCATTGTTCATGTTTTACGATTGGATTTGAAAGAGTTTCTTCAACCTCATTGCGCAAAGCTGCCTGAAATGCCGGAAAACCGGAAAAACCCAGTTTTTTTGCCATACGCAAAACTGATGGTGTCGACACATCAGCCCTGTTGGCAACTTCGGTAATGCTGGAGAGGCCGGCAACGGGATAATTGGCCATCAGTGAGCTGGCAAGTTTGCGTTCGGTACGGGTTAATTCGGACAGGCTGGCCCTGATAAGCTCGGCAACTGTTGCGCTTTTGTCTTTGGTCATGGGTTTTTATCCTGAAATAAATAATTCTTGCTGTAAAGAAATTGACAATCTGGTATTAATTTGAACATATTTACACAATCAGTCTTTATATCTTAGCACGTCTGGCAGGAAATTTGAATGAAACCGGCAATAGAATTGCAGACAGACAAGGGACCGGCAGCTATTTGCAGCAACTATGGTGATAATGGCAGGTTTATAATTGTGTGTGAGCATGCCGGCAAGCAGTTTCCTGAAGCCATGGCGTGCCTGGGACTTGGGAGTGAACAGGTTGAAAGTCATATTGCCTGGGACCTGGGGGCTAAAGGGGTGGCTGACAGGCTGGCACAAAAACTTGAAGCTGATCTGATTGCGCAGCGCTATTCTCGGCTGATTTATGATTGTAATCGTCCGCCTGAATCATGGCAGGCAATTCGTGAAAAATCTGACAATATTGTAATTCCTGGCAATCAGAACCTGTCGCAAGATGAGAAAAACTGGCGGATCGATAATATTTATCTGCCATTCAAACAGAAGATTTCAGATATTGTTGCCAACAGACTGGCAAAAGGGCAACAGCCAATATTTATAACCATACACAGTTTTACTCCGGTATATCCCGGGGAAAAGCGCGATTTTCACTTTGGTATCCTGCATGATTCAGATTCCAGAATGGCAGATATTTTATTATCATCGAAATTGCCTGATGCTGGTCTCAAGGTCAAACGCAATGAACCATATGGGCCGGATGATGGTGTGATGCACAGCTTGCGCCAATATGCAATCAGCAATGGTTTGCCAAATGTAATGTTTGAAATCCGCAATGATCTGATTAAAACTGAAGAACAGCAGGAACACTGGGCGCAGATGTTGTCTGAAATGGTAATTGCGGCCAGTGAAAATCTTAAAACAACCAGTATGAATTAATCCAGCGCAATTAAGAGAGGATTTTATGTCCAGTCTAAATATCAAAACAGCACAAGATGCAATCAAGCTGATAAATCAGCGCGAAATGGACAATGTCAAAGTTGGCATTTTCGATATGGATGGAATTATGCGCGGCAAATATATGAGCCGTGAAAAATTTATTTCCTCATTAAATGGCGGGTTTGGCTTTTGTGATGTGGTGCTGGGTTGGGATTCCAATGATCAGCTTTATGATAATGTAAAATATACCGGCTGGCATACAGGTTATCCTGATGCACCGGCGCGGATAATCCCGCAAAGCGCCCGGGAAATTCCGTTTGAAGACAATATGCTGCTGTTTCTTGGTGAATTTGACAAACAGGCTGAAGCTGTGTGCCCGCGCGGCACTTTGCGGCGGGTAATCGAGCGGGCTGCCAATATGGGGTTTGAGGCATCTGCAGCCTGTGAATATGAGTTTTTTGTATTTGATGAAACTCCCCATTCAGTGCGTGAAAAAGGCTATCGCAATCTCAATACAATCACTCCGGGGTTCTTTGGTTATTCGATGCTGCGTAACTCGGTATTTTCAGAATTTTATCATGAGTTGTTGAATGTCAGCCGGCAAATGGATTTCCCGATTGAAGGGCTGCATACTGAAACCGGGCCAGGGGTAATTGAGGCGGCAATATCAGTCACTGATGTGATGGAAGCTGCTGACCGGGCCTCACTGTTCAAGACCTATACCAAAATCCTGGCACAGCGACGCGACTGGATGGCCAGCTTCATGGCAAAATGGTCACCCGACTGGCCGGGACAATCTGGCCATATCCATTTGTCACTGCGTGACCAGAAGGGAATGTCGGTCTTTCATGATGCGCAAAAGCCTCATAATATTTCAAATGCCATGCGCTGGTTTATTGGTGGTCAGCAAGCTTTGATGCCCGAATTGCTGTCGATGGTGGCATGTACGGTAAATTCCTATTCCAGACTGATACCAGGTTTCTGGGCACCGACCGAGGCCAGCTGGGCGATTGATAATCGCACCTGTGCCTTGCGGGCAATACCGGGGTCTGAAAAATCCCAGCGGGTTGAGTATCGTATTGGTGCGGCTGATATCAATCCCTATATTGCTCTGGCTGCAGCTTTGGGTTCAGGCTTGTGGGGGATTGAAAACCAGATCGAACCTGATGCTCCCATAACCGGCAACGCCTATGCTCAAAAATTCCCGGCCAAACGGCAATTGCCGCGTACCTTGTTTGAAGCAGCAGGCCGGCTCAAGCGCTCAAAAGCTGCGCGTGAGCTGTTTGGTGATGAATTTGTTGAACATTATGCAGCAACGCGTGAATGGGAGGAACGCGAGTTCAGAAAAGCCATTACCGATTGGGAAATGCAAAGGTATTTTGAAATCATTTGACAATCGGGCAAAGAACATAAACAAGCAGTCAAAACGGTAAACTGACCGTTCAGATAAGCAGGAGAAAACCCTTGAGTAATGTTATAAAATGCGTCTCGCCGGTTGATGCGAGCATATATGCCGAACGTCCCATCGCCAGTGATGAAGCGGTAAAACAGGCATTTGAAAAAGCCAAAGCCGCGCAGGCTGGCTGGCAGGCACTATCGATTGGCGAGCGTGCCAAATATTGCAGTTCTGCGGTTGATGCCATGATCGGAATGCGCGATGAGATCGTGCAGGAACTGGCCTGGACCATGGGACGGCCAGTGGCTTTCGGGGCCGGTGAAGTCGGCGGGTTTGAAGAACGCGCCCGGCATATGATTTCAATTGCCGAAATGTCTTTGGCTTCGGTTTTCCCTGGACCCAAGGAAGGGTTTGAACGGGAAATCAAGCGGGTGCCGCTTGGCACTGTGTTTACCATTGCGCCATGGAATTTTCCATTTATGACGGCGGTTAATTCAATTATTCCGGCACTGATGGCAGGTAATGTTTCGGTGCTCAAACATGCCTCAGCCACTATCCTGATTGGTGAGCGGTTTGAAAAGGCTTTTAGTGCCGCAGGGCTGCCTGATGGCGTATTTCAGCATCTGGTGCTTTCGCATGATCAGACCAATCATATAATTTCCAGTAACTGGTGTGATATGGTGGCATTTACCGGATCGGTTCCAGCCGGGCGGACAATTGAGCAGGCAGCAGCTGGCACTTTCACCCCGGTCGGACTGGAACTTGGTGGCAAGGATCCTGCCTATGTTCGCAATGATGCCAATATTGCCCATGCGATCGAGAATATTGCCGATGGTGCCTTTTTCAATTCCGGTCAGTCATGTTGCGGTATTGAGCGGATTTACGTGCATGAAGATGTTTATGATGAATTTGTCCCGGGGTTTGTTGAACTGGTCAAGGGCTACAAACTTGGCAGGCCTGTTGATCAGGCCACCACACTTGGCCCGCTGATCAAGGCATCGGCAGCTGATTTCGTCCGGGGACAGATCAATGAAGCGGTTGAGGCGGGGGCCACGGCCCATATTGATCCGGCAGATTTTCCCATGGATGAAGAAGGTTCAGCCTATCTGGCACCACAGGTGCTTACCGGGGTTGATCATTCAATGCGGGTGATGACCGAGGAGAGTTTTGGCCCGGTTGTCGGTATCATGAAAGTGGCAAATGATGAAGAAGCCGTCAGGCTGATGAATGATTCCGAGTTTGGTCTGACTGCTGCCATCTGGAGTGAAGATGTTGCTGCAGCGCGCGCCATTGGTGATCAACTGGAAACCGGAACAGTGTTCATGAACCGTTGTGATTATCTTGATCCGGCACTTGCCTGGACCGGGTGCAAAAACACCGGGCGCGGCTGTACTTTGTCCAGCCTTGGTTATGAAGTCATGACCCGGCCAAAATCATATCATCTGCGGGTTGTTACTTCGTGACCCGTTCACGGTAAGCAATGAAGATCACCGCTGAAATAATCAGTGTTGCGCCGATGATTACATAAAGGTCCACTGCTTCGGCAAATATATACCAGCCAAGCAGTGAACCCCAGACGATCTGTAAGAACCAGACCGGCTGGGTGGTGGTTATCGGGGCAAGCTGGAAGGCTTTTGTCTGGGCATAATGACCGGTAGTGGCGGCAATGGCGACGAGCGCTAGCCAAAAGACTTCTGTCACAGTCGGTGTTTGCCATTGCAGCACAGCCCCCGGCAGCAGGCTGATTGTACAGATTATACTCAGCCAGACTACAATCACTGCCGGGTTTTCATCTCGGCTCAGGACCTTTGCCAGCAAGAATGATGTGGCAAATATCGGGGCTGCGAGTAATTGCGCCCATGCTCCAATATTGACTACCTGTAATCCGGGCCTCAGAATAATCATGGTACCGATGAAAGCTGCAGCTATTGCCAGTGAACGATGCCAGCGCAAGCGTTCCCCCAAAAACAGGGCAGCACCAAGAGTGACAAAAACCGGTGAAGTGTAGCCGATTGCTATTACATCGGTTATGGGAATGCGAGCCATTGCAAAGAACCATAAGGATACAGCAAATGCATGTGCCATGCCGCGCAGGACAAACAGGGCGAATCGTTTGCGTCCTGGCCATTGAAGATGGATTTTGAAAAAATATGGTGAGATCAGCAAAAGGCCGATTACGTAACGAATGAAAGAAGCAACAATTGGTGGAATGCCAGTGCCAAGATGTTTGACGATTGCGGCAACAAAAACAAATAACATGCCAGACAGCACCATCCAGGCAATTCCCCTGCCAACATTTTGCGGGGTTGTTATTTGCTGTTTCCCGTTTCCCATCAGCCCATAGTGGACTGTAATTCTCAAACCCAGCCATGACAATTATGCATGGCTGATATGCGCTCAGTCAGTAAATTTTTCACGCGCCAGCTTGTTGATGGTCACATAGTCAGTTTTCCCGGTGCGCAATACTGGTAGTTCATCAACATTAACCACCAGTTGCGGACATTCCATGGCAACAGCGCTGGTTTTCTTCAGACCAGCAGCCAGCTTTTTGCGATCAAGTGATTTTGATGTTGTATACAAAACCAGTTTTTCACCTTTTTTCTTGTCAGGTACTGATACGACACCATGGGAAGCGTCGGGGAAAGCCTCGACCACAAGATTTTCCACCTTGGTCAGGGAAACCATTTCTCCGGCTATTTTGGCAAACCGTTTGGCACGGCCAAGTATCGTGATGAAACCATCGCTGTCGACATCGACAATATCACCGGTGTCATACCAGCCATCTTTTGGCTTTTCCAGAACACCGGGATTATCAGCTCGTAAATATCCCAGCATGATATTCGGGCCTTTGACAACAAGTTCGCCGCCTTCTTCAATACCTTCTACCTTGCGGATTTTCATTTCAATACCATCGAATAATCGCCCGACAGTTCCTGAGCGAAAGTGCATCGGGGTGTTGGCCGCAAGTACTGGAGCGCATTCAGTAGCGCCATAGCCTTCAATAATACGCTTGCCGAATTTTTCCATATATATATTGCGGGTATTCTGCATGACTTTTTCAGCCGCCCCGACAATCATGTTCAGCGAGTAAAAATCATAAGGATGAGCGGTTCTTGCATAGCCGGCAAGGAAGGTGTTGGTGCCAAGTAAAATTGTGGCATTGGTTCCATAGCAAAGTTCCGGCACTATTTTATAATGCAGGGGCGATGGATACAAGAATACCTTTATGCCGTTCATGATGGGCAGGATTGCCCCCAATGTAAGACCAAAGGCATGAAAAACCGGCAAGGCATTAAATACAATATCTTTCTGGTTAAGAGGTATTCTGGTCAGGGTCTGATGCAGATTGGCCTGGAAGTTGCGGTGTGATAATACGACTCCCTTGGGTACACCTTCCGAACCGGAAGTAAACAGGATGGCTGCAGGTGTATTGGGATCATCAGGAGCACCGGTAGAGTGCAGGGCTATTGATGGAAATGCGCCTGATAACAGCCCGCGCAGCTTGTCAATCAGGCCAATGGTGTCACGTACATCTTCCAGATATACAATATCGGCCTGTTTTGCCAGAACCGCCAGTTCTTCATCCATTTCTGCTTCTTTAATGAACCGGCGTGAGGTGATGATGGTTTCGACCCTGGCAGCGGTACATGCTGCTGCCATATTAACCGCACCGGTCGAGAAATTAAGCATGGCGGGGACCCGGCCATAAGCCTGAAGGGCAAAGAATGTAACAATCGCGCCATTGGCATTTGGCAGCAGAACCCCGACATTGGTTTCACCCTTGGTCAGGGCTGCAAGTTTGCGGCCAAGTACAAATACACCGATAATCAGTTTTTTATAACTGACCGGAGCTCGCTGGATATCCTCCATGATTTTTGTGTTTTTACCATGGATTTTTTTGGCACTGATCAGGCTTTCCAGCAGGGTCTGGTCAATATTGCTGGTTTTGAAAACCATTCCGGTCATGGCATCATGCAGCTTGTTGGCAATATGGCTGCGCAATTGTGCCCCCTTGATACCGGCAGGGGCCGTGAAGTCCAGCGGCTCCAGGAAGGTCAGGGTAATTCTGGGAAAAGCCCGGCATCTGATCAGATTGCCAATTTTGGAGAAGGTTGAATATTGAGCGCCATCAATGCGAACGGGAACGATTTTGGCACCGGACATATGGGCAATTGTTCCAGGAGCATCATAAATCTTCATCAATGCTCCGGTTACGGTTTTACGACCTTCCGGGAATATAACCAGCTTGCCGTTTTGTTTGAGTGTTTGTACCAGCGGGCGGGCGGCCATGGTACTGGTTGGATCAAGCGGAACAATGTCAAAAAATACCGAAGCCAGCTTGACCCACCATTTGTCCATACTGGCAAGATTGACCGAGAAATTGCACCGGTCGGGCAGGAAAGAACCAATAAGCGCATAATCCAGATCCGACTGGTGATTGGCGACGATTATAACCCGGTCACCAGCATCAAGGTAATTGTCGATACCTTTTACAGAAGTGCGATAGAAAATCCGAAAGAAAGCCCGGCCCAGCGTTTTAATCAGACTTTGCAGGAACAGTTTGAACGAACTCATGATAAATACCGTTTGTTTCCCAATACCCCATATTTGTGCCTGTTTATGCACATTATTGATTCTAGCATAGCCCGGTTGCAGACAAAGTACAGACCCTGATTGTACAAATAGGTCGTTGGTGGCATTTTGCATCGCAACATTTATTGTTATAAGGCGCAAAGACCAACTGGGAAAATGAAAGTTGAGACATGCAGGACGCAACCCCGAATGATACTGGCAAGATTACCCTTGATAATCTGGTGGAACTGACAAAAAAAGCTGCTGAAAGTGCAACAGGACTGTATTCCAAGGCAAGGGCATGTCTGGCTGAACGGGTTTGGGATTATGATGATAACCGGTTTTCTTCCAAACTCATGGAGCGTGAACAACATGCGGTGCACGGGCTGGCCTGGCAGGCCACCTATGTGGAAACCCTGAAACAAATGGCGCTTTATGCAGAGCGTTTGTCAGAGGCGGGCAAGTTTGGTGAACTGGAGCAATTGCTAACCCAGATTATATTTGGTGAATATCTAAACCAGATTGCCGGCGGTATTGCCATGAGCCAGGGTGAGGTTGTGCGCCCGGCGGCGCTGGACCTTCGCCGGGCTGATACTGCAGTGCTGTTTGAAGGGGCAGCTGGCGAGCTGGTGCGGTTTGGCAATACGGCGGCAGCCAGGGCCAGACTGGCAGTGCTGCTGGTTGAAGCCAAGGCCAATCTGACTGCCGGTGATTGTGGGCTTGATGAAATGATGGACCAGATGCGCGCTGAAATGCGCCGGTTCGTTGAAGAGAAAGTCTCGCCCAATGCGCATGAATGGCATCTGGCCAATGATTATGTGCCAATGGAAATCATTCAGGAACTGGCTGAGCTTGGGGTTTTTGCCCTGACCCTGCCGGAGGAATATGGCGGCATGGAACTGGGCAAGGAAGCCATGTGTGTGGTTTCAGAAGAATTGTCCCGTGGCTATATTGCAGTTGGTTCGCTGGGCACCCGCTCGGAAATTGCAGCAGAACTGATTATGTGCGGTGGCACTGATGAACAAAAGGCCAAATGGTTGCCGCTGATTGGTTCGGGTGAGATTTTGCCGACTGCGGTATTTACCGAACCCAATACCGGCTCGGATCTGGCATCCTTGCGCACAAGGGCGGTGCTGGATGGTGATGTTTACAAGGTAACTGGCAACAAGACATGGATCACCCATCCGGTGCGGGCTGATCTGATGACATTGCTGGTACGCACCAATCTGGATGAAAAAGGTTACAAGGGCTTGTCGATGCTGCTGGCAGAAAAACCGCGCGGCAGCGATGATGATCCGTTCCCGGCAGCAGGCATGACTGGCGGTGAGATTGAGGTTATCGGTTATCGCGGCATGAAGGAATTTGAAATCGGCTTTGACGGGTTTGAAGTTAAAAAGGGAAATCTGCTGGGTGAACAGGAAGGCAACGGTTTCAAGCAATTGATGCAGACATTTGAAGCTGCCCGTATTCAAACTGCAGGGCGGGCAATCGGGGTGGCGCAAAATGCGTTTGAACTGGGTCTTAACTATGCACAAGAGCGGATACAATTTGGCAAACCGATAATCTCCTTTCCGCGTATTGCTGACAAGCTGGCAATGATGGCAGCAGAAATCATGGCGACCAGACAGCTTGTTTATCATGCAGCGCGAGAAAAGGATGCCGGCAGGCGCTGTGATCTGGAAGCTGGCATGGCCAAATTGCTGGGTGCAAGGGTTGCATGGTCTGCGGCTGACAATGCTCTGCAAATACATGGTGGCAATGGTTTTGCTCTTGAATATCAGATCAGCCGGGTTCTTGCAGATGCGCGTATTCTCAATATTTTTGAAGGGGCCGGAGAAATTCAGGCGCAGGTGATTGCGCGCCGTCTGCTGGATGGTGCTAATTGACCCATCTGGTGAAAACAGACTTGAACCAACAGATTTCATTATTAGAATGCGATCATACCGGATTATTTTTTTGAATTAAAAAGGGAAGAAATATGGCCTATGATTTTAACGGCACTGAAATAGCCACAACTGCCAATGGATATCTGGAAAATCTGGAAGACTGGTCGGAAGATCTGGCCAGACATATGGCTGATGCTGAAAATATCGAGCTTACCGACCGGCATTGGGATCTGATCAATTTCCTGCGTGATGCCTATCTCAATGATAATGGCTCCCAGCCCAATACCCGCAAAATCGTCAAGGCCATGAGTGCTGCATGGGGTGAAAAACTGTCGCAAAAAGATGTTTATGCGCTGTTTAATGGTGACCCTTCCAAAGTTGCCGGCAAATTTGCCGGACTGCCTGAATCAAAACGCAAGGGTGGTTATTGATTTGTTCAGTTTTGCAGCGATACTATCGCTGGCATGACTGAGAAATCCATTCTTGTAACCGGTTGTTCAACCGGCATTGGCTATACATGTGCAATCGGTATGAAACAACGCGGCTGGCGGGTTTTCGCCAGTGCGCGCAATGATGATGATCTGGCAATGTTGCAGAACCTTGGGCTTGAGGTTGTAAGGCTTGATTATTGCGATGCTGCCTCAATAGCTGATTGCGCCGATGAGGTGCTGGATAAAACCGATGGCAAACTGACGGCACTGTTCAATAATGGTGCCTATGGCCAGATCGGGGCAGTTGAGGATATTGCCACTAAAGATTTGCGCCGGCAGTTTGAAACCAATCTGTTTGGTGTGCATGATCTGACCTGCAAAATTATCCCTGCTATGCGCCAGAATAAGTTTGGGCGGATAATCCAGTGTTCTTCAATTTTGGGGCTGATGGCACTTAAATATCGCGGGGCTTACAGTGCTTCCAAATTTGCACTTGAAGGGCTGAGCGATGCCATGCGGCTGGAATTGCGGGGCAGCGGGGTGGATGTCAGCCTGATTGAACCGGGTCCGATACGGTCTCATTTTCAGCAAAGCGCAATCAGAACTCTTTATGAAACTGTTGATCTGGAAAATTCACCGCATCGCGATATTTACAAACAACAGCTTAAAGCTGCAAAATCCAAAATATTCGGACTGGAAACACCCGAAGAATCACGAAAAATTACCGGCAAGGGGATTTTGCCCAAATACCGGCTTGGTCCTGATGCTGTTTTGAAAAAGCTTGTTCATGCAACCGAGTCCAGACGACCAAAGCCGCATTATTATGTAACCTACTCAACCTATCTGGGGGCGCTGGCCCGACGTGTATTGCCGGGCCGGTTGATGGATGTGTTTGCCGACAGGATTTCCTGATCAGCCTATCTTGGAGCCATGCGCAGGGCACCGTCAATGCGGAAGCTTTCGCCATTCAGCATTTCATTTTCAACAATATGGCAGGCAAGGGCTGCATATTCCTGCGGACGTCCCCAGCGTGATGGATGGGGAATACCGGCAGCAAGCGAGGTTCTTACCTCCTCTGGCAATCCGTCAACCATGGGGGTGGCAAACAGGCCGGGCAGGATTACACAGCAGCGAATGCCGTCACGGGCCAGATCACGGGCAACCGGCAGGGTAAGTCCGACAATGCCGCCCTTGGATGCAGCATAGGCAACCTGACCAATCTGGCCTTCAACGGCTGCAACCGATGCGGTGTTGATAATTACCCCGCGCCCGCCATCTTCATTATGCGGTTCAAGGTCGAGCATGGCACAGGCGGATTTGGCTATCATCTGGAAGGAGCCAACCAGATTGATATCAATGGTTTTCCTGAAAGCATCCAGACGGTGATGGCGCGCCTTGCCGGTTTCGCGATCGCGTGATGCGGTTTTCTCACCTATGGCAATACCGGCACAATTAACCAGAATTCTTTCAACCCCGTGTGCCTTGCGGGCAGCCTCAAGACCGGCATCAATACTGGTCTCATCTGAAACATCAACCTTGCAGAAAATACCGCCAATATCATCGGCAACTGATTTGCCCTTGTCCTCATTCATGTCAAATATGGCAACTTTTGCGCCCTTGCCAGCCAGTTCCCTTGCGGTGGCTTCTCCCAGGCCGGAAGCGGCGCCGGTGACAATTGCAGATATTTCATTTGAGACTTGCATGATAACTCCTTGAATCGGGTGCTTGTTGATTTGCAATGCAAACTATAGGGTTTCGGCTTGTCATGGAAGCAGAAACATGTGCCGGGGCAACTGATAAAATTGTGTTTCCGTTGTGTTTATGGGTTTATGAGCTGACAGGCAATTATCTGTAATTATGCCTGTTGGCATTAACAGGGTTTTCAGCCATTTTTCTCCCGGCTTTCCTGCCGGATATGTGGCTGACTTGCCGTTTTGCTGATGTGACACCATATTATACATATCAATAGTGACAGAACCGGAAGGGAATATGAGCAAACTACCTGATCTTGAAGCTGACATAATCAATCTGCCGACAACTATTGAGCGCAATGAAAGCAATGTGCGTAACGGGTTCTGGCCCAAAATGCAAAGATTTATGGCCAGGGTGCCTTTTGCTGACCGGGTGATTGCGGTTTATTATTGTGCGTTTGACCCTGAAACCCCGGTAAGGGCCAAGGCAATATTACTGGCAGCGCTGGCCTATTTCATCATGCCGATAGATGTGATTCCCGACATGTTGCTAGGCTTGGGGTTTACTGATGATATGGCGGTGATTGCAACGGCAATTGCCTTGGTACGACAGCATATAAAACCTGAGCATTACGAAATGGCCAGAGAAAAAATACAAGAGATCACGACTGACAAATCATAGGAAAAACCATGGCTACAATCTTGATTACCGGTGCCAATCAGGGCATTGGACTGGAAATGGTAAAGCAATATTGCAGGCGCGGGGATCAGGTGCTTGCCGTTTGCCGAGTCAGCAACAGTGAACTTGAAGCGCTTGATTGTGAAATCATAAGCGGAATTGATCTGGCTGGCAATGATGTAGCCGAGCTTTTGCAACCGGCTGTTGGAAGTCGCAAAATAGATATATTGATCAATAATGCCGGGATTCTCAGCCGCGAGACTCTTGATGATCTGGATTTTGACCGGATGCGGGCGCAGTATGAGGTCAATGCGCTGGGACCGCTGAAAGTTACCAGAGCCATGTTGAACAATCTGGCGGATGCAGCAAAGATTGCCATTGTCACCAGTAGGGTCGGATCACTTGGGGATAATGCTTCTGGTGGCAATTACGGCTACAGGATGTCAAAGGCTGCTGCCAATATGGCAGGGGTCAATCTGATGCATGATCTGAAACCTGAAGGGATTGCGGTCATCCTGCTGCATCCAGGCTATGTCAGCACCAATATGACCAACTATAGCGGTATGACCGATGCGGCAAGTGCTGCCAAAGGTTTGATTGCCCGGATAGATGATCTTGATATGGCCACTACCGGAACATTCTGGCATGCAGAAGGCTATGAACTGCCCTGGTAGTACCAGCCTATCAGGGCTTCAATGGCAACAGCTGAGCAAATGACCATAATGGCCAGTGTCTGCCAGATAGTCAGCTGGGTTCCCAAAAACCACACTGACAGGAAAGCTGCCATAACCGGTTTCAAGAAAAACAGATAGCTGGCCCGGGTTATGTCAGGAGCTGCCGCCAGCCCGCCTATCCACAGCCACTGGGTGATAGTGGTGTTGTAAAGGGCAAGGATGATTATGCCGATTATTGCCACGGTTGCATATTCTGCCAGATTGGTGAAAATCACCCAGCGCCCGAATAATATACCAACTCCCAGCCACAAGACCACCCCGCCAAGAAACAGGGTGATGGCTGATATTCTCAAGGCTCCATATTCGGCAATAAAGGGTTTTATCAGCACTAGATAGACTGACATTAACAAGGCGCACATGATTGCCATGAATATGCCGATCAGATTGGAGGCATTACCGGCCAGTGCCAACAGGGCACCATCGGTCATCAGAAAGCCAACTCCCAATATCGCTCCGATACCTGAAATAATTTTGGCGGTGCTGACAGGGATATTGTTGGCATACTGGTTTATCAAACCAACAAAGATCGGGGCGGTGGTAACCACAGTGGCCACCTGCGGTACGGTTGCATAATCCAGTGACCAGTGAAAGAACAGATAGGCAGAAGCCACTCCAAAAACTGAAAACAGCACCAGTTTGATACCGTGCTGTTTTATCGGGGTCACAAGGTTGCGCGATGAGGGCATGATGGTTGCTATTATTACCAGCCCCAGGCCGCCCAGAAAAAACCGCCAGACCGATATTTCCGGCCCGGTTATGGGTGAATTGCCCGATATCAACTTGGCAACAAATTCTGAACTGGCATGGCCCAGCACCCCGGCAAATACTGCTGCATAGGCCAGCCATGAATAACGGTGCCAAAGGGCGCGATTTTCACTCATGTCAGACCTCCGGCAAATGTCAGCATTTCCTGTGCCAGTTGTTCGGGAGTTTCAGCCGGTATCATGTGACCGGCATTGGCAATGCTGACGGATTTTGCATCAGGCAGTTGCTGGAGGATTGCTGCAATATCAGTATCGTTGCGAAACATATTATCCTGAAGGCCGGTTATATTGAGTATTGGCAATTCAAGACCTGACCAATCAAAACTCCAGTCAGCATCACCGCCAGCTTTTAACAATGCAAGCGCACCGTCAGTTTTGGCAATTGGCTGATATTCTTGTTTTTTAAGGAAGCTGCCGCGATTATCGCCCAGCCATTGTTCACTCATCAGCTGAGGCAAAAACATATCGCGCAGTAATTCCATACCACCGGTTTCAACCGCCCGGATCAGGGCATCATTGGTCCATGCCAGTCTGGCCGACATTTTGCGCAAGGTGTTGATAAAGATAATGGCTTTGGCAGATTGAGGTCCGGCCTTGATAAAAGCCTTTGCCGCAAACAGGCCGCCTATGGAATGGCCGGTCAGTATTGCAGATTGTGGTTTGACCTTTTGCAAAAGTGCTACAGCATCATCAATTATGGAAGCTTCGCTGATGCTGCCAGGGGTGAACAGGGAACCTGACTGGCCGCGCATATTGAAGGTTAAAATCCCGTGTCCCTGTGCCAGCAAATATGGCTTGATACCATCCTCCCACATGGAACGGTCACCGGTTAGCGGGTTGAAGCAGACAAAGGTAAAACCGGCATCACTTTCAGGGGCGTGATAATCATAAGTCATGCCGTTCTTGCGGCCTAAAATCAGGAACCCCATTTTATCTCCCCAGATAATCTCCCAACTCAATATAATTTTTCAGCTGGAAGAACTTCTGTGTTTCTTCGCAGACTGTTATTTTCCCATTATCCAGAAAAGCGGTATGGCTGGCAACCCTTCTGGCATCTTCAGGTTGATGGGTGACCAGCAATATGGTCATTTTGCGCTCTGTATGCAGCTCACTTGCCAGATCCAGCATGTCAGCTCTAAGGGCTGGACCCAGGGCGGCAAAAGGTTCATCCAGCAGCAATAATGGTTTGTCGCGCACCAGTACCCTTGCAAGTGCGGCTCGCTGGCGCTCACCACCAGACAATTCACCGGGTAACCGCTTTTGCATATTATCAAGGCCAACCCTGGCAATTGCCGCGCTGATCTTGTCGCGATCATCATTATCGAGTTTCAGGCGCGGTGAAATACCAAGTGCTACATTGGTGAAAACATCGAGATGGGCAAACAGGTTGTTTTCCTGAAAAATCATGGATACAGGGCGCCTGGCCGGTTGAAGCTGGCAAATCTGGTTTCCATTAAATGTGATACTGCCGGATAATGGCTGGTCAAACCCGGCAATCAGATTAAGCAGAGTGGTTTTCCCGGCACCGCTGGGGCCGATAATGGCAAGAAAACTGCCAGCTTTAACGGTCAGGTCAAACTGCATCAGCATATCTTCATAGGCAAAGCGCAGATTTTCAATCACAAGGCTCATTGCCGGTTCTCTCCAACCAGTTTTTCACTGGTGAATATCAGTACAAGGCACATGGCAGCAAGCAGTAATGCCAGTCCGGCAGCTTCATGGCTGCGATAGGCTCCCATTTTCTGTAACAGCAACAGGGGAAGGGTGCGGACATGTTCAGAGCCAAACAGGGCGATAACTCCAAGATCACCGAGTGATAATGCCATGGCAAAGGCCAGGGCTATGGCGAAGGGTTTTTTCAGAACCGGCCAATCCACAATTTTCCATCTGGCCATACCGGTAATGCCAAGGCTGGCTGACAGCCTGTCATGCTGGCGGGCCGAATGGTGCATTGCCGGTCCCAGTACCCTATAGACAAATGGTAGTGCCATCAGGGCATTTATGATGATTACAATAAAAGGGGCCATGGAAAATACATCACCAAAGCGGTGCAGTATGACAAACCAGCCCGAACCCAGCACGATTGGCGGTACTACCAGAATAATGCTGGCTGACATTGAAATATAGACGGATTTGCCGGCTGAATGAATCAGCAGTGCCCAGCAAATGATGAGACTGACAAGAGCGGCCAGAGCGGCAATGATCAAGCTGGTGATTATGGCGCTGTGAACTGCCGGGTCGAGCAATATATGCAGCAGGTCGGCTTTGATCCCTGCAAGCGACAGGGAAATCATCGGGGCGATAATAAAGATGGAGGCAGCAATGATAATCAGGAAGTCAGTTATTCTTGCCTGCATTTGCTGGCCGTCAAGACGCCAGTTGCGATTTGACAGGGCTGGAATCTGGGGGGCAATGGATGAAAACTGATGGGCAACCAGCAAAAGAATGATTGTCAGGCCAAGCTGGGTCAGGGCCAGGAAAACCGCGCGGGTCATGTCAAAATCGAAACGCAGAGCCTGATAGATTGCAACTTCAATCGTGGTTGCTTTCGGTCCGCCACCTAGGGTCAGGACGATGGTAAAGCTGGTCAGGCACAGCATGAATATCAGGGCACCGGCAGATGGCAGGGCGGATTTAAGGACCGGCCATTCGATAATTCTGAAAATTGCCGATGCCGGCAGATCAAGCTGATTGGCAAGCCGCCAGTTTTCTGCAGGTATCGAATCAAAACGGGATAATATCAGTCTGGTGGCCAATGGCATGTTGAAAAATACATGAGCGATCAGAATGCCCGAAAGTCCGAAAATCGAGATTCCGAAAGGCAATTGCACCCATCCCTGTTTGCCCCAGACACCCAGCACCGCCAGTACCACTACCAGAGCCGGCAGGCTCAAGGGCAGTGCAAATAACCACAATAGAAGGCGCCTGCCCCAAAAGCTGTTTTGTCTGGAAAAGGCTCTGGCTACCGGCACTGCCAGAACCAGTGACAGGACAGTTGATAACACCGCCTGCAAAAGAGTGAAACGGACAATTGAAAAGAAAAAACTGTCAAATACCAGATCAGTATCGGAAATGCCGGTTGCAGCAACAAACACCAGTCCGCCAAAGCCACCGGCAATTATTGTCACGATGGCGGCAAGGGCAAAAATGGTGGGTTTTGGCAAATGGGTGCTGGTCATACCGGCCTGGTGAAACGGATCACATCATCAACAAAGCTATAGCCAATGCCGTGTATGGTCTTGATGTAGCGAGGCTGGCTTTTGTCCGGCTCAATCTTCTTGCGCAACCGCATAATATGTACATCTATTGCCCGGTCGCCAACAATGACACTGGTGCCACGGGCATAATCGAGAAGCTGGTCACGGGACAGAACGGCTTTGGGGTGTTCGATCAAGGCTCTTAGCAGATCAAATTCCATAGATGTCAGTCCGGCGCTTTTACCGGTTTCGGCATGATCGAGGGTTCTGGCATCAATATTCATTACCCACATGCCAAATTGTAAAAGTTTGCGATTGGGGGTGTTTTCGGCCTGTTCCAGCGACTTGCTGGATGAACGGCGCAGGATGGTGCGAATGCGGGCTACCAGTTCGCGCGGTTCAAAGGGTTTGGTGATATAATCATCTGCGCCATATTCAAGCCCGAAAATCCGGTCGAAAGTTTCATTCCTTACGCTAAGGACAATTATCGGCAGATTTGATGTGCGCCTGATTTCGCGGGTCAGTTCAAAGCCGTCAGCATCCGGCAGACCGACATCCAGCAGCACCAGATCAACTTTTTCCTTAGCCAATATCTGCCGCATTTCTTCACCGGTGGCCGCTATCAGGGCGGTGAAATCCTGCTTGGCCAGATAGCGGGTCAAAAATGATGTTATCTGTGGATCATCATCAACTATGAGGATTTTTTCACGCATATTATCTGTTCAGTTGAAAAAAGTTTTGGAAATCGTCCAGCTTGTGATTTTGTGACA
>JALXCV010000061.1 GCA_026990765.1 Hyphomicrobiales bacterium | reverse complement strand
CGGAAAAAGGAGAAATGGCATGGCATTGCCTGATTTTACCATGCGCCAATTGCTTGAAGCTGGCGTTCACTTTGGTCACAAAACCCACCGCTGGAATCCGAAAATGGGCAAATTCATTTTTGGTGCCCGTAATGGTGTTCACATTATTGATCTTGCCCAGACTGTTCCATTGCTGCACCAGGCGCTGCTTGCCGTGCGTGATACTGTTGCCGGTGGTGGCAGGGTGCTTATGGTTGGCACCAAGCGTCAGGCATCTGAACCGATTGCTGATGCAGCTGACCGTTCAGCCCAGTATTTCATCAATGCCCGCTGGCTTGGTGGTACGCTGACCAACTGGAAAACCATTTCCAACTCGATCAAGCGCCTGCGTGAACTGGAAGAAATGTTTGAAGGCGATGCCGCAACCGGTTTCACCAAACGTGAAATGCTGTCGCTGACCCGCGAAAAAAACAAGCTCGACCGCGCCCTTGGCGGCATCAAGGACATGGGCGGTATTCCTGATATCATGTTCGTGATTGATACCAACAAGGAAGCAAATGCTATCCGCGAAGCCAACCGCCTGAATATTCCGGTTGTTGCCGTGCTTGATACCAATTGCGATCCCGAAGGTGTTGATTATCCAATCCCCGGCAATGATGATGCAGGCCGTGCAGTTTCGCTTTATTGCGACCTGATTGCCCGTGCAGCAATTGACGGTATTTCAGCCAGCCAGTCTGCTGCCGGTATTGATATTGGTGAATCAGAAGAGCCAATTGCTGAAATTATCGACGAACCGGCACCAGAAGCTGAAGCAGAAGCAGCACCTGTAGAAGCAGAAGCTCCTCAGGCCGAAGCAGAAGCTGCACCGGCTGCTGATGCCGAAAGCAAATAAGTAAAAATCTTCAAATAGCGGGCGGTTTCCTGATCGCCCGATGACTGCATATATAAGGATGTATGAAAATGGCTCAGATCACAGCCGCACTGGTTAAAGAACTGCGCGACAAGACCGGCGCAGGCATGATGGATTGCAAAGGCGCATTGAAAGAGAATGATGGCGATATTGAAGCCTCAGTCGACTGGTTGCGCACCAAAGGCCTGGCCAAAGCTGCCAAAAAAGCCTCACGCATTGCCTCTGAAGGGCTGGTTGGTGTTACCTCGGATGGAAATATCGGCGCTATCGTTGAAGTCAACTCTGAAACCGATTTCGTTGCCCGCAATGAACAGTTCCAGAAAATGGTCGCAGAAATTGTTTCTCTGGTTCCAGCTGTCGAAGGAGATTTCGAAGCTCTCAAAGCTGCCAATTATCCAGGCAGTGACAAGACAGTGGAAGAATTCGTGGCTGAGATGGTTGGCACCATTGGTGAAAACATGTCAGTTCGCCGCTGCGCAATGCTGAAAGCTGAAAATGGCCATGTAGCTTCATATATCCACAATCAGGTTGTCCCCGGTGCCGGCAAGATTGCCGTACTGGTTGCACTTGAATCAACCGGTGATAAAAAAGCTCTTGATGAGTTTGGTCGCCAGGTGGCCATGCACGTGGCAGCCATCAACCCGCTGGCCCTGACCCAGGATGAAATTCCAGCCGAAATTGCAGATCGTGAACGCGCTGTTTATTCCGAACAGGCCCGTGAAAGCGGCAAGCCGGAAAATATCATTGAAAAAATGGTCGAAGGCCGGATGCGCAAATTCTATGAAGAATCTGTACTGCTTTCCCAGACATTTGTTGTGGATGGTGAAAACACCGTTGCCAAGGCTGCCGAACTTGCAGCTGACAAG
>JALXCV010000060.1 GCA_026990765.1 Hyphomicrobiales bacterium | reverse complement strand
ACGGCCCAGGTCGATATGAAAATGATTGGCGTGGGCCTTGTTGTAGCGCGGGCTCAAGGTTGTGGCGAAGGTCTGGCAGGCTTTTTTGTGAACGTCATTCAAAAAAGTAGCATCGCGGTTGATGCCGAAAATGGAACCGGCGGTGCTCCAGTCTTTGAGAAGTGAAATTGTCTTGCCATTGGCCAGGGTAAAACTTGCCACATCAAGCGCATTGCCAAATGAGTGTTCGGATATGCGACTGGTGCCGGAACCACGGCGTGACCGGCATGAATATGAAGATAAAGAGCGGATTGAAACGACTGGCTGTTTGTATTTGCTGCGGGCTATCGGCTGGACACCATCAACAGCCCATTTATAAAGTGCCAGCGCCATGTTGCAGTTCAGTTTGGCTGCCGGTTTGATCTGGATATTGCCCAGTGAGCGAACCAGAATAGGGGCGGCTATGCCGCAACCGCCGGGGCCACCAATCGGTTTCAGCCTGTCAGCATCAATATTGGTGGTGGCCAGTACCAGATTGCACCGTTTATTGGCTTCGGCAATCTGGAGCTTGTTCCAGTGGGAATTGGTGTTGGGGCGCAACTCGCGGGCCTTTTTTTCATCGCGCTCGCGTTTGAGCTGTTCAACCGGAATATAGACCTGACCATTATTGGTGGTTCTGACCGGGGCAGTGGGAACGTGAGGGGCAGGGCCTGACTGGCTGCCGGGTTTTGGCCGCGGTATTGGAATATAGGGCAGGTTCAACTGATTTTGCACATTCAGCATTTCAGGAGTTATTGCGGGTTTCTTTTCAGAACCAATGGAAAATTTGCGTTTATGTTTGACTGGTCGTCTGGTTTTTCTGACATGTTTTCTGGTTTTGCCGGCAAACAGGTCGGAAAAGAAACCGGTTACAGAATCAAGATTGTTTGCAGCCATTGCGTCAGTGGCAGGCAGCAGTAAAAATGCTAAGTAAATCAACAGTCGCATTGACAAAACCCGGTAATAGCTGAAAAGCTTGGCGTTTTCATCGAACAGATACAATAATTGTTGCGGCAACAGTAAGGCAGGTATGGTTAATGAATTTTGAATTTAATGAAGAACAGCGGGCATTTAAGGATGTGGCTGCCGGTTTTGCTGCAGATGAGATAGCACCATTTGCATCTGATTGGGATGAAAACAAGGTTTTCCCGCGTGAAACCCTGGTGAAAGCTGCGCAACTGGGCTTTGCCGGTCTGTATGTGGGGGCAGATGTCGGTGGTTCTGAATTGACCCGGCTGGATGCGGCAATTGTGTTTGAGGAACTGGCTAAAGCCTGCCCTTCAACGGCGGCTTTTATCTCCATTCACAATATGGCCTCATGGATGATTGACCGGTTTGGCAATGATCACCAGCGGCAAAAATATCTGCCGGATCTAACCTCTATGAACAAGATTGCCTCATACTGCCTGACCGAACCGGGGGCTGGCTCAGATGCAGCTTCTCTGGTTACACGGGCTGAGCTGGATGGTGATCATTATGTGGTCAACGGGGCCAAGGCCTTCATATCAGGGGGCGGGCACAGTGATGTTTATGTGACCATGGTCAGGACCGGGGATGCGGGCGCTGGCGGGATTTCATGTCTGGTGATCGATGCTGATACACCGGGCCTGTCATTCGGGGCGCAGGAACGCAAGCTGGGCTGGCATTCACAGCCAACGGCGATGGTGAATTTTGATGATTGCCGGGTGCCGGCTGAAAATCTGGTAGGTGGTGAGGGTAATGGTTTCAAGATTGCCATGGCCGGGCTGGATGGCGGCAGGCTGAATATTGGTGCATGTTCGCTGGGCGGGGCGCAGGCCTGTCTTGATCTGGCGGTGCAATATCTGGGTGAGCGCAAACAGTTTGGCAAGCCGCTGGCAGCGTTTCAGGGGTTGCAGTTCAAGCTGGCTGATATGGCTACCGAATTGCAGGTGGCGCGTTTGTTGCTGCATCAGGCGGCAACCAAGGTGGAAGCCAAAACCCCTGATGCGACCCGCTTTGCCGCAATGGCCAAGCGCAAGGCAACCGATGTCGGATTTAATGTGGTCAATGAGGCTTTGCAGATGTATGGCGGCTATGGTTATTTGATGGATTATCCGCTGGAGCGCTATTTGCGAGATTTGCGGGTGCACCAGATACTGGAAGGCACCAATGAGATTATGCGGGTGATTATTGCAAGGGATTTGTTGCGGTGAGTGATAAGGAAGTTCTGTTTGAAATCAGGGGCCATGCCGGGGTGATTACGCTCAACCGGCCAAAAGCCCTGAATGCTGTAACCGCCAATATGATTGGGGAGATGACCTGTCAGCTTGATGAATGGGCAAGCAATGACAAGGTGCGCCATGTTATTATCAAGGCGGTTGGGGAAAGGGCGTTCAGTGCCGGTGGTGATATTGTCCATTTATATGAGCAGGGGTTAGCGGGCGACCCTGCTTTTTTGCAGTTTTACCGTGATGAATATCCGCTCAATACGCTGATCAAGCGGTTTCCCAAGCCATATATTGCGCTGATTGACGGGATTGTCATGGGTGGCGGCGTTGGGGTCTCTGTTCATGGTTCGCACCGAATAGTGTCGGAAAAGCTGATGTTTGCCATGCCCGAAACCGGAATTGGTCTGTTTCCCGATGTTGGCGGCACATATTTTCTGCCACGCTGTCCGGGCCTGACTGGAATATATCTGGGCCTGACCGGTGCGCGGTTAAAGGCCGCTGATGCGCTTTATACCGGCATTGCCACCCATCATGTGAAGTCGAGCGATTTTGCCGTCTTGTTTGAGGCTCTGTGCGATGCTGATGATATTAATGGCTGCATTGCCCGGTTTGCTGCGTATGCCGGGCCTGCCGGTTTGAGAGAACATGAGGCGGTCATTTCTGATCTGTTTGGTTCTGGTGATATTCAAACCATTGTTGAACGCTGTGAAACCAGCAAGGATGAATGGGTGCTGGGTGTAGCCAAAACCTTGCGGCAAAAATCCCCAACCAGCCTTGCCATAACCCTGCGCCAGTTGCGGGCCGGGGCGGATTTGTCGTTTGAAGAATGTATGAAGCTGGAATTTCGCATTGTCAGCCGGATTGCTGAGGCCAGGGATTTCTTTGAAGGCACAAGGGCGGTGGTGATTGACAAGGACATGCAGCCAAAGTGGCAACCAGCGAGGCTGGAAGATGTTTCGGTTGAAATGGTTGACAGCTATTTTGCACCGCTGGAAGATGAGCTGGAAGTTTGATGAGGGGTTCTTGAGGGTTGAGTGATGTTTGAAACATAGCAATCCCAAAAGTGAACTGAATAGTTAAAATCCAAATGAATTTATTAACCAATAAATCATGTTTTCTGTTGCCTTGAACAGCTGTTAACAACCTTGCGCGCAATATTGGCATGTTAGTTTTGAGTAATGCGTATAGAGGTTTGAGATGCGTAAATTATCGCGAATAATGATTTCATTGCCGCTGCTGGCGGCTCCTTTGGTGCTGGCTATTGCAATGCCGGGACCGGCAATGGCTGAGGTTCGCAATGTTGGACCATCAGGGGCGCTGGAACTTCTGGCGCAAAGCCGTGCGGCAGATGCCAAGTGCAAGCATCTTACCGGGGCTGAACATGCTGAACTGGTTGATTATGTGGCAAAGGCAGAAGTTGCAGTAGCGGCCAGAAACGGGGCAGATGCAGCGCGCGCATCGCGCCAGATTGGCAAGGGGCTTGGCAGTAAAATGGCTTGCGGGCGTGAAAGTGAAGAACTTGTACGCGCAACGATGGACGCGGCCCGACGGGCGATGGATGCTGCAAGGTCTGAAACGCGCACGCGCCGGGTTGTGCGCCGCGAACCGGTTACAAGGGCAAGGGCGGTATATCCGACCAAAGCGGTTATTCGCAATATTGCTCCGGCAAAGGGAAATACCGGTCTTAATGGTTATCGTGCTGTAACAGCAGCCTATTATCTGGAGCGCCGCTGCAATCACCTGCCAAGAAGCCAGTCGATGGCTTTCTGGAAAAGTGTGGTGGCCATGCACAAATCAGTACTGCACAAATATTCAACATCACAGGTGGCAAAGGCCAAACGTCAGGCTGAACGATCAGCCAGGGCAAAAGGTCGATGCGGTACACGAACTGCGCAGATTGTCAGGCGCGGCTATGCCAATGTAAGAAATAACTAAAAAACCTACATCTCTCAAATTAACTTTTAAAGCTCGTACCTGGATGGGGTGCGGGCTTTTTTTGTCGAAAGTTGCACTTGCTTTTTGCAGCGGGGCCGGGCAAGCATTGGAAAATTATAAAAAGCTTTATGGGAGGAATGTGTTATGGCGAAAATTGGCTTTATCGGACTGGGGAATATGGGCGCGCCAATGGCTGTCAATCTTGTTACTGCCGGGCATGAGGTCAAAGGCTATGATTTGAGCGCGGTGAATGCGGCAGAACTGGCCAATGGTGGTGGTGAAGTTGCCAAGAATATTGCCGATGCGGTCAGTGATGCCGAGGTGATTATTTCCATGCTGCCAGCCGGTGAGCATGTGCGCGCAGTTTATCTGGAAAAGGATGGGGTATTGGCTTCGGCAAAACCTGGTTCACTGCTGATTGATTGTTCCACCATTGATGTTGCCACATCGCGTGAGCTGGCAAAAAAGGCTGAAAGTATGGGGCTGGAAATGATTGATGCTCCGGTATCCGGCGGCATTATGGGCGCCAAGGCCGCAACCTTGACCTTTATGTGTGGCGGCAGCGAGGAAGGTTTTAACAGGGCTGAACCGGTTTTGTCCCAAATGGGCAAGAATGTTATTCTTGCTGGTGGTGCCGGGGGTGGTCAGGCGGCCAAGGTCTGTAACAATATGCTGCTTGGCATTTCGATGATCGGTGTCAGTGAAGCCTTTAATCTGGCTGATGCGCTGGGGCTTGACCGGCAAAAACTTTTCGATATTGCCTCAACAGCATCTGGGCAGTGCTGGTCAATGACAACTTACTGCCCGGTTCCAGGGCCAGTGCCGACTTCTCCTGCCAATAATGACTATAAACCCGGCTTCACGGTTGCCATGATGTTAAAGGATTTATTATTGTCTCAGGATGCTGCATCCAGCAATGGTATCACCACTCCTTTGGGTTCTCATGCTACAAAGCTTTATCAGGCATTTGATGACAGCGGAAATGCAGAGGTTGATTTTTCGGGAATTATCAGGTTTTTACGGGGTGAAAATGGGGAATCATAGATCATAAACTTTTAGCTAACCAGTTAAAACCTGATTCACCAAACAACAACTTATTACCGGTTTAGCAAAAAGTTAGAACAAATTTACCTTATCATTTGAGACGATTTTAACAGGTTTTGCCTATGTTGGATTCATCGAAGGACGGGAATAAAAACAAAAACCCCTTAACTTCATTCAACAACGGGCAGGTGTTAAAATGCAAACTGAAATGATTGGCGTCGCTATAACAGACGTAACTACTGACGATAGAGAAATGAAACCCAGATATCTGGAGATGCTGACGCTGATCGAGCGCCTGCACCGCCGGTTGCTGGATGTTATCAAGGACGAGTTTGACCGTTCAGGCGAACCTGAAATCAACTCGGTACAGGCTTTGTTGCTGTTCAACATCGGGGATGAAGAACTGACAGCCGGTGAATTGAAAACCCGTGGTCATTATCATGGCTCCAACGTATCCTATAATCTGAAAAAGCTGGTTGATGCCGGATTTGTAGCTCATGAGCGCTCCAAAACCGATCGCCGCTCGGTTCGGGTCAAGCTGACTGAACGTGGACAGGAGATCCGTGCAGTGGTTGACAGGCTTTATGACCGCCAGATGGAATCGATCCAGCAGGTTGCCGGGTTTGATGCAGAAGAATTTACCAGACTGACCAAGGCCCTTACCCGGCTTGAACAGTTCTGGACCAACCAGATATTGTATCGCATGTAATTGCTGATTACAGTCAGGCAAGTTGTAACCCGCTGATCCAGGTCAGCGGGTTTTTTTTATATTCACGCCAAGGTGAATGCAGGCAAATTGTATCTGATACTGGAAAAGTGTATATGCTGCGTGCTATATGTAACAGTTCATTATCATGATAATTGCACATTGAAGGTGCTTTGAGGGAAACCGATATGCGTTCCAGGCGTTCATTTTCAAAAGGTTTGGCAGCTGTCTTTGCCGGGGTAGCTGTAGCCAATCCGCTTGAAGCACTGGCTAAAAAAAGGAAACCCAGAGCAATCAGCACTGGTAACTGGAGCAGGGCGGGCAATTCATCTTCCTATCGTGC
>JALXCV010000059.1 GCA_026990765.1 Hyphomicrobiales bacterium | reverse complement strand
CCGGTGGCCGCTATCAGGGCGGTGAAATCCTGCTTGGCCAGATAGCGGGTCAAAAATGATGTTATCTGTGGATCATCATCAACTATGAGGATTTTTTCACGCATATTATCTGTTCAGTTGAAAAAAAGTTTTGGAAATCGTCCAGCTTGTGATTTTGTGACAATTACAACACTTGCCATGTTGTCATGCTTGTGTCCATTTAGCAAGATGAACTGTGTACCACAAAAACCCCGTTTGCCGCTCAGATTTGTATTTTCCGGGATTGGAGCAGCAATATTGCTGATCTCCACAGTTCTGGTGGGTTTATATCTGGGGGGACAGACACGCGAGAGATTTTTAAATATTGACAAGCACTGGCAGGCTTATTCCGGTCAGGCAGTGCATCGTGGCCAGTTGCTGTCGCGTCTTAGAGCCCATCTTGGTTATGGCGGATTTATCCACAATTTCAAAAACTATGTGCTGCGCAAGGATCCAGGCTATCTGAAACGGCTGGAGGAACAGCTGGCGCATTTTGAATCTACCGTCAAGGAGTATCAGGCATCAGGGGCCAGTCCGCGTGAGCTGAGGCATTTGAAAGTTATTACCGAAACCATTGAAGAGTATAAATCCAAAATTGATACGGCCAAGCGGGCGGCAAGGGAAAACTGGTCTCCAGACAAGACCGATGCGCTGGTCAAAGTGGATGATACCGGAGCCATTCAGGCTATTCTGGCACTGGACATATTCTTGCAGGGCAAGCGGGCAGAAGCAGCAAAGGCAATTTCTGATGCGGTTGCTGAAGGCAATCAGCTGGTTAGAACCGGGTTCTTCTTTGCAGGTGCTTTGGCTGTGGTTGCGATTATTCTTTATGGAATGTTCTTTTTGCTGCAACGCGAATTGCAACAGACAATTTCTGCCCTGTCGGCTGAGTTGAATGAGCGGCGGGCGGCAGAACTTGAGGCAAAGAAATTCCAGCGGGCGGTGGAACAGTCACCGGCAACCATTGTTATTACCGATACCAGTGAGATCATCGAATATGTGAATATCAAGTTTTGCGAGCTGACAGGTTATTCACCAGAAGAAGTATTGGGAAAAACTCCAAGAATCCTGCAGTCAGGTGATACTTCGCGAGAAACTTACAGGAGTCTTTCTGAACAGTTGAAGAAGAATGAAGACTGGCACGGGACTTTTCGCAATCTGAAAAAGGATGGCAGTTCATACTGGGCCAAGACCTCAATTTTGCCTCTGCGCAATGATGTTGGAGAAATAACCCATCTGATCGGGCTTGGTGAAGATATAACTGCCCAAAGGGAGGCCAGTGAACATATCAAGCGGGCCCAGAAGATGGAGGCTGTTGGTCTGCTGGCATCAGGGGTGGCGCATGATTTCAACAATGTACTGACCACGATTTTGGGCAATGTGCATCTGGCAATGCTGGATGCGCCTGAAGAAGGCGAATTCAGTGAAGAGCTTGAACAGATAGAAATTGCGGCAAAACGGGCCCGGCATCTGGTGGGGCAGGTGCTGGCCTTTGCCCGTCGCCAGCCTGGCAAGGCGGTGTCAATGAAGGTTGGCGATCTCATGCACGAGGTTGCCCGGCTGATCAGGGCATCTACCCGGCCTGATATCAAGCTGGTGTGCAATATAGAAGATAGCGAGCTGTCTGTGCTGGCCGACCCGACCAGACTGCATCAGGTGTTGATGAATTTATGCTCAAATGCGGTTGAGGCAATCGGGGCAGCATCGGGCATGGTTGAACTAAAACTGGTCAGGATGGTTGGAGAGGATACAGGCAACCGCCATGTTTGTATTTCTGTTAGTGATGATGGACCGGGCATTCCTACTTCTGTACGAGATGAAATTTTTACACCATTCTTTACAACCAAGAAGGCTGGAAAGGGAACCGGGCTTGGCCTGTCGGTGGTAGCCAGCCTGGTTGATGAGATGAATGGTGAAATTTCGGTTGAAAGCACGCCGGGAAAAGGTTGCAGTTTCCATATTGTATTACCGGAAATCCAGCCGGTTTCAGGCAAGGATATTCAACCCGGGGTACTGGTGCATGGAACCGGGGAAATTCTTCTGGTTGATGATGAAGCTGAAGTGGTTGAAACCTGCGCCAATATATTGCGAAGGGCAAATTATCTGGTTGAAACCTTTACTGATCCCAAGGCAGCAGTGGCTGCATTTGAAAAGATGCCGGACCGGTTTGATCTGGTTATTACCGATTTTGTAATGCCGGAAATAAGCGGTGAAGATGTTTGCCGGGTGGTGCGCAATTTGCGCCCGCAATGTCCGATTATTCTGTATTCAGCCTATCAGCCCGGTAAATTTGACTTCTCCAGATATGAGCCAATACAGTTTGTTGAAAAGCCGTTTGAGCCGGTTGTGTTGAGTGCAACTGTAAAATCCATGCTGGAATCTTAGGCTTAAACAGGCTTTTGCGAAACAATATAGTTACATGTTGTTACATTTCTTCACATTTGAGCAAGGTAGCAGAAATACTGGCGTTACAATCAATCATTATGGTTAAGCTGAATAAAGCAAAAAAATGCAGTCTGCTTTTCAGATTGCACTCAGGGATACCAGTTAAACCAGATGACGCAAGTTTCATATCTTCAGGATTATCAAAACCCGGAACGCCATATCGGCAAGGCCAGATCAAGGCCGCCGCAGTTTTCGGCTTTTGAGCAGGATGTGGAGCTTGATGGTAACAGTTTCACCAGCACCCCGGTTCTCAATATCACCTCTGGAGTGCTTGGAATAAGGCACATGCTTGGCGATGGCAGGCAAACAATTTCGATGCTTTTCTTTCCCGGTGAATTACTGGATTTTCGATGCCTGCTTGATACTAAAGGCACCGTGAGTTGTTTGCTGCCGGTAACCGCCAGTCTTTACGATGGTGATGAATATGACCGGCTACAGCGCGAGAATGCTCATTTCAACAGCGAACATATCGCATCAAATAACAGGCAGTATCATATTGCAGCCCAGCATTGTGTCGATCTGGCCCGCAAATCTTCAGTTGAAAAACTGGCCTCGTTCATATTTGAATGCCGCAATCGCCTGCATGTTGATCCAACTCAGGCCATAGCCCTGAGATTGCGGCGCTCGGACATTGCTGATTATATGGGATTGCGGGTGGAAACGCTTTCCCGGGCTTTTTCCAAGCTCAAACAGCTTAAAATGATCACCGCCAATGAAAATGATGAAGTAACCATCATCAATGAACCGGCTTTACGGATGCTGGCTAATGGGGCGGGATAAATTCCTGCCAGATCAATCAGGCTGCAGTGGTAATTGCCTCCAGCCGGGAGATTTCATCCTTTAACCGCAGCTTTTCTTTCTTTAGTTCTGCAATATGCAGATCATCAGAACCAGGTCGCGCCAACTCGCTGGCAATTTCTATATCCAGTGCCAGATGTTTTGCATTCAGTTCACTCAAATGAGCATCAATTGACATATTGGTCCATCCTTTTTTCTGTGTCTGTACGAATCAGACTGTCATGTTTTCCATGATTTGTCCAATCTGGGTAATATATGTTAATTGCGAACTGCAATCTCAATATGACCCTGAAACAGTTTAATGAAAAAGATGTAAATCCATGACGGATTATTTGTGCTATGATGTAGTTCCAACAGAGGTCTTGCAAAATTATGTCTGATGAAAAAACCAGAATACTGGCTCAACTGGAGCAGCTGAAAATCCAGCACCGTGATCTTGATGTGGCAATTGAAAGTCTTGAGGAAGTTACAACGGCTGACCAATTGCGTTTGCGGCGATTGAAAAAGCAAAAACTGCAGCTGAAAGATGAAATAACCCTGATTGAAGACAAACTGTTACCAGATATCATTGCCTGATCCTTTGGTAATTGCTATCAGGTCTGCTTTGAAATGATCTCTTTTATGAGGGAGTTTAGCTGTGGAACAATCCGCCTTGCCCAAAGTTGCGATAATAATGGGCAGTCAGTCAGACTGGCCAACCATGCGCCATGCCGGGGTCATGCTCGATCAATTGGGTGTTGAGTATGAAAAAAGAATAGTTTCAGCCCATCGAACCCCGCAAAGACTATATGAGTTTTCATCAGCGGCAGTGGACAATGGTTTGCAGGTGATAATCGCCGGGGCCGGTGGTGCAGCTCATCTTCCTGGAATGGTTGCTGCCATGACCCGGTTGCCGGTGTTTGGTGTACCGATGCAGTCAGCAGCCCTCAGTGGCAAGGATTCACTGTTGTCTATTGTGCAGATGCCTGCCGGAGTGCCGGTTGGAACGCTTGCTATCGGCAAGGCCGGGGCAATCAATGCTGCATTGCTGGCAGCCGGGGTGCTGGCACTTAATGATGATGAAGTGGCACTGGCGCTGGACCGGTTCCGTGAGCAGCAAAGCAAGGCTGTTGGCTTGATACCACAAGATGAGGCGTGATGGGCAAGACTTCAACACTTGGACCGGGAGCGGTCATCGGTATTCTGGGTGGTGGCCAATTGGGCCGGATGCTGGCCATGGCGGCTGCAAGACTTGGTTACAAATGCCATATTTATTCACCACCCGGGGATAATCCGGCTTTTGATCTGGCGGCCTTTAACAGTGCTGCCAGCTGGGATGATATTGAAGCCTTGCGTAAATTTGCCAGCTCGGTCGATGTGATTACGCTGGAGTTTGAAAATATCCCGGTTGCTACGGTGGCGGGCCTTGCAGAAATCTGCCCGGTATATCCATCAGCTGAGGTTCTGGAATTGACCCAGGACCGGATAAAGGAAAAAAATCTGGCGGTAAAGCTTGGTATCAAGGTGCCTGATTTTGCAGCCATTGACAGTGTTGATGATCTTGAAAGACATATTGAACAGATCGGCACACCATCAGTGCTTAAAACCCGCAGGCTTGGTTATGATGGCAAGGGACAATGCGTGATCAGGGAAGGCGATGATCTGGCAAAGGCCTTTGACATGATCGGTCGGCAACCGGCAATTCTGGAAGCCTTTGTGCCATTTGAAAAAGAAATTTCGGTTATTGCAGCACGCGGCCGCAATGGTGATTTTGTGGCTTATGACATTCCAGAAAACCGGCATGAGAACCATATTCTCAAAACCTCGCATATCCCTGCCAATATTAGTGATAAAACCCGAAAACAGGCACTTGAAATAGCAGAAAAACTGGCTGTTGCGATGGATTATGTCGGGGTTTTTGCGGTGGAACTGTTTGTTTCAGGGAAAAATGGCGATGAAACCCTGGCGATGAATGAGATTGCACCGCGTGTGCACAATTCTGGCCACTGGACCAGTGCGGCTTGTACCATATCACAATTTGAACAGCATATTCGTGCCATAAGCGGTCTGCCATCTGGCTCGACACAGCGGCACAGCGATGCGGTGATGCAAAATCTTCTGGGCAATGAAGTCAATGCGCTTGCCGGGCTGGCCGGTCAGGATGGGTTGTTTATCGAGATTTATGGCAAGCAGGAAGCTCGGGCAGGGCGTAAAATGGGGCATGTGACAAAAATTACGGCAAAAACTGTCGGTAATTGATAGGTTTTTTGTAAAACTTGCCTCGACAAGCAGCATGGATTTTGGTATCTAGCGCCATGTTTCCGGTTGGGCAGTCTCATCCGGTGGTTTGGTGCATTCCGGTTTTGCCGGTTTAACGTTTATCTTTTAAAGGACCTCATACGTGCAGGTATTTGTTCGCGACAATAATGTTGATCAGGCGCTGAAAGCGCTTAAAAAGAAACTTCAGCGCGAAGGTGTATTTCGTGAAATGAAGCTTCGCAGCCATTACGAAAAGCCATCTGAAAAGCGGGCACGTGAAAAGGCTGAAGCCATTCGTCGCACTCGCAAGCTGGCTCGCAAAAAAGCCCAGCGTGAAGGTCTGCTTGGACCGCAGGGTCGTCGCTAGAAACTCTGTTCAATTTTGCAACAGATATGATAACCGCGCCAGCAATAAAGCTGCCGCGGTTTTTGTCGTTTGATTATCATGAGTTATAAAACCATCAATCTGGATGACTGGCCAAGGGCAAGCCATTTTCAGCTGTTCAGGAATATGCAAAGACCGCATCTGGGCCTGACCGCAATGGTTGAGGTGTCGGGTCTGATGGAAAGGCTGAAGCCGGCAGGTTATCCGGTATTTAATGCAGCCTTGTTTGCTATTATCAGTTCAGCCAATTCAATTGCTGAATTCCGCACCCGGTTTCGCAAAGGGGAGGTGATTGAGCATGATGCGGTTCATGCCTCATTTACGGTGCCGATTGCAGGTGACCGGTTTGGTTTTGCCGAGGTTGAATATGCTGCTGACTGGCATGAGTTCAACCGGGCATGTCTGACAGAAATTGACCGGGCGAAAAACCAGAGCAGCCTGAT
>JALXCV010000058.1 GCA_026990765.1 Hyphomicrobiales bacterium | reverse complement strand
GTCAGCCCCGCCTTTGGCCATAATTGTCAGGTTGTTTGATTCAAGAAACAAGGAAACTGATTCAACCTCTTGTTCAGTAACAACAATTCCCTTTTGCAACAGATGAGAAATTACCTCATTGCAGCTACCTTCACACCATGCTGACAATATTTGTGTAGCGCGTTCTCCTATACGGAAATACAGATGCCGCACCGGATCAAATATCAGATTACCCCTGGACCCATCCCCGTCATCAGCTGCAGTTAAAAACTTCAGATCATCGCGCAATCGCGGCAATGGCGCAGCTATGGTGTCATCTAATGTTGCCGTCATGCCAATTAGACCCCAAACGCCCTGCCCATATCTCAAATCCCAAAATATTGCCGCAATGTCGATAAGGGCTTGCGAAACAGATAAAAGCCCAAAAGCACATCATCCCCGAATATTTGCGCCGTACCGCGCAGCCCCACCCGCAAACCGGCAGCATCATCTGCTGCAAGCTCCGCCAGAACCTGATACACCATACCGGCACCGGCGATTTCACGAGCATGATAACTTGCCTGGCGCAATCTGGCCTTTACCGGGTTAAGAGGGTCTGAATTCAGGAACAATCGCACATCAGCGCCCTTGTGAAGCGAAATTGCATCACCAACCGGCAGGTCAATTCGCACCACAATCCGGTTTAGATCAGCCACCTCCATCACCCGGTCACCAACCGAAACCGGTTTGCCTATCCAGTCCTTGCGCTCTGTATAAATCAGGTGACCATCAACCCCTGCCCTGACAATCGCCCTTTGCAACCGGTCCTTGGCAAATTCACGTTCAGCTTCTGCCAGATCAACTTCTGCCTTGTTGATAGCCAGTTGCCTGTATGCTTGCGGGTCTGAAAAAGCTGTTTGTTTTATAGTCGCCAGTCTTGCTCTGGCCACCAGTTCCTTGCGCTCGGCAATATCAGCCTCAGCCTGCAATTTTATAGTATCAAAGGCAAACAGCTTGTCGCCCTTGTGAACAATGCTATTGGGATCAGCAAAAATCTCCCTGATAACCCCATCAATCGGGGCAGAAATAATCTGCGGATCATCGGCGATGATTTCCGCTGGCGCCAGAGTCGTCATTGGCACCGGAATAAACATTGCTGCAATAAAAGCTGCAACAACACCTGCCACAACCCATTTCGGCATGCTCCTTAACCGCAACCGGCCACGCGGGACAAGCGCCTGAAAACAATGGGCAATGACCTCCCCAAGCCTCTCGGCAATAACCAGATCATTTTCATCCCAGCTCTTGACACGGGACATCAAAATTCCGGCAAATACCTGCCCATGCCGGTCTGTCAAGGGAACCCATATTGTCTGTTTGAACGGGTAAACCGCATTATCAGAATCGGCATCATTTGTTCTGGATAATAATATATGGCAGGTTTCAGCCGGTTTTTTGCCGTGATTTCGCCCAACCAGACCTTCAATGCGCTTTTCCATCCACCTGATAAAAGGGGCATTGCGATCAATTACAGCAAGTGAGGAAACCGCAACCGCCCGCAATCTGCCTGACCGGTTGAAACGAAACATTATCGCCTGGGAAAAGTCCAGTATCTGTCGCGGTTCGTTCACAGCCCATACTGACAGGCCAGCAACTGAATTTTGTCTGCGTGCCTCTGCTTCCAGCCCCATGAGTATCTGCAAACGCTTGCCTGTATCACGAGCAGGCACTATCAGTGGTTTTTTTTCAGGTTTCATATTCTCCCTGCAACATTGGATTATGTAATGATCGGTAAAACAGCTTGGTAAAAACTGCGAAACCGGGTGCACTAGGGGCTTGATTGACGTTTAGCCGCCTGTTGGGGAGAGAGTATGTGCACCCGGTTTCAACTGCCGGACGAAGCGAATATTGCCGATCCGCTCATTCCCGGCAGAACTGGTTTTACTTTTTCAGTGAACTCCCCTGTCACCTTGATTGTTTGCGAAACTGCATCCACCACAGCTCCAATCCTGATAATTCTGGCCGCTACCTCACTTCCCGTTTCCTCGATCACAAACCGGAAACCGGTTCCGACACTCAGCCAGTTCAACCACTTTGATGGCACTATCAGCTCAATTTCATTGCGTGTAGTATCCACAATCTTCACCAGCGGCTGGTTTGAACGCGGAGTTTCATTCTCATTGATCAGTTGCCTGACGATCCTTCCTGAAAAAGGTGCACGAACTGTACATTGGGAAACCAGCAAAGCCTGTTCATCCGAATTGGCCTCAGCCTCTTCCAGCGCTGCAATTGATACGGCAAGCTCATTGCGACCAAGCGCCTGATGGCGTACCAGCCGTTTATTATTCTTGACTTGTAATCGTCTGGCCTTTTCCACCGCCTTGCGAGCTTTGAGAACCGCGCGATGGCGCGAACAGTCAAACCGGACAATCACATCATCAGTGACAAAAGCATCACCTTCCCTGAATGGCAGTTCTGAAACCCTGGCCGACATATTGACCGAAATGGTAGCCTCGGCATTGGCCTTGACCACACCTGTGGCCTTTAGCATTTCCTGCGCCAATACCGTGCCGGACCACATGCTCAGCAGACTGAATACCAGTAGCAGATGTACCCATTGCCTGCCAGTTTTCCTGGTATTTGACGGGGACAGATTTTGCTGACTTCGCCAGTCAGAACTATAGCGGCCATACATATCCATCACGCTCCAGACTTCGCGCCACGTTCAACCCAAGTATGGCGCAATGATCCAGCCAGTGCTTTCACTGAACCGGCACCATCAAGATCAGTGGCATAAGGATCAACCCCCATAGAGGCATAAATATTGGCATAGGCATTTTGCATGTCAGCATAGGCAACATCATAGCGAACAGCGGCCACAAGTGCATTCATCTCTTCTCGTATAAGTGTCTGTTCACTGGCTGCATTGCTGCGTTTTTGTGCCCTGACACGCCGCAATATCCTTCGCTGAACATTATAATATTCGCGGGCTGCATTAAGAATATACCTGGAATATCGGAATCTGGCACGGGCCACATGCACCTGTGTCATCACCGCCATGGTCAAGGCCAGAGCCTGCTGTTTTTCCAATTCCCTTTTGGCATCAATTGATGCTTTTTTGGCTGGATAGGCAAAAAGTCTCATAAGATTCCAGCTTGCCTTGGCACCCCAGCTTATCCATTGATTATGAAACAGGAAATCATTGCTGTCGATGCTGGTTGCTGCATACAGATTGGCACCGGGCAACAGTTCCAGCATTGCCGCATTGGCATCTTGCCTGTTGATCCGAACCTTTATTGCCGCTTCACGCAATTCTGGCCGGTTACGCAATGCCGAGGCAATCATCTGCTCTGGTCCCATCGTCAGCTGCAATCGGGTTTTTTTACGCCTTGTATCTCTCAGGCGAAAACTGGTTCCGGGAGGTACATTCATCAATGCCGCCAACTGGATTTTGGAAGTTCTCAAATCCCGGTTAAGCTCATCTATCTGCTTCTTGATGCCAACCAGTTCACGTTCATAGGTCATCGCCGTCAATGGCGCTGCCTCACCTGATCTCGACAATAGGCGAGAATTGCGCAAGGCCCGCTCAACCCTATGGCGCAATCGCGATAGCGAACCCACCAGCCTTTGCGCACTCAAGGCACGCCAATAGGCACTGCGGACATCTTCAATGATCCGGTTAACCACCTTGCGCCGCCGCTCCTGGGCAATCAGCACATCATTTGCTGCCTGTTTGGCCCTTACATATGACAGGCCAAAATCAAGAATATGCCAGGAAAAAGTCAGATCACCCGACAGGACATTCTTTTCAGATGAGGTAGAAGGTGCCAGCGAAATAGTATGTGGCGGAGTGATCAGCCTGCTGCGTCCACCGCTTTCATTATTGCGCCCGGCATAGCCGGAATTGGCTACCAGTGATGGCAGCATGTCATATTTCTTCAGATCAAATTTGGAAACCGAAAGCGCCTCATTCATCATCTCGACCTTGAAGTCCAGATTATATTTCAGCGCCCGAGCCATGGCTTCATACAAACCGATCGACCCGGCAATCGGTTCCTGATCTGCCACCACCTGTTCCACATTGGCTCTGGTAAAATTATTGATTTCATCAATTGTCAGTGGATCAGGTGTGATCGCACACCCTGAAAGCATAAGCCCCCCTGCCATGATAGCTGTTGCCTTGAATTTCATTCCCCGCCACTCCTCTACTTCAGGTTTACGAATCACAATATAACTCGTTTTAGTTGTGTTTACCACCTACCTACACGTGCAGATAGGTGTTTTCTATCCGTTTAGTGCATTAATCAGACTGTCGAATTTGATTTCCCTGGCCATGGCAAACTTTTGCAATTCATCGCTGAATGGCAGACTGGCACTATCACCACCCCCATGTTGCATCACCAGAATTTCACCTGATGTCGTATTAATCCTGACATCCCAGAATTCAACCATTCCAGCATCGCCCATTGAGGCAAGGCGCAGATCAATCCACTCGGTTCCAACCGGCACATTCATCACCAGTGAAGCTGAATCTATCCTGACCAGCCAGTCGAGCACTTGCCCGTCAACTCCTGAAACTTCAATCGAATTCAAAAACTGATTATTGCCATTAGCCACGCTCAGCTCCAGCAGAATATTATCTTCAAGCACCATGGTGCTGACAGTAACAGTGTCGCTTAAACCATCACCAGCACCAAAGGAAACGGAAAGATCAAGCTGTTGACCGGCATAGATATCATACCCGTGATAATCACGCAGCCCCTGCATCCATCCCGGCTCTGACTGGAGACCAATCCACTCAACCAGCTGCTGGATAAAATGATCACCGCCTGCAGCAAAAATATCAGACGTATCAAGGTCAGCCATCCCGGCAACCGTTTCACTGATAATTGGTTGTCCAGCCTGCGGTTCGTTATAAGGCCTGTCTGCATCCGGTCCACCTGATGGATCCCCACCATCATACCCGCTGTCAGTCGGTGGCAATGGATAGGCATCTGGCAGTACATTCAGTATAAATCTGCTTGTAACCACACCACCTTCACCATCATCAGCGCTGACATCAATTGCATATGGTCCACCACGCGATGCTTCCACATCAAGCGTGCCGCTAATTGCCCCGGTCACAGGATCAACAGACAACCCGGCTGGTAGCCCTGTAGCTGAATAGGTCAGAACATCACCATCTGGATCATTAAAGCTGCCAGCAACCGGAACATTGATCGACTGACCATCCACATAGGTAACATCCGGCAGTCCAGAAGCAACAGGTGCCGGATTGCTGACACTATAGGTGATGGTAGTGGTAACCGTAGCCCCTGACGGGTCAGTGCCGGTTATGGTTACATCATAAACCCCGTCACTGGCCGGGCCACCTTGTGAGGCAGACGGATCAATTGTTCCGCTGATTACCCCGGTTGCTGGATCAATGCTCAGACCGGCTGGCAGACCTGCAGCACTAAAGCTGAGCACATCACCATCTGGATCATCAATATAATCATCAACATTTATAATAGCCGGTGTTGCCCCGTCACTGGTGCTCACATCAGCTATCACATTGTCAGGATCAGCAGGCGGCACACCCGGATTGGCCGGATCAACAATGATTGGAGCATCATTCACCCCGTTAATGGTGATCACCAGATCAGCAGTATCTGTCCCGCCTTCACCATCATCAATCGTGTAAGTGACAGTCTCGGTAACACTGTCACCCACTGCCAGACCATTGGCTACAGAATTGGGAGTGAAGTTCCAGGAGCCATCAGCATTTACTGTCAGATCACCATAGGTGAGACTTTGGGCTGCCCCAACCACACCGCCAGATATGGCTGTGACACTCAATGGATCACTGTCAGGCGGTGTATCAGCATCACCTGTTGCCGGATCAGTCAGAACATTGCCAGATTGGGTATTATCCTCATCACCTGATGAAGCATCATCAACTGCTACCGGATCAAGATTGCTGACACTATAGGTAATGGTAGTGGTAACTGTTGCCCCTGACGGATCAGTGCCGGTTATGGTTACATCATAAACCCCGTCACTGGCCGGGCCACCTTGTGAGGCAGACGGATCAATTGTTCCGCTGATTATGCCAGTTGCAGGATCAATGCTCAGACCGGCTGGCAGACCTGCGGCGCTAAAGCTGAGCACATCACCATCTGGATCATCAATATAATCATCAACATTTATGACTGCCGGTGTTGCCCCGTCACTGGTGCTCACATCTGCTATCACATTATCAGGATCAGCTGGCGGCACACCCGGATTGGCCGGATCAACAATGATTGGAGCATCATTCACCCCGTTAATGGTGATCACCAGATCAGCAGTATCTGTCCCGCCTTCACCATCATCAATCGTATAAGTGACAGTCTCGG
>JALXCV010000057.1 GCA_026990765.1 Hyphomicrobiales bacterium | reverse complement strand
CACCATTGCCCTCATACACGGGTTTTGTCTGGGCGGCGGGCTGGAACTGGCGCTGGCCTGTGACTACCGGATAGCAACCCCTGATTCAAAGCTGGGCTTTCCTGAAGTCCTGCTTGGTCTGCATCCAGGACTTGCCGGCACCTGGCGCTCTTTGCAGCTTATGGACCCGGTCAATGCCATGACTGCCATGCTGACGGGAAAGAACCTGATTGCCAAAAAGGCCAAACGACAGGGCCTGCTGGATGCGGTAACCCCGGAGCGGCACTTTGCTGAAGCCGTAAAATGGGTTCTGTCCGGCAAGCTGAAAAAGCAGAATGTCAAAGGCGGCAAGGCCAAAATCATGAATTTCAGCATGGCACGCGATTTCCTTGCCAAACAGATGATTGCCAAAACCGCAAAACTTGCACCCAAAAAACACTACCCTGCCCCATATGCGCTGATCGAGCTGTGGCGGCAATATGGTGATGATGCCAAATCCATGCGCAAGGCAGAAACTGACAGCTTTGTCGATCTGATGGTTGGCGATACCAGCAAGAATCTGGTCCGGGATTTTTTCCTGCGTGAAAAGCTCAAATCCAGTGCCAAAGGCTTTGATCATGGCATCAGCCATGTGCATGTAATTGGTGCCGGGGTTATGGGCGGCGATATTGCTGCCTGGTCAGCCTTGCGCGGCTTTAATGTTACCTTGCAGGACCGTGAGCTTCAATATATTGCTCCGGCCATCAAACGCGCCAATGAACTGTTTGCCAAGCGGCTTTATACTGAAGGCGACAGGCGCGCAGCCAATGACCGTTTGATGCCCGATATTGACGGTATCGGCATCGCAAATGCCAATCTGATAATCGAGGTCGTACCGGAAAACCCGGAAATCAAGACAGCAGTTTATGCTGATTGCGAAGCCAGAATGAAAGACGGTGCCATACTTGCCACCAATACTTCATCGCTGTTGCTGGAAGAGCTGGATAAAGGATTGAAATCACCTGAGAATTTCTGCGGCATACATTTCTTTAACCCGGTTGCCAAAATGCCTCTGGTTGAGGTTGTGACGCATTCTGGACTGTCAGACAAGGCAAAGAACCGGGTAATGGCATTTGTCGCTGCGCTTGACAAGCTGCCACTGCCGGTCAGATCAGCTCCCGGCTTTCTGGTTAATCGTGCCCTTACCCCATATTTGTCAGAAAGCTTTGCTATTTATTCTGAAGGGGTAAAACCGGAAGTGATTGACAAGGCAGCCCTTGATTTTGGAATGCCCATGGGGCCAATGGAACTGGCTGATGTGGTCGGGCTTGATGTTGGTGTACATGTGGCCAGGGTGCTAAAAGCCGGGCTGAAACGTGAAATGCCTGATATTCCAGACTGGCTGG
Organism: Hyphomicrobiales bacterium; assembly: GCA_026990765.1. Lineage (GTDB taxonomy): Bacteria > Pseudomonadota > Alphaproteobacteria > Rhizobiales > Aestuariivirgaceae > JALWJW01. The sequence continues at coordinate 5,056 of JALXCV010000057.1, read as the reverse complement.
ATGATCTGGTTGCCAAGGGCAATCTTGGTAAAAAGACCGGCAAAGGCATCTATAAATGGATCGACGGCAAACCGGACAAGCAGGAAATAACCGATAAGGCTCCCGATGACCTTGCCGACCGGCTGATACTGCCGCTGCTCAATTCCGTGGCTGACTGTCTGGCGGATAATATTGTTGAGGACAAGGATGCTGCCGATGCAGCCATGATTTTTGGCACCGGCTTTGCCCCCTTCACCGGTGGCCCGATGAAATATGCCGATGATCGCGGCATAGATGAAATCATCCAGCGATTGTCAGAATTTGAAAAGACTTACGGGGCCCGTTTCAAACCCTCAAAGGGCTGGAAATAATCGGGTTAAACAAAAAAAACCCGGAAATGTGAATTGCACATTCCCGGGAAACAGTTCAGGGAGGTAAACTTGCCTTCCGAGACATGCCATCTCGTCGAGAAGTTGCCAATTTTATATACTGCTTTCCGTATATGTGGAAGTTCTAATGTATGTGGCAGGGTGTCACATGCAAGTATACGCATATAAGCCATTGCTTATAATGGTTTTTTGTCTGGTTTGTTCTTTACCAGAACGTCATATTAGGATCAATTTCCAATTCACGAACATATTAAAATGGGTAAATAAGGGAAATTTGTGAATCATGTATCACCACATGCGGTTTACGGCAATTACATGCTGGACAAGGCTGGCACAGCCAAGCCTTGTCCGAGCATAAATTGAGAATTCAATGCTATTTGCTGTCGCTCATGCGACCAGCACCCTAAGCCGATGCGGGCTGTTTGTCCTTGGCATCGTCTTTCTTGTCCACATAGATCATGAGTGGCTGTCCTTCGCCTTCCACGACCTCTTTGGAAATCACCACTTCCTCAACATTTTCCATGCCGGGCAGATCGAACATCGTATCCAGCAGGATAGCTTCAAGTATTGATCTTAGACCACGTGCGCCGGTTTTGCGCTTGATGGCTTTCCTGGCAATGGATGACAAGGCATCATCTGTAATGGTAAGCTTGGTTTCTTCCATTTCGAACAGGCGCTGATACTGCTTTATCAGGGCATTTTTCGGTTCGGTCAGGATAGTTACCAGAGCATCTTCATCCAGATCTTCAAGTGTGGCAATCACCGGTACACGCCCGACAAATTCAGGAATAAGCCCGAATTTCAGCAGATCTTCCGGCTCCAGCTCTTTCAGCAACTCACCAGTGCCACGTTCATCCTGATCCTTGACATCTGCCCCAAAGCCAATGCCAAAACCTTCACCACGATTGGAAATAATTTTGTCCAGCCCGGCAAAGGCACCGCCCAGAACAAATAATATATTGGTTGTATCAACCTGCAGGAATTCCTGCTGGGGATGTTTGCGTCCACCTTGCGGGGGAACCGAGGCCACAGTACCTTCCATGATTTTCAGCAATGCCTGCTGCACGCCCTCACCCGATACATCGCGGGTTATGGATGGATTGTCGGCCTTGCGGGAAATCTTGTCGACTTCATCAATATAGACAATGCCGCGCTGTGCCTGTTCAACATTATAATCTGCTGACTGCAACAGTTTCAAAATGATATTTTCAACATCCTCGCCCACATAACCAGCTTCGGTCAATGTGGTGGCATCAGCCATGGTGAACGGCACATCAAGTATCCGTGCCAGGGTCTGGGCCAGAAGCGTCTTGCCGCAACCTGTCGGACCGACCAGCAGAATATTGGATTTTGCCAGTTCTACATCATCATTCTTGGAGGCATGATTCAGCCGCTTGTAATGATTGTGAACTGCAACCGACAAGACCCGTTTTGCCCGGTTCTGGCCAATTACATAATCATTCAGCACATCACAGATTTCCTGCGGTGTTGGCACACCATCAGATGATTTTACCAGTGATGATTTATTTTCCTCACGGATAATATCCATGCACAATTCAACACATTCATCACAGATAAACACTGTTGGTCCGGCAATCAGCTTGCGAACTTCGTGCTGGCTTTTACCGCAAAAAGAGCAATAAAGGGTGTTCTTGTTGCTCTCATCTCCACCTGATTTACTCATGTGGTCTCCTTAAAACAATCTCTTAAACCAGACATTGGCATTGTGTATCAAAAACTTCAAGCCTGTGCCCTGTATTATTACACAAGCTTCACTTTCTTGTGTCACTCATGCACTTGTGCAATTTGCATGCCCAAATCAACCAGTCAGCGCATAAATTACTCTTACACAATGCCTGTTGATTATTAATCAAGCATTTATTGCCCTGAAATCACGCGTCTTTTTTCTTTTCCTCTGAAGTGGCAATATCGGGACGTTTGTTAATAACCTCATCCACCAGGCCAAATTCCTTTGCTGCATCTGCCGACAGGAATGTGTCACGTTCAAGCGCCTTTTCAACTGCGGACAGTTTCTGGCCAGTATGATGCACATAAACCTTGTTGAGACGCGAACGCAAATCCAGAATTTCAGCTGCATGGCGTTCAATATCTGATGCCTGCCCCTGAAACCCGCCGGAAGGCTGATGCACCATTACCCGTGAATGGGCAAGCGCATAACGCATCCCCTTCTCACCGGCGCATAAAAGCAGCGAACCCATGGATGCCGCCTGACCGATTACCGTGGTTGAAACCGGTGGCTTGATGAATTGCATGGTGTCATAAATAGCCATGCCGGATGTAACCACTCCGCCGGGCGAATTGATATACATGGAGATTTCCTTTTTCGGATTCTCCGCTTCCAGAAACAGAAGCTGGGCTACAATAATGGTCGCCATATGGTCTTCTATCGGACCGGTAACGAAAATAATCCGCTCTTTCAGCAGACGGGAAAAAATGTCAAATGCGCGTTCTCCGCGGGCAGATTGTTCAACTACCATCGGAATAAGGTTCATATATGTATCTAGCGGATCTTTCATGGGGTGCCTTTTTAGCCAGTATTCTCAAAGAATCATTATTGTGTATTTCATGTTTTACATAAGGTGGCCAATATTGGGTATACAAGGGGTTAACAAGCTCGATAATTCCACTGGAGAGAATAAATGTACATCAAACAACTGGATCATCTGGTGTTGACAGTGGCCTCAATCACAAGAACGGTGCATTTCTACTGTAATATTCTGGGAATGCAGAAAATTCAATTTGCTGATAACCGGATTGCGCTTGCCTTCGGAAATCAGAAAATCAATCTGCACGAGACCGGCAACACTTTCGAACCCAAAGCCGCCCACCCCCTGCCCGGTTCTGCCGATTTATGTTTTCTGGTTAATGACATCAAGGTGGTTAAGGACCGCTTGCTGGAACACGACATAAAGATTATTGAAGGCCCGGTCAGACGCACCGGCGCAACCGGCCAGATAGTCTCTGTCTATTGCCGGGACCCTGATCAAAATCTGCTGGAATTTGGACAAATGGTGGATGACAGCAATGACTGATAGTGAATTACTCACCCCAAAACAAATGTATATGGCTGACAGTCTGGCGATCGCCAAAGGCACAAGCGGGGAAACCCTCATGCAAAATGCCGGAAAGGCAGTTGCAACAGTAATAACAGATAATTACTCACCCTGCCCGGTAGCTGTACTTTGCGGTCCGGGAAACAATGGCGGTGATGGTTTTGTGGTAGCACGTTTGCTGGACAGGGCTGGTTTCAAGGTACAGATATTTGCCACAGGCGCCATTGATGATTATTCCGGCGATGCCCGACTTATGGCAAATCAGCTAAAATGTGATTTGCAACCATTATCCCTGTTTGCCATGACAGATTACCAGTTGCTAGTTGATGGACTGTTCGCAGCCGGTCTTGCCCGCGACATAAGCGGTGAAATCGCCAGGCTGATTGATCAGATTAACCTCTCAGACCTGCCGGTTGTCAGCATCGACATGCCATCAGGTATTGACGGTGAAAGCGGCCAGATACGTGGCATCGCCATAAAGGCCGATCATTCTGTAACCTTCTTTCGCCAAAAGCCTGGTCATGTTCTGTTGCCGGGCCGGACTGTATGCGGACAGATTCATGTCTGTGACATCGGCATTCCTGAACAGGTGCTTGAACAGATTGACAATTTGCAATTATGGGAGAACTCGCCAAAGCTTTGGCGCTCTCAGATAAACTGGCGACGTATTGACGGACATAAATATGATTATGGCCACACGGTAGTCTTGTCCGGCGATCAATACAGCACCGGGGCAGCTCGCATGACAGCCATGGCAGCACTCAGGTCAGGTTCTGGTCTGGTAAGTATCGCCTCACCTGATAATGCCATGCAGATAAATGCCGCACATCTGACCGAGATCATGCTGCGCTGTGTCAATGATCATGATGATCTTTACAGATTGCTGGCAGATACAAGGTTGAACAGTGTTGTTCTGGGGCCAGGTGGCGGAATTACAAAAAGCCTGCGCTACAAGACACTTGCTGCCTTGAAAAGTCCCGCTTCAGTGCTGCTTGATGCCGATGCCCTGACATCTTTTGCCGATAATCCAGATAAGTTGTTTACCGCAATCAAAGCCAGAAAAGGCGTTACAATATTAACCCCGCACGCAGGCGAGTTTTCCAGATTGTTCGCTATAAGCCAACCCTCAAAAATTGAATCTGCGCGGATTGCCGCCATAACTTCAGGTGCAATAATAGTCCTTAAAGGCGCAGATACTATCATCGCCCATCCTGATGGCCGGGCAATTGTGAATACCAATGCTCCACCTGAACTGGCAACAGCTGGCAGCGGTGATGTTCTGGCCGGAATAATTGCCGGATTGCTGGCACAGAACATGGCCGGGTTTCAGGCAGCTGCCTGCGGTGTCTGGCTGCATGGGCAAGCCGCCAATCTGGTTGGAACCGGTTTAATTGCCACAGATTTGCTCAATATGCTGCCTGTGGTACTGAAAAACCTCAAGAACAACTAAAACGCCACTGGTCAAGTCAGCACCGCTTTGCTATATAGCGCCACGATTCACTAATAAGCTATTGCCCGTTTTGGCGTCGTGGCGGGTGTGGTGGAATTGGTAGACACGCCAGATTTAGGTTCTGGTGGTTAATAGCCGTGGGGGTTCACGTCCCTCCACCCGCA
>JALXCV010000056.1:9415-20974 GCA_026990765.1 Hyphomicrobiales bacterium | reverse complement strand
TATATATGTTCACCGCCCAGCAGATCTATAAGACCTTGATGATTGAGCAACTCGTCATAAAGCTCAACCTGCAGGTCAAGTGCAGGATTTAATGGCATGGTGCTACCTTTTTCCGGTTAATTGAAAAGTGCTTTTATCTGCGGTGTTATCCGGCCAATCAGCCATTCGGCCTGATCGCGGTTCAACCGGGTCTGAACCTTGAGGCAGCGACCCGAAGCATTACTATTTATAACCGCATCTTTGCGCCCGCTTTCACGGGCAATCATCTGGGCAATGGCAAGCCTCTTTTGCCGGTCAAGAACAGCCCTTGCCAGAACAGCCCGGGTTTTCAGATTGAATTTTCGCGGCATTTGCAGATGGTCCAGCGATCATTCTCGTTTTTGTTGATCAATGACAGAATATCAAAGCAACGAGTATCGAAACGAAACCGCATATCTGTAGTAATATCATCGCGGTGGCGCAGCGTAATTATGTGATTGGCAAAACCGTCAACTGCATCACCATAAAGCCGTTCCCTCTCCAGTACTGGCTGCAGATGCGCCCACACATTTGCATGAAACTGCCAGTCATTATCTGCCCCGCCAATAGCATCGCTGCTTCGCAATGGTTTTTCAATAACCAGCCGGTGGTCAAGCTGTCCGATAAAACTCATAATCGCACCATACGGTAGGGTTTCAGCAACGCATTGACGCTGCGGGGCAGGGTGTGGCTTCGCTCGCCGTGAAATACCGGCTGGCGGTTTTCAAACCAGTGGGCAACCAGCAGCAAGATGGCCTGTATCAGATCAGCAGGTACATCTGCACCGCTGGCGCCAAACCCGGCTTTCAGCCTGACTTCAATACCATTGGTTTTGCGGCCAGGATTTACCCATTGCTGTGAGCTGCCAGCCATGATCTGCGCCGGGCGTGAGATCGTGTTGACAACATAATTGTCTGCATCAACCTCACTGGCGATATCATCAGCGCTGTAGGTGAAAACCCCTGTAACAGACATCACCGGTGCAACCGGTATTATCAAGGGGCCTGACTGTGGCCAGTAATTGAAATATACCGACCAGTCCTGTTCAATCAGCACCAGAGAGGTTTCATGTTCAACATGCTGGCGGGCAGCCATTATCAGGCTGGTAATCAGCTGATCCTCATGGGAATGATCAACCTTCAAATGGGCTTTGGCGGTTGTCAGGCTAACCGGCTCAACCGCCGGTGATGTGGTCATAGTCGATGCCATTATTATATCCAGATTTTGATTGTAAGGGGACTGGTCGCTAAAGGCTGTTTTTAGGAAGCAGCAAACTTCATCAGTTTGATAGCTTCAAAATTCTGCACCCCGCCGCCGACACGCTTGGTGGTGTAGAAAAGCACATAGGGCTTTGATGAATAAGGATCGCGCAGGATACGCACACCCAACCGGTCAACGATCAGATAACCGCGCTTGAAATTGCCAAAGGCCAAGGCAAAGGCATCAGAAGAAATGTCCGGCATATCCTCAGATTCGGCAATGGCAAAATTCATCAATGTTGCCCTGGCATCGGGTGTTGCTGCCGGTTGCCACAGATAATTGCCATCAGCATCTTTCAGCTTGCGGATTTCGCCCTGGGTCGATCGGTTCATGACCCAGTTGGCATTTTGCCGGTAACCTGCTTTCAGCGCATAGATGGTATCAATCAGTGCATCAGATGGATCAGAAGCAGCAAAGGCGCCATCAGCCCCTGAAGCAATATAACCAAGATTGCCCCAGCTCCAGCCATTATCGGCAACCATGGTGTAATCAAGAAAACCCTTGGGCTTGTTGATACCATCACCGGTTACAAAGGCGGCACTTTCCTGTTCGCTGAATGCAGCCTGGACTTCTTCGGCAATCCACTGGTCAATATTGACCGCACTGTCATCCAGAAGCATCTGGGTTGCTGCCGGCATGGCATAAAGCTCCATGGTGGGGAACTGCAATTCTGCCAGGGTTGGACTGGAGGTTTCCGGTCTGACTGCGGTTTCACCGACCCAGCCGGTTGCAGGCCCGGTAATGGCAAACGGTTTTTTGTAGATGCTGGCCGATACATGGCGCACATCCGATATGGCCCTGATGGGCGATGCGTCAGACAACAACTTGCCGATTTCGGTTTCGGTCTGTTCCGGCACCAGATAACCGCCATCACTGTCAGAACCAACTGACAAGGATTTGGCTTCAAGCTGGTTGAGAGAGCTGTTGTCACCTTTGCGAATATAGGTTTCAAAGGCTGATTTGTGTTCGCATGTCCAGCTATTGTGTTTGTCATCACCATTGCCGATATGCGGGCGGGTCGATTTCAGCATCAACTTGTCAAGCCGGGATTTTTGCGCATCAAGTGAAGCATTGATCCGGTCTACCTTGTCAATAGTGATGATATCGGCGCTCATGCGTTGCTCGATTTCATCCAGCCTTTGATCATTGGCCTGTTTGAATTCATCAAACGCACCCATGAATTCATCAAAGGCATTATTGACTTCATATGGCGATGGTGATGTCTGGGCAACCTTGGTTTCAAGGTTGACGGTTTGCGCGGTGGTCATGTTGTTACTCCTGATGTTGATGATAAGAATTTGCGGGCTTCGCAACGCAAAATTTCAGAGGCGTTGCGAAGCCCTTGACCGTCAGGGGAGGGGCATGCTGACGGTGTTTGGGTTATGCGGGCACGGTTAAGCATCGGAAAGGTAACCAGCGATATTTCCCACAGATCAAGCCTGTAGATTTTCCGGTAGCCGCTCTTGCGGTCCCGGCGGGCAATATTGGTCCTGAACCCGATAGACAGACCGTCAATTGCGCCATCGCGCATCAGGCCTGCCAGTTCAAATGAACGCTGCACATCCATCGATAACTGCCCGGTGACAAACAGACCGAGCCGGTCCTGACAGATACTGTCCCAGCGCCCGACCGGCTGGGCCGGATCATGCTGGAACAGCATTCTGATACCATTTGCACCGCGTTTGTTGAGAGTGTCTGTGAAGGCACCAGGCATAATGATATCACCGCCACTATCTGGCTGGTTGAACAGCGAAGCATAACCGGCAAATTTACAGTGCTTCATCATTTGCTGTCGGCTCCAACCAAATGGCGTTTTTCATCATCACTGAGAAAATCGGCATTGCTGACACGCTTCCACAGGGCTTCTCGTTCACCGGCAAGGGATGGCAGCTGATCGATGTCGCACACCAGCCTTGCCCCATCAAAGGCCGGTCCCAGCCAGCGTGACAAATCCTGGGCGGTTTTCTGTGCCAGTGGCAAGATCGTTGCGCGCCAGAATGACCGGTTGGCCTCGGCATAATTGGCAAAAGTATTGTCACCAGGTATTCCCAGCAACATTGGCGGCACCCCGAACGCATAGGCAATTTCCCTTGCTGCATTGTCGCGAGCCTCGCTGTGCTGCATTTCCTTTGGGGTCAAAGAGATTGGCTTCCACTCAAGCCCGCCTTCCAGCACCATCGGGCGACCGGCATTTTTTGCTCCCTGAAATGAGGCTTCCAGTTCTGATTTCAGTCTCTCAAGCTGTTCATCGGTAAGGTTGGAGCCTTCCTTGTCGCTATATACCAGCGCCCCTGACGGGCGTGCTGCATTATCAAGCAAGGCCTTGCTCCAGCCACTGGCGGCATTGTGAATGTCAATGGCCTTTGCCGCCGCCTCAAACGCTGACATGCCGTAATAATCATCAAGCGGATTAAAGCTGGCCATGTGAAAAATTGGCGGTACATCGCTGTCGCCCTGTTCAAAGCGCATCGATGTACCATTTACGCTATACAAATAAGCTTGCGGCCAGCCATCACTGCCGGGGATTACTTTCATCCGGTCAGGGCGCAAAACATGCAATTGGCGTATATCGCCATCAATCATGCTGGCCTCAAGATAGCCGTTACCCGATACCTGCAAGGTTCCGTAAAAACTTTCAAACAGGCTGCGTCCACTTTGCGACGGATTGGGGTTGTTCAGCAAATTCAGCAATGGGTGCTGGTCCAGCAAAGCATCACCCGTTTCAACTTTCATTGTTATGGAAGCAGCTGCCTCGGCAATCATTTTCACACAGCGATAGCCTATGGCATTTTCTGCAAAACCTTCCCTGGCAAAGGCCGCATAATTGCGCGGTGTCCATACCGGATTGCCGGTAGTTGCAAGCGAAATCAATCGTCTGGCCCTGCTGTATTTTTGTTCTGGTGAGCGCTTGGCAGCGAGCGGCCACAGCGATGCTGCCCGCTTTATCCAGTTGGTCATAGGTTTGTTCCCTGGTAAATTAGATAACAGAAACTCTGGGTGCGGGCGTAGCCGGGTTCAGCATCAGTTCGGTGATTGCCCAGACAAGGGCATCGACCCGATCCGGGCTTGCCCGACCGGTTCTGATCCTTTGTTCAAACACACACATTTCATCCTCAAGCTGCGGCAATGCGCCAACATGTGAAACCCGTTCCTGCTCATAAAGTGCTGCAACCGGTTCGGCCCGCAAATGCTTGGCCCTTGTGGCTCTTGCCGGCTTGAATGCGATTGACTGATCAATCCCGGCAATGATGGTCTGCACCATTTCACCGCCCTGATTGATCTCGACCACCAGCCGGTCAGCGCTTCTTGCATGATAAAGCCCGATGGCCCTTGCCGCCCAGCCTGCCGGTTTGGCCTTTTGCATCGTTGCATCATCCAGCACATATGCCCTGCCATCTGCTCCCAGTCCGGCACAGATTATCCCGCAGGCATTGGATGCCTTGTGGCTTGATACTGGTGGATCGACCGCAACTACTATACGCACCAGTTCAGGCGCTTTTGCGATGCGGGTTTTTTCGATCTGGTGACGCTGAAACAGGGCGTTCGGGTTATCTTCAATCAACTCGCCATTGATTTCCTGTCGTCCCAGTCTTGAACCGCCATATTGCCGCTCAATGGTGCTTATGAATGCCGGTGCCAGAAAGGCGGCATTGGCATGGGTTGCAGCGTGGCTGAGCAAGGTGGTTTCATCCTTTAGCAGTTTTTTCAACAAAGGCACCGGGCGCGGTGTGGTGGTGATAATGGCTTGCGGATTGCTCCCCAGCCGCAAGGCAAATTGCAGCATGTCCCAGGTCTCATTGACAAATCGCCACTTGGCCAACTCGTCACACCATGCCAGATCAAATTGCGGTCCGCGCAGGCTGTCCGGCTCCTCGGCTGAATACATCTGGGCAATTGCCCCATTGGGCCAGACAAGCTGGTTCAGCGATTTCAGAAAAGTCGGGCGTTCATGCGGGGCATGCACGCTCAACAAACCGGAAATCCCCTCAACCATTACCGAGCGAACCTCTGCCATGGTCGGGCCAATCAGTGCTATTCTTGTTGCCGGCTCTGAGGCAATCGGCAAGCGGCCAAGTGCCCGCTGGCGTACCCATTCAGCACCGGTGCGGGTTTTTCCTGCCCCGCGGCCACCCATCAATAACCAGGTCTGCCAGTCAGGCTGTTGCTCAAGCACTGCATCTGGCAACTGGTCATCTCTGGCCCAGCTTGGCCAGTCATAAAACACCCTGGAAAAATTTTCCCGGCCTATGACTTCAAGAATTTCACCGGTTGGCCTTTCGCAACGCATCAATGCGTTTTGCAAGTTCCTGACGCAGTGCATTTCCTAAATGTTTTTCCTCATTCAATTGCCGGGTCTGTTGTTCCTCAAGGCGTGCCTCGAACAGGTCAATATCTTCAAGCGTCTTTACCAGTGAACGCAAGATCCGCGCATCCTGTTCAGGCCTGTCACCAATGGTCTGTTTGCCTGCCAGCGCCGCAATATGGGATTTGGCTATTGCCTTTAACTGGGCAATGGTTCCTGCAGAGGAGTTTTTTTGGCGTTGCCAGCCTTCCATTTTGCGGTGCTTGTTCAGCGCATATTCACTGACGCCTGTTTGCCTGCATATGGTTTTGATGGGTTTTTCAGAAAATTCATAAAGGGTACGTATGGCGAACCAGTCAGGGTTCTGGCTGTTCATTTATCAGGCCTCTTTGCTCGCCCTCACCATTTGTATATTTCTGGAGTATGCAGAACATACACGGAATATCGTGTCGTTGTCAAGGATTATTTTCAAGAATTAAAGGAAATAATCAATATCCATTTGGAATCATTCATGATTATTTGTGGCAATCGGCCATTCATGCAGATAATTACCCAATTCTTCCAGCTCAATATTGTCTTCACTGACAGTTTGCCCGGAAATGCTGATGCCATTTTCTTTCATTTTGACATCACTCCCAGCTATCAGCGGATGCCAGTCGGCAAGCTTTTTGCCTTCATATACAAGCCGGTAGGCGCAAGTTTGCGGTAGCCATGACAATCTGGCCAGCTGTTCCTTTCTAAGGTCAAGGCAGTCCGGGACACTGGCAAAGCGGTTTTCATAATCACAGCATTTGCAGCTTTCCCGGTCCAGCAATCTGCAGGCAACTGACGTTGTATAGATTTCACCAGTATCCTCATCTTCCAGCTTGACCAGACAACAGCGCCCGCAGCCATCACACAAGGCTTCCCATTCATTGTCTGTCATCTGTTCAAGGGGTTTTTCTTCCCAGAACCGGCTTTGCAAATTCGTCATTGGATTCTCTGTTGTGGAATGATCAACATTTCGGTGCTACAAGTGATTGAATAACACAAGAATTATTGCCACATTCATATAATATTGATCTGGATGTAGCTAATATATCTGAAATGCGGAAAACAACAGGGGCTTTTGCCTGTGTCAGACAAGAATGTAACCGGCAAGATTTACTCAATATTCATGGGGCTTGATTCGATAATCAGCACTGTTGTGTTTGAGTTCTTCGATGCTGTCCGGCGCGGCTGGATGGCATATGCCTCATGGCTTGAGCGGTTTCGCATTCGCGGGTTAAAGCGTATTGTGGTTGATCTGCTTGATGATTTTGCCACTTTTGGGACCGTATTTGCCTTTGGATTGCTGTTATATGCCTTGCCGCCTTTTTCTGGTGAAGGTGATATCTGGAACCAGCGGCGTGAATATGCAGTCACTTTTCTGGATGTGAATGGTGAGATGATCGGTCGGCGGGGAATCCGCCAGGATGATGCCATTCCGCTAAAAGAGATTCCCCAGGTTGTCATCAAGGCAGCACTGGCAACCGAGGATGCAAGATTCTACCAGCATTTCGGGGTCGATCTTCAAGGCACCATGCGGGCAATACTTGCCAATGCCCGGGCGCAAGGGGTTGTGCAGGGCGGATCAACCCTTACCCAGCAGCTTGCCAAGAACCTGTTTTTAAGTCCTGAACGCTCCATCCGGCGCAAGGTGCATGAAGCTTTTCTGGCCCTGTGGATTGAAGCACGCCTGACCAAGAATGAAATCCTCAAACTGTATCTGGATCGCTCCTATATGGGCGGTGGAGCCTATGGGGTGGAGGCAGCTGCCCAGTTCTATTTTGGCAAATCGATACGTGATGTAAATCTTTCCGAAGCTGCGATGCTGGCCGGTCTGTTCAAGGCTCCTTCCAAATATGCCCCGCATGCAAATCCGGAAGCAGCCAGGGCCCGGCAGAATCTGGTCTTGAACCGGATGCTGGATGTTGGTTTTATTTCACAAGGTGAACTGATTGAAGCCAGAAGAAACCCACCAAAGGTTATCAGCCAGAAAGATTTTCAGTCACCCGATTATTTTCTTGACTGGGCCTATGGCGAAGCACGTGAAATTGTTGAAGGTCAGGGTTTGAGCGCAGATTATGTTCTGGAGGTTAAAACCACTGTTGACTTGAAATTGCAGCAACAGGCCCAGCAAGCAATTAATGATATGCTGGACCAGTATGGCAAGGTGAAACGTGTTTCTCAGGCAGCTCTTGTTTCCATGCAGCCTGATGGTGCCTTGAAAGCCATTGTTGGCGGGCGTGATTATGAAGCCAGCCAGTTCAACCGCGCCACTGATGCCTTGCGCCAGCCCGGCTCTTCATTCAAGCCTTTTGTCTATCTGGCCGCCCTGGAAAATGGTTATACCCCGCGCAGCATTGTTTATGACAAGCCGGTACGTATTGGTAACTGGTCTCCCAAAAACTATTCGCATCGTTATAGAGGCCGCACTACCTTGACCAATGCACTGGCCCATTCCTACAATACCGTGCCCGTGCACCTGATGAAGGCCATTGGCCGCGACAAGATAGTCAAGGCAGCCAGGCAGGCAGGGTTGCAGTCACCAATCAAACCGATTCCCTCAATGCCGCTTGGCACCAATGAGGTGACCGTTATCGATATTACCACCGGTTATGCAACTTTTGCCAATGGTGGTGTGCTGGCAACGCCCTATACAGTACTTGAGATCAGACGCCCCAATGGCGACCTGTTATATTCTCACGAACGCAATGCACCAAAAGCCAAACAGGCAATCAAGCCTGAAGTGGTTGCCGATCTTAATTATATGCTTAATCAGGTTGTGGTGGCTGGAACCGGAAGACGCTCCAAACTTGGCTTCACCCCCCAGGCTGGCAAGACCGGCACCACACAGGCATACCGTGACGCATGGTTTATCGGGTTTACTGCAGATTTTGTAACCGGCGTCTGGTTCGGCAATGACAATTACAGTGAAATGAACAGGGTAACCGGCGGCTCGCTTCCGGCCATGACCTGGAAAGCCTATATGCTCAAGGCTGAGGAAAACAAGGTTGCGCGCGGGCTTTTGGGCATACCGCTTGATGGATCCTATGCCAGGGTTGCAAACCGCAAGCAGGGTATCATGGAAATCCCGGCTATTCCGTCAACCGGTTCCAGCGGCGGTTTTCGACCTTCCCAGAGCAATAATGAAGCACGAACATCTATATTCATGGCTCCGCAGAAAAGCCAAAGGCGAAGCCGTGGACCGGTTGTCAGTGTGCTGAAGGAAATGTTCTCCCTGTTTGATAACAAGACAACCAGAACCGCAAAGCGTTATAAACGCCCAAGGCAGCGAGCAACTCGCAACTGGTCATCAACGAGAACTAGGCGCAAGAAAACCCGTCGTAATGCCCGCCGTGTCAAAAGTATTTTCAATTTTTAGGTAATTCAGGTTAGAGGCCAGGTGAATATATTTGTCAAATTCATTTTTTCTGTTGTGGTTGGCGGAACCATTGGCCTTGTCAGTGCCAATGAGGCCATAAACAGTGACCGGAAAATATTTTCAACCAGGCAGGGTCCTTGGGTAAGTTGGCCAATGGCTGGCACCCGTTCAGCCAACCCTTATGTAAAGGCACATTTTTTAACCTCAGGGCGCCTGCCTGCCAGCCAGTTTGAAGTAAACGAGTTTGAGGCCAGACATGATGATACCGGCAATCTGCTCGATGCGCGATGCAGTTACATTATCTCCGGCAAATCTCCCAATGCCCGCTGGTGGAGTATCTACACATATGCAGATTACCCGGATAATGATGGCAAGTGGCAGAAAAATACCGGCCTTTCATCGCAACATATGGTCTATGAAGCCGATGACACTTATATCATCCATCTTACCAGTGAACCTTTTGCCGGCAACAGATTGTCCCCGGCAAAAGGTTCCGGCCTTACCCTGATTATGCGGCATTACAATCCTGAAAGGGCAATAACCAGCCAGTATGACACCAAGATACTGCCATCAATCAAGCGGGAGAAATGCCGGTGAGGGGTAAGTTTTTCTGGATATTGCTGACTTTGCTGATAATCATAGCAACTCATATCGGCTATATTTTATACATGCCGGTTATGGTGATGTCTGACAAGTTCACGCAGCAGGCAAAAATGACATCAACGCCAAAACCGGCTATCTGGTCTACCGCCAATGACAGTAATTTCTTTACCGGTGCTGATCCGTTTTTAATGATAGCAGTATGCCAGTTTTCACTAAAAGACGGGCGCAGCCAGATGAATTTTGCCCTGCCTGACAATTACTGGTCAATCAGTGCTTATACGACAGCTGGTAACAGCTTTTACTCGATCAATGACCGGCAGGCTGATACCAATGAGATAAAACTGGATATTATTCCTGTTGATACGGTGGATGAGACTATTGTTACCGATGTTTCTTCACCGACTGCCCGTCTGGTGGTCAAATCACCTGATAATCGCGGACTGATTGTAGTTCGCACCCGAATAAATGAGTTCTCGGCCAGAAAAAGACTGATCGGACAACTGGAAAAATCCAGTTGCTCAACTGGCCAGGATAAAAAATAGACCTATTCTTTTATGCCCGATTTTACCAAAGCTGCATTGGTTGTGCATGTGTCTGTGAAATCATCATTGCGATGCTCGACCCGCACACCTGGAAATATGATAATACTGGCTTCACCGAAACGGTAATCTCCTTCATCAGCAAGCCGTGTCTTCTCCAGCGGGAATATTAAAATATTACTCATGGTTCTGTGTTCCGATAAATAGACTCAAACAGTCTTGATTATCATTTAGCCGCAGACATGGTTAATAATTGGCAAACGTTCTTTCATTACCGCAGGTTTATTTTGAAATTTCCAGTAATCCGCTGCCTTCTTTGTCTTCTATATCCAGAACCCAGATATCGCTATCAAAAGATAATTGCCGTTTTACATAATCATCTGCGGTCTCAGCACTGACCGGCTCTGTACCCAAAGGGTTGCACCAGTTGCGACTTCCATGCTCATCATAGGTTGGGCCAGGTTGCGGGGCAAACAGTCTGACACTGTCGTTTGAAATGAATATTCTGATGAATACAGCGCCTGCTTCTTCTGCGCCCTTATGTGCCACAACCCCGGTTAATCCGGCTGCATGACAGGTTTTCAGATATGCCTGAACCCATATTTTTGTTTTCAGCATTTTCTATAATTGCAATGCGGCCAGCAGGTCAGGGCTGATCTTGCCGGTGACAGTCATGTTGCGATCTTTTTCAAACTGTCTGATAGCATTGCGGGTTGCCTTGCCCATCACCCCGTCAATCGGCCCAGCCTTGTAGCCAAGCAAGACCAGCTGGCGCTGAACCTGTTTAATTGAAGGGCTGGAATCAACGATGCTTCCGGTAATATTTGCCGCTTCTGAAATCTTGCGGGCATATTCCAGCCTGGCCAATAGATCACTCGAAGCAATCCCGTCAGCCCTGATTCCCTTTTGCCTTTGAAACCGTTTGATTGCAGCCTGGGTCTTGCTGCCACTTTGCCCATCAATCAGCCCGTCATATAGTCCAAGCGCATAAAGATTTTGCTGAATTGACTGTACCAGTTCGCTGCTATTTGCCTGATTGCCACCATTTATCGTCTGGGCAATCAGATCGCCCATTGAATCTGAATTGCCGTAAGGCTGTTCATCTTGCTGCTGTGTTACAGGTTTGGGCTGTATTTCCGGCAATGTCCCTGCTTCTTCAACCTTGACTGAAACAGCCGTTCTGCCCATACGGACAGCATCCATATCCTGACCTGCCAGCAGGTTGTATGAAATAGCACCGCAAATACCCAACAGTGCCGCAAGCGTTGCCTTGGCTGCCGGGTGCCTGGTTTCCGGTTTTTGAGTTTTTGTCATAATTGAATCATCCTGTTTGGTCCAATTTGACGTGCATTGTTTAACATCATCTTTCCATATTCAATTTCAGACAGGCATTTGCGCATTTTTGAAGTCATTAAACTTTTAGATAAATT
>JALXCV010000056.1:0-9405 GCA_026990765.1 Hyphomicrobiales bacterium | reverse complement strand
GTATAAAAACTAGATAAATCTTGTTATACATTGAAATAATCAGTTTTAAGCAGAATAAATATTTTTATAGTAGTGTCCTTTTCAAGACGAAAGGGCAATTAAATGAAAATTATCAAATATGCGCTGATTACAGGGCTGGCAGTCTATATGCTGCCTGATCCACCACCTGATGATGCACGCTTCATGGCTGCATATAAGGATCAGGGCGGCCAAGTCAGTTCTTTTGAAATGATGTCTGCAGCAAGTGCTGCCTATGGTGATCTGTCAGGCTTTTGTAGTCGTCAGCAGCAGGTTTGCAATGTTGCAGGTCATGTTCTGACGAAACTGAAAATACGTGCCTCTTATGGCTTCAACCAGCTTTATGAGTGGGTCAACAGACCGCAAAACTCATCATCTGATCCTGTTGGCAAGCCTCAGCCCACTCCGGTTGCTGATATGCTCATAACCGGCAGTACTCCGTATGAGGAAAAACCCTATATACCAGAACCTTCAATCGGTACTTTGCGGATTGAAGATCTGATACCTGAATGGCGCGGTCCGGTTCGCAAGGGCGCTGGCTGAGTTTCTCTTTATGTTTCTGTTTGCAGCTTTGCGGTTTTAATCACTGCAAATCTGCCTCCATAAATCCCCTCCCGGTTTTCACCGGGTCAACTTGCCGCAAAGCACACCTGCCCTTTCTTGTGCTTTGCGGCTTTTTTATTTATGCCATTGCCCTATATACAAATCTTCCATATTTACCGGATCAGGCGATACATCATGACAAGCAAGGCGTTTGAAGACTTAAAGGCAGATTTCGAATTTATAGATGATTGGGAAGAGCGCTATAAATATGTGATCGAACTTGGCAAAAAAATGCCCGATCTGCCAGAAGCTGAACATACTGAAGCCAACAAGGTACATGGCTGTGTATCGCAAGTCTGGCTGAAAACTGAAATCCGCAAAGATGATGCTGGCAACCAGGTTTTTTATTTCGAGGGTGACAGTGATGCCATGATTGTTCGCGGTCTGGTGGCAATCTTGCGCATAATGCTTTGCGATATTCCACCAGGGGAAGTTGTCCAAACTGATGCTACAGCCGAACTTGCCGCTATCGGGCTTAGCGAACACCTGACACAGCAGCGCTCCAACGGTCTGGTATCTATGGTCAAGCGATTAAAGGAAGATGCTGCAAAAGCGGTTCAGGTTTAGGCGTGAAACCCGTTATTTCCTGTTTCTCAGCCAGCTGTTAAACCGTCTGTGGCGCAAGGCGCTGGTGCGGGTATACCAGTAGCTTTGCCGCCTGAGTGCGCGCTTGTAATTGGACGATGAGTTTGGCAGATGTTCACGCATTTGCACCTGGCTTTTCCAGTGCCTGCCAACCCGTCCAAATGCGGACATGCGACTGGGGCCATATGGTATATGTTCAGCCAGTTCCGCCATCCGGTCAATAGTGGTGGCAAATCCGATAAACTGTTTGCCAAGTTCTATATTTTTTGATGATGCCGGAATTGCCCAGACTGCATAATCCATTATCTGGGCATCCCAGATGATGGTTATGGGCATGTTTTTCTCATTGGCCAGATCAAAGAAGCCATCATTGAAACCCGCCGCCATGGATACTTTGCCTTCAGCCAGCAGTTTGGCTGCTTCTTGCGGCTTGTCCCACCAGACAATCTGGTCACGAATGGTTTCAAGCCTTGCAAAGGCCACCCGCATTCCCCTTTCGGTGCTTAACAGATCATAAACCTGGCGAATTGGTATGCCTTCAGCAATCATCGCCCATTCCAGAATGTCAGATGGATCACGCCTTATAGCCCGTTTGCCGGGAAACCTTTTCAGGTCGAAAAAATCGGCAATCTGTTCAGGTTTTTCTCCCTTGAATGCCCGTTCATCAAATGCCACCACGCTGGAATAAACACTATGAGCAATCGAACAGTCCCTGAATGATCCGGGCATGAAATCTTCTTCAATGTCAGTATTGCGATAGGGGATTATGATTTCTTCAGGATTGAGCCGTATCAGCAAACCCTGTTCGCAGGCCCTTATTGCCTGATCCTCGGTCATGTCGATTACATCCCAACCGCCACTTTCGGCTCGTTTGACAAGCCCGTCGATGCTACCAGAATATTTGACCACATTTACCGTCACCCCGGATGAAATGCTGAATGGCTTGAAAATGGTTGCATTCTGGGCTTTTTCATATGTATCACCCCATGAAACCACAGATAATGTCTCAGCCATAGCCATGCTGGTCACAGGAAAGACTGACAACAGCCACAGACAGAATAAAAAACTAGACCGTTTCATTTTCCTCGCGCCGTAATTCATGGACAGTTGACATATAAGCGGCAATAATCCCGCCCTCAGTGATTACCCCAAGCAATTTGGCAGAAGCTGAATCTACTATCGGGATAGATTCACCAATGAAATTCTGTACCAGTTCAAATCCGTCCCACAGGCTGGTATTCTCATCAAAAGTCAATTTGTCGGGGCACTTGACCTGTGACAGTTTTGTATCATCGGATAATTCGACCACATCCTGCAAATCAATACTGGCCTGAAATCTTCCATTACTGTCAATAATGGCAGCTTCAGAACGGTTATGATGTGCAAGGGTTGTCTTCAATGTTGCTATATTATCGTCTGCCCGAACGGTGATATAGTCCTGGCTCATATATTTACTGATATATTCAAGCCTCAAAATCGCCTTGTCGCGCCCCTCGCTCAAATCAAAATCAAAATTATTGTTTAATTGCCTGTCGAACAGTGAACGGCCAAATAGCGGCGCGGAAACCAGATTTGAAAATACAACTGCAACCATGGCCGCTATAGTCAGGTCATAATTGCGGGTCAGTTCAAACACTACCAGAATAGTGGTAAGCGGTGCCCCGATTACCGGGCTGGTAACCGCCATCATCCCGCAAATGGCGTAAGGAACGATGCCCGAATTATCCAGCGGCAACAGGATTGGCCAAACCATTCCGAACAGTGCCCCGCCAAGAATACCGATCAGCAGTGCCGGGCTGAATATCCCGCCGGCAAAGCCAAAGCCGATACAAAGTGCTGTCAGCACCGTCTTGGCAATAACCAGTATCGCCAGTTCATTGATTTCAAACGCCCCGCCAATAGTGGCAAATCTCAGGGCTTCCTTGCCGATGCCCAGAACTTCGGGTATTTGCAGCGCTACAATTCCCAGTATCAAACCGGCAATTGCCGGTCTTAGCCACTGGCTGCGGATTGGAAATTTGCTGGCAAGGGCTGAACTCATCAGGATCAGCTTCATGAAGCTGACCGCCAAAAGTGCAGCCAGAACCCCTTCAACGGCAAACAGCAAAAATTCATAGCCATGTTCCACCCCGGCAAATTCAACCCTGAACAGGGAAGGGCGGTCGAATATGACATTGGCAATCACATAGCCGGTAGCCGAGGCAACAGTGACCGAGGCAAAGGCGCGCAATGAATAATGCCTGAGGATAACCTCATGGGCAAATATAAGTCCGGTGATCGGTGCATTAAAGGCGGTTGATATGGCAGCTGCCACCCCGCAGCTTATCGCAACTGCCTGAATATCACCAATGCCGAATTTTATACGGTTTACCAGCGAACCGGTCAGGGTTCCAAGATATACAAGTGGCCCATATTGCCCAACCGATGCCCCTGCACCCAGCGAGACCAGCGCAGCGATGGTGGACATGATGCCGCTTTTCAGGCTTGGTGGTTTTTTGCGGGTCTGGACAGCAAAAATAGTATCTGGTGGTCCAAGGGGCCGTCTTTCCCGGATCAATCTGGTTGTTATCAGCCCGACAATTGCCCCGCCAATGGTCGGCACCGCAATTGTTGCCAGCACCAGTACCCATGGTGCGCCGTCAAACTGAACCCGTGAAAATGCCGACACCAGCACCAGATCATTTATCCACTCGCTGGTATCAACCAGCCCGATAGCCGACAATGACGCCATCGCGCCAACCACAAGGCCGATAATCGAGATTATGGCAATTCGGTAAATGCTCGTCAAAGCTTGTGACCCCAAACAGTGCGAACCGTCAGGCCCGCTAGCTTCTACAGGGTCACAAACATAGTCTTAGCCTTGCCTGATAGCAAGTTTTGCGAGTCGTTGTGACAATTAAGCCTGACAGCTCATATCCTGACCGCAACATTGCGGAGATTTGATCTTGCCATGTCCATTCGGGCAGGATGAAATCTGCACTGAATTGCCATCACCAAGGTCCAAAGTACCATTTTCCAGTGGTGCATCACACTTGCCGCATGTTGCATTCACGCTCATTCCACATACACTGCATTCATAAGTAGCCATTTTACTTCCCTGTTTTTGTCTGTTGTCAATATCAGCAGCGATAAAGCCTGCTGTTTCATAAATCAAGACATCATCCTGCAATATGAAACAATTCAGGTGGTAATGCTAACCCATCCGGTCAGAAACCTTCAATCCGAAGGCAAATACCAGTGCGGTATCTTTCAGAGCTTCAAACCGTCCCGGCATTCCGGCATGCCCGGCATCCATAATGGTTTTCAGCAGCAACAGATTATCATCGGTTTTCTTTTCCCGCAAAGTGGCCACCCATTTTGCCGGTTCCCAATAAGTAACGCGCGGATCAGTCAACCCGGCAACCGCCAGAATATGCGGGTAGGCTTTGGCCTCGACATTATCAACCGGGGAATATGAGGCGATATATTTGTAATCTTCAACACTGGTTATCGGATTGCCCCATTCGGGCCATTCAGGCGGTGTCAGGGGCAAACTATCATCCAGCATGGTGGTCAGCACATCAACGAATGGAACTTCACCAATGACTGCCTTGAACAGTTCCGGTGCCATATTGGCAACTGCCCCCATCAGCATTCCCCCGGCGCTGCCGCCATTGGCGATGATATTGCCTTTTGCGGTGTAATTCTCTTTAATCAGATATCTGGCTGCGGATATGAAATCCTTAAAAGTGTTTTTCTTGTTTCGCCGCCGCCCCTGACGATACCAGTCAAAACCCTTTTCCTTGCCGCCGCGAATATGGGCAATGGCAAAAATGAAACCACGATCCACCAGCGACAGTCGCCCGGTAGAAAATCCGGCAGGCATGGCAATGCCATATGATCCGTAACCATAAAGCCACAAGGGAGCAGAACCATCGATGCTGGTATCCTTGTGGTATAAAAGCGATACCGGCACCAGTTCACCATCATGTGCCGGGGCCATTATTCTCCGGGTTACATAATCATTCACATTATGGCCGGATGGAACTTCTTGTTGTTTGCGTAATTCCCTGTCTCCGGTTTTGACATTATAATCAAACACTTGCGAAGGTGTGGTCATCGATGAATAGGAAAATCTTATAATATCGGTGTGAAACTCATAGCCATCCATCATCCCCAGCGAATAGGCTTCTTCTGCAAATGCAATCACATTTTCTGAACCATCAGCATAATTATGAATAACAATTCGTGGCAGGCCATCAACCCGTTCCAGCCGCACCATGAATTCGCCATAGCAGGTATGGGCAATAATCAGATTACCGCTTTTATGTTCTATCAGGTCGCGCCACTTGTCACGTCCGGGCTGTTCAACCTCCACTGTTACGATCTTGAAATCTTCTGCATCATCTGCATTGGTCAGAATATAAAACTGCCCGTTGGCCTCATCTATCGAATATTCAACCCCGGTCTGGCGCTTTGCTATCAGCACCGGTTCGGCAGTTGCATCATCGCCGGGGATTATCCGGCATTCGCTGGTTTCATGATCATGAATGTCGATAATAATGAATTTGCCGGACTGGGTTTTGCCAACCCCCATGAAGAAACCGGCATCTTCTTCCTCATAAACCAGCACATCCTTTTCACGATCAGTTCCCATTTCATGCCGAAACAGTCTTGAGGGGCGATGATTTTCATCCAGCCTGATATAAAACAAATATTTGCTGTCACCCGACCATACAGCTGAACCACCGGTTTCATTGATCACTTCATCAAGATCATTGCCGGTTGCAAGGTCGCGGATTTTAAGGGTGAAAAACTCAGAACCCTTATCATCAAATGACCATGCCAGATATTTGTGATCATCTGAATGGCTGCTGCCAGCCAGCCGGAAAAATGCCTTGCCTTCAGCCTCCCGGTTGCCGTCCAGCAATATCTGTTCATCCCCGCCATCCCGTTTTGTGCGAACCAGCATCGGGTGCTGGGCACCGGATTCATAGCGGCTGGCATAGGCATAATCACCATCAGGTGAGGGAACCGATGAATCATCCTGCTTGATCCGCCCCTTCATTTCCTCAAACAGTGTTTGCTGCAATTCTTCAGTATCCGCCAGCATTGCTGCTGTGTAGGCATTTTCTGCTTCCAGAACCTCTCTTATATCTTGCGGTAATTTGTCAGGTTCTCGCATGACCTCCTGCCAGTTATCAGCCCGCAACCAGTTATACGGGTCATTGCGCTCAATATTGTGGTAGGTGGAAAAGCAATCCTGTTTTTTGACAAAGGGAGGTTTGGCAGTCATTTACTCATCATCTCTTGATGGTTGAAATTCAAGGGCGGTTCCGTTCATGCAATAGCGAAGGCCCGTCGGTTGCGGCCCATCGGCAAATACATGCCCCAGATGTGCATCACATCTTGCGCAACGGGTTTCTATGCGGGTCTGGAACAGTTTTTTATCAACATGTTCTGAAATTGCGCTGTCATCCACAGGCTGATAAAAGCTTGGCCAGCCAGAACCTGAATCATATTTGGTACTGCTGTCAAACAATTCTGCCCCGCAACACACGCAATGAAACATGCCCTGTCTTTTTTCATTGTTCAGCGGAT
Organism: Hyphomicrobiales bacterium; assembly: GCA_026990765.1. GTDB lineage: Bacteria > Pseudomonadota > Alphaproteobacteria > Rhizobiales > Aestuariivirgaceae > JALWJW01. The sequence goes on along the minus strand of JALXCV010000056.1, from coordinate 2,619 downwards.
TGGAAAAAGCCGGTTCGGTAGCGTGACGACGGGTCACATCATATTGTTCCAGGCTCAACTCACTGCGCCATTGGCTGTCGGTTTTTTCAATTTTTTTCATAAATCTTCCATATCTTCATAAAACAGGGCGATGGTTTCAGCAAACATCACCGGCCCTTCAGTGCCGTCTGCCTCAAACTCTGTTTCAAATATTGCCCTTAAAAAATTCTTATCAATAGAAGCCCGCTTTAATTTTACTTTGGCTCGCACTCTGGTTCCCGCTGTCACCGGTTTCAGAAACCTGATTTTATTGGCTCCAAAATTAATGGCCCTGGTTAAAGACAGGATTTCAAATACGTCTCCCTGAAGCTGTGGCAGTAATGAAACCAGCAGAAATCCGTGGGCGAAAGGTTCTGAGCCAAGCTCTGACAGGGTTCTTTTGCGATCAAGGTGGATCCACTGCTCATCACCGGTAAGTCTGGCAAATTCAGTCATCATTTCCTGACTGACCGTAACCCATTTGCTGGTCCCCAGAATTTCACCCTTTTGTTTTTCAAAATCACTTAAGCGGGAAAATTGACGCATATGAATAAACCTCAGATTGTAACTGGATGAAATTGTCCAGTGCCTGCTTTAACATAAAACAGCTTCTTTACAACGATCAGACAGTAATTTTGCTTGTCGGCATTAAGCTTCTCTATACTGATTTATGGCTTAATGAGCAGGTTAGGTGGGATATTACAGGTGAAAATGCAAAAAGCCTAAAGGGCAAACAGGCCCGGGTCTGATGTTTTTTACCGGAAAGAACTGAATAAACGCCAATGGGGATTTTGGGCGAGAATAAAGTGAGTGAAACAACTCAACCGCATTCGGCGGCTGATGCCTTTCGTGCGCTCACCAACAAGCTTGCAGCCAGCAAGGCAGCTGCGGAGCAAAATGCCCGTTTGCTTGCCGAAAAAACCCTGAACAAGCCTCAGCCACAAAATATTGCCCCGGTACAGCAAAGCCAGCCGGCAACTGCAACACCCCCACAATCTGGGGTGATGGCAAGCCAGCCCCAGCCTATAGCGCACGAACAGCCCGTTGCAACTGAACAGACCCCGGTTAACCAGCATGTTCTTGGGCGCAAACCGTCTATTGCCCCTGAACAGCTTGTTGAACCTGGCAGGATAATCGATAATAGCCCCCGAGATGATATTTCTGACCGGCAGGAAGCTGTGATTGCCACTGCAAGGCAAAATAGTCAGACATCTAAACCGCAAACCCCGCCAGCAGCTGACAGTTTTGCAGCGTCACAAACAGAATCATCAGTTAAGGCACCCCAAAAACTTACCAAGGAACCTGATCTGGCCGAGCTTTTGGCAGCCACCAAAAAGAAAAACCCTGAAGGTGACAGGCCTTCGCGCTACATACCATTTGGCCAGCCAAAACCTGACAGTAAAACAAGACCGGTTGCCAAAGTTGCCAGGCAAGCTGAAAAACCGGTTGAAACCCGGCCTGAAGTTGCTGTTGAGGTTGAAGCTCCAGTAGAATCCGCTGAAGTTTTACAAAATATTGATCCATTGCGTCAGGCAATGGAATTGCTCAAAACTAATTCCGCCGCTGCCAACACCAGACCAGAGGAACCGCAGCCAGAAAATCGCACTGAGCCTCCTCAACCGGTTATTGACAGTCCTGTTGTGACCATACAGGACATCCCGCAAAATCTTAACAAGAGCGAAGAAAGCGGACAAACGGCCAGATTGCTGCTTGACATAATGTCCCAGCCAACAGGTGCCACCCAGCCCCAGGAAAGATCCCTTGCCGGGGATACCTTGCTGCAACTGGTTGATCATATGGATACAAGGGATATTGTCAGACTTGTCGAACGTGTCGGCATGATGGAAGACCCGCCGGTTCTGCTTGTCAACAAACTGATCAATCACCCCGACCCAGCCATTGCCGGACCGCTGCTGGAAAATGCCATCACCATATCTGATCAGGAACTGCTTGAGGTAATAGAAAAGGGTGATGCTGATAAAATGCAGATGATTGCCCGGCGCAGGCAACTTTCCAAGACCATCACTGATGCGCTTATTGCAAGGGGTGACATTGCTGTATTTTTGACCATTGTCCGCAATCCCGGCGCCCAGATATCACATGATTCCTTTGTGACCTTGAGCAAAACCGCCCGCAATCAGCCAGCGCTGCATGCACCGCTTGCAACCCGTGGTGATACACCAGCTCCTGTTGCGTTTGAGCTTTTCTGGTTCCTGCCGGTTGAGCTTCGCCGTTATATATTGTCACGTTTCCTGACTGATTCAGCCACTCTCGACAAGATTTTGAAAATTGCCCGCTCGGTTGATGGCACTGTCAGCGATGGCCCGGCAGCTGAAACCCGCTTCCCGTCAAAGCGGAAAATTGATTCCATGATCGAGCTGATCGAAAACGGTGTCAATCAAAAGGCCTTTGAAATGCTGGCATCTCTTGCAGTGATCAATGAGGAAACTGCCAGCCGGATTATTTCTGATCCTGATGGTGAACCATTGACAATAGCACTTAAAGCCATGGGCTATGGCCGCTCAAACTTTGAAGCTGCCATCTCCCGCTTCAGCCATTCGCCACATAGCGCTCTTCGTTCAGACCGTGATGTTGAAGAGC
>JALXCV010000055.1 GCA_026990765.1 Hyphomicrobiales bacterium | reverse complement strand
AATGTGTGGTGCACAATCTCATGGCGCACATAAACCGGCCTGCCATAAGTGGCAATTGCCTCTTCAACAATATCAATGGCCCTGACCACCCCGGCACAAAACCCGCGAGGTGCTGCCAGTAACAGTTTCAATTGTGGTTTGTTTCCGTCCGTCATTTAAGCCCTGACATATATTATAAAATTACAAAAAAGAATTGACTTATTGGATTTCTCACACATGCTTGTCAAGAATAGGGCATACTTATTTTTTGCATAACTGGACGGTTGACATTCCATCTTTCATCGCTAACCTACACCTGTCCCATGCGGGAGAGTCCAAATTAATTGGCGCCGAAGGAGCAACCACCCCGGAAACTCTCAGGCAACCGGACCGCAAGGGCAGTACACTCTGGAGAGTAGCGGTAAAACCCGCTCACCGAAGGGGGTAAGCCGGATTTTATACCCGGTGAAATCTCTCAGGTTTTCTGACAGAGGGGGTATGCAGATCAATAGCGGTCCGCATTAACCTTTGCTTGTTTGAAACCCGGAGGCACATATGGCCAGCCAGTCCACGCTGAAAACCCCTTTATTTGATCTGCATGTTTCGCTTGGCGCCCGCATGGTTCCCTTTGCCGGTTATGAAATGCCGGTTCAGTACAAGCCTGGAATCATTGCCGAGCACAAACACACCCGCGCCAAATGCGGCCTGTTTGACGTATCACATATGGGCCAGGCATTTCTGATAGGCCCTGACCATGCTACCGTTTCCAAAGCCCTTGAAGCCCTGGTTCCCGCGGAAATTGCCGGACTGGATGAAGGCAGCCAGCGTTATACCCAGCTTACCAATCCGCAAGGCGGTATCCTTGATGATCTTATGGTAACAAGGCTTGCAGGTGATGATGAGGATGGCTCACTGTTTTTAGTGGTCAATGCCGCCTGCAAACATGCTGATTACGCATGGATACGCGAGCATCTCCCCCATGGCATCCACCTTGAAGAACAGCCTGATCAGGCACTTTTGGCACTGCAGGGTCCTGCATCTGAAAGCGTCATGGCCCAGCACTGCCCTGAAGCAGCAGCCATGAAATTCATGGACTCAGGCCCGATGCTGTTTGACGGGATCGAAGTCAATGTCTCCCGGTCTGGCTACACCGGTGAAGATGGTTACGAGATTTCCGTTGCCAATGACAAGGCAGTGGAACTGGCTGAAACCCTGCTGGCGCATGAGGAAACCGAGGCAATCGGCCTTGGCGCTCGTGATTCACTGCGACTGGAAGCAGGTTTATGTCTTTATGGTCATGATATTGATGAAACCACCAGCCCGGTTGAAGCCGGTCTTTTATGGTCCATAGGCAAGCGCCGCCGTGAACAGGGCGGATTTATCGGTGCTGATCGTATCTTGCGCGAAATTGCCGAAAAACCATCCCGTCGCCGCGTAGGTATCAAACCGCTGGGTCGCGCCCCTGCCCGCGAGGGCACTGAAATCATGTCAAAGTCAGGCGAGAAGATTGGCGTTATCACATCCGGCGGATTTGGCCCGACAGTCAACGGCCCGGTCGCCATGGGCTATGTCAGTGCGCAAAATGCCAAACCGGGCACCGAACTTGACCTGATGGTGCGCGGCAAGCCCCAACCGGCAATCATCGAAAAACTGCCATTTGTTCCCAATAATTTCAAAAGATAAAAACCAACAGGAGTGTTTAGAAAATGAGTGAAGTCAGATTTAGCGAAGATCATGAATGGGTAAAACTGGATGGCGATGTCGCCACAATTGGCATTACCAATCATGCCCAGGAACAGCTGGGCGATGTGGTATTTGTCGAACTGCCAGCCATCGGCACCACTTTTTCCAGTGGCGATGAAGCCGGTGTAATCGAATCCGTCAAGGCCGCCAGTGAACTCATGACCCCGGTATCAGGTGAAGTTGTTGAAACCAATGGCACACTTGAAGATGAACCTGGCAAGGTCAATGAAGATGCTGAAGGTGAAGCCTGGTTCATCAAGGTAAAGGTTTCTGATGCCGGTGAGTTTGCCAAATTGATGGATGCAGACGCCTATAAGGCATTTTGCGACTAGAGCCATCATCAAAAACCAGCAACCTTAAGTCCCCAGCCAATATTTCAAGGAAAACTGCCATGTCCGGTAATCGCCTCCGCCTGACCGATCTGCAACCTGGTGCAAATTTTGTCCCACGCCATATCGGGCCACGTGATCAAGATATCGATGAAATGCTCAAAAGTCTTGGAGCATCCTCACTTGAAGACCTGATGGACAAGGTGGTGCCCGAAGCAATTCGCTATCATGACAAGCTGGATTTGCCGGTGCCGGTGTCTGAACGCAATGCACTTTCCGACCTGTTGGATATTGCCAATCGCAACAAGGTATTCACCTCAATGATTGGTATGGGATATTACGGCGCCATCATGCCCAAGGTAATCTTGCGCAATGTGCTGGAAAATCCCGGCTGGTACACCGCCTATACTCCATATCAGGCCGAAGTTTCGCAAGGGCGCATGGAAGCCCTGCTTAATTACCAGCAAATGATAATCGACATGACCGGCATGGAACTGGCCAATGCCTCCCTGCTGGATGAAGGAACTGCTGCGGCTGAAGCCATGAGCATGGCCCATAGGGTCACCAAAACCCGGTTGACAAAATTCTTTGTTGATGTCGACACCCATCCCCAGACCATCAAGGTATTGCAGACAAGGGCCAAACCATTAGGCTTTGAAATCATCATTGGTGACCCGGAAAAAGACCTTGATTGTGATGAAGTTTTTGCTGCCCTTCTGTCCTATCCCGGCTCCAGTGGCGAAATCAGGGATTTCAGGCCGGTAATTGAAAAGCTGCATGCAGCAAAGGCTCTGGCCGTCATGGCAACCGACCTGATGGCCCTTGCCCTTATCACTCCACCGGGCGAACTGGGCGCTGATATTGTTGTCGGCAACTCGCAGCGTTTTGGAGTACCAATGGGATATGGCGGCCCGCATGCCGCATTCTTTGCCACGCTGGACAAATTCAAGCGTTCGACTCCGGGCAGAATAATCGGTGTATCCATCGATTCACATGGCAACCGGGCCTTGCGCATGGCCCTGCAGACCCGTGAACAGCATATCAGGCGCGAAAAAGCCACCAGCAATATCTGCACCGCTCAGGTACTGCTGGCCGTTCTGGCCGGTCTGTTTGCCACCTATCACGGCCCTGATAATATCAAACGCATTTCAGGTCGCATCCATCGCTTTGCCGAAATCTGCGCCCATGCCATTGCCAAAGCCGGTTTTGAAGTTGTCACTGATCACTTCTTTGATACTTTCACCGTCTATGTTCCAGGCCGTGCCCACGCTATTGTAGCCAAGGCAAGAGAACAAAGAATCAATATTCGCTTTGTCGATGCTGATCATCTTTCCATATCAACCGATGAAACCACCCGGCGCTCTGAAGTGCGCAAGCTGCTAAGCTGCTTCAAGACCAAAATCATGGATGACACCTCAATCGACAAGATTGATTCTGAAACCACAGAACGCATTCAGCCCGAATTGCAACGCACATCGGCCTATCTCACTCATCCGGTATTTTCAAAATACCATTCAGAAACCGAAATGATGCGTTATCTGCGCCGCTTGCAGGTCAAGGATATTGCCCTTAACCGCTCAATGATCCCGCTTGGCTCATGCACCATGAAACTGAACTCGAGCACCGAGATGATTCCGATCTCGTGGAACCAGTTTGCCATGATGCACCCATTCGCCCCGCTGGAGCAGACACAGGGCTATCAGCAATTATTTGAAGACCTCGAATCCATGCTATGTGCCATAACCGGCTTTGATGCGGTTTCCCTGCAACCCAATGCCGGTTCGCAAGGCGAATATACCGGCTTGCTGACCATTCGCGCATGGCACGAGCATAACGGCCAGTCAAATCGCAATATCTGCCTGATACCGGTATCCGCCCATGGCACCAATCCTGCATCTTCGGTAATGGCTGGAATGAAAGTGGTTATTGTTGATTGTGATGATCATGGCAATGTTGATGTTACTGATCTCAAGGCCAAGGCCAAACAGCATTCTGAAAATCTGGCGGCACTGATGATCACCTACCCGTCAACCCATGGGGTATTTGAAGAGGCCATCAAGGATATCTGCAAGATCATCCATGATGAAGGCGGTCAGGTCTATCTTGATGGTGCCAATCTCAATGCCCTTATGGGTCTGGTACGCCCGGCTGATGTTGGCGCCGATGTTTGCCATATGAACCTGCATAAAACCTTTGCCATCCCGCATGGCGGCGGCGGGCCAGGTGTTGGACCGATCGGGGTAAAATCCCATCTGGCTCAATTCCTTCCCGGCCATTCTGTAGTTTCCGGAGTAAACCCGGCACAAGGCAAGGGCCAAACCGTTGGTCAGGTATCATCTGCCCCATGGGGTTCTGCTTCAATCCTGCCGATTTCATGGATGTACATAGCCATGAGCGGAGCTGAAGGTCTTAAACGCTCCAGTATGGTTGCCATTCTCAATGCCAACTACATTGCCAGCCGGTTAAAGCAACACTATCCGATCGTCTATACCGGACCGGGTGGATTTGTAGCCCATGAATGTATAATTGACTGCCGCAAATTCAAACATGAATGCGGGATCAGCGTTGAAGATATCGCCAAACGTCTGGTTGATTACGGCTTCCATGCCCCCACAATGTCATGGCCGGTGGCTGAAACCATGATGGTGGAACCCACCGAATCTGAATCACGCGATGAGCTTGACCGGTTCTGCGATGCAATGATCGCCATCAGGGCCGAAATTGCAGAAGTGGAAGCTGGCAAGATTGCAGCTGAAGACAGCGCATTGCACAATGCACCCCATACTCACCAGTTGTTAATGCACAAATGGGATCGCAAATATAGCCGCGAGCAGGCATTCTTCCCGCTTTCCTGGATAGACAATGACAAATACTGGCCACCGGTTGGCCGAATTGACAATGTCTATGGGGACCGCCATCTGGTCTGCTCCTGCCCGCCTCTGGAAGCCTATAGCGAGGATGCCGGGTAGTTCTACCCGGCTTTTCGCCTGCTCCTTGCCCGGCGCAGTTTCAGATTACGCGAATTGACTTTTGCCCTTTTTCGCTGTTTCTTTATCCGCATGGTACGGACATGTCTTGCCACCGGCTTTGCATCTGCTGTGTCTTCTGTCAGCTTTTCAATATTGTCTGCAATCTCGGCAATAACCTCATCATCGCCAGTTGATGGTTGACCGCTGTTTGTCGCCTCATCCTCAACTGGCGGTTTTACCACAATTCTGGGGGCCAAAGGTACGCTGCCAACTGCCGGTGTAACTTCTTGTTGTGTCTCTTCCACTGCTTCTCGTAGCTCATCCACCGGTTCAAATGCTGGATATTCAACCTGTTGTGCATCATCAGGACTCCACGGCACAAGCGGCTCTTCTTCCGGCTCATCCAGTTCAATCGGCTCAATGTCTGTAGCAACTTCCACGCGGGAAACCGGCCCTGCAACCGGTGCTTCTGCTTTTTCATCCTTGCCAACCAGTCTTTCCCACAATTCAGCCATTACTGAAGTTTTCGATACCGGCGTATATGGCAGCCCGCCCAGTGCCTCAACCACTCTGGTTGCCGATACAGGTTCACCAATATAAAAACCTTGCGCATAATCACACCCGGCCTGTCTTAACCGTTCCAGATGTTCTTCGCTTTCCACACCTTCTGAAACCACACTGAAATTGAGATCATGGGCAAGTCTGGTAATCGCATCAAATATTATGTGCACTCGTTGATCATTTGCATCATCTGCCAGAAATTCCCGGTCAATCTTCAAAGTATCAAATGGCAGTTTGCGCAGATTGGCCAGAGAAGAATAGCCGGTGCCAAAATCATCACATGACAGGCCAATCCCCAGGCTCGCGATCTTTTTAAGGATTTTTTCCGACAATTCCGGGTTCTGCATCACCATGGTTTCGGTAAGTTCCACCTTTAGTGATCCAGGAATAATGGCTTCACGCAGCAAAATCTGCTGCAATTCATTTGGCAGCTCATTCGATAATAATTGCGCCGATGATACATTCACCGCCACAAACAGCGGATCAGATGGCCTGAATGCCCGCTGCCAGATACCAAGCTGACAGGCAGCTTCTGACAATACATAATGGCCAAGTTCGCGAATAATGCCGCTTTCTTCTGCAATTTCGATAAATTCATCCGGGCCAATACGTCCCCGTTCTGGATGATTCCAGCGCATCAGGGCTTCAAACCCGGCCAGTTCACCATCTGCCAGTCGCATTAGCGGCTGATAAACAACTTCAATCTCGTTACGCTCGATCGCCCGGCGCATTTCATTTTCCAGAGTAACCAGTTGCGAGCGGTCATCGCGCATGTCAGCATTAAAGAATGCTATCTGGTCAGTTCCATTGCGCTTGGATTCATAAAGCGCAATTTCCGCATTCTTGACAACATCTTCGGGAAGATCGCGTCCGATTTCAAATTTGGCAATGCCTACACTGGCCGTGAGGAAAATTTCACGCGGGCGCATATTCACCGGCTGTGCCAGAACATCGCGCAGATTTTCAGCAAATTCGACAATTTCAAGCCCATTGGCCCTGGCATTGAATATTATGCCAAACTGGTCACCATTAAGCCGCGCCAGCGTATCACTTTCAGCAATCAGCCGTTTAAGCCGCTTGCCCATAATATTCAGCAAACTGTCTCCGGTCTGATGGCCAAGCCCGTCATTAACCGCCTTGAACCGGTCCAGATCAATCACCAGAACATGCAAACTGTCATCATTTCGGGCCTCGGCCCGGCGCATGGCCCGCTCCAGCCGGTCAATAAACAAGGCACGATTAGGCAAGCCGGTAACCCGGTCACGCACCGCATCTGACAACAAGCGATCTTCAGAGTGCTTGACAGTCGTTATATCAGTCAAGGTGCCAATCAGCCTTTCAGCCCGGTTGCCTTCACCGGCAATGGCTCTGGCTCTCAACAGATACCACCTATAGGCACCATCAGCGCGCCGCAATCTGAATTCAGCTGAAAATGTGCCGCTGCCACGCCTTTCGGCTGCTTCAACCGCTCCAACATAAACACTGCGATCTGCCGGGTGAATTATTTCCAGCCAGTTGCGCAGGTCAACCCCGCCAACTGATCCGGTTTTCAGACCCAAAGCCCGCTCCAGTTCAGGCCCCACATGCAATGATTCCTCAACCGCCTGCCAGTCCCACACTGATTGTTCTGAACCGGCAAGTGCCAGCGCCCGACGACCGGCATCTTCCATGAAAAAACTTGCACTTATGCCATGGCTGAAAGCAAATTTTGCCAGGGTAAACCCGAAAGTAACCAGCACCAGCGCCAGACCGGCTGCAATCAGCGGACCCAGCAATGCCAGCTTGTATATCCCAAGACATCCAGCCATGGCCAGAAAAGCCCAGACAGCCAGTACAAACCAGCTGGCAAACACTGTCTTTGCCCTGACAACCGAACGTTTTTGCAGCAAACCGATAATCAACAGACCCAGCACAACAACTATGAAAAATCCTATTCTGGACATTCCAGTGCTGAAAATCGGTTGATAAAAGCTGAATGCCAGCAAGCCGGTCCCCAACATGGCCAGCAACATCAAAAATCCGTTAACCAGCGGCATATGGCGATAAAGCTGGGTCAGGAATATCAGGGAAACACTTATTGAAACAAACATCAGCGTTTCAACAATTGCCCGCCCCAGCATTTCATATTGCTCAACCCCTGCTATCCATTCTCCAATAACCGGAACAAACCCGGCATTGAGCATCAAAAACCCGATAGCAGATAAGGCAAAAGTACCAACCGCAAAAAATACAATCTGCTTTTTGACTATTGCCAGAGTAAAGATCGCAACAGCCACCAGCAGCGACACCCCGATAATCACCCCGTCAAACAGCGCATTATTGGCAATTTGAGTATCAAATGCCACCTTGTTCCACAGCCTTACCTCGTCAATTATTCCAGGCGCCAGTTCCATCGATACCGACAAGTGTTTTCCCGGCCCTACTGAAAACTCGAATGATTGGTGAGCGCGCACTTTCAGGGCAATCGGGTGGTTGCCATTAGACAGATTAACCGCAATTGTCCTGCCTGATGGTGGTTTCGGTAACAAAACTCCCGAACCGACAAATCCGTGATCTGGAATATCCAGCACCAGAACCCGTTCTGTCTTGTCAGGATTAATCAGGGAAAACACAGCCCAGCGATAGTGACTGCGTGGTGTTCTGGCTTCCAGCACCAGCCGGCTTCGGCCAGTTGCATCAATACCTGGAACTTCAATTTCCACACGCGGCTTTTCACTCTCGACAACATCAAGAGCGTCCACCAGATCAATATTGTCCCCATCAAATGCCGCTTTTACAGCCCCACCTGCATTTGCCTCACCGGCGAATAAAAATGCAGCGGCAAACAGGACTTGTAATAAACACCACAATCGAAACATTACACAACCCGACTCAAAGTTCCCTTAACGACAATAATAGCCGTCAAATTATAACAAGCAAGAAACATTACAATTTCAGGTTAAATCCAGATCTTCGCGCAACAATCCGTACAGATTATGATCCCGCCATTTCGAGTTGATCTGCAAATATGAACGCGCAAATCCCTCTTTGACAAAGCCATTTTTCTCCAGCACTCTGGCCGATGCCTTATTATCTGGAATACATGAAGCCTCAAGCCGGTGCAGCCCCAGCCTGGTAAAACCGAATTTGGCCACAGCCCCGACCGCTTCGCTCATATATCCTTGCCGGGCAAAGGGTTCACCAATCCAGTAACCAAATACCGCACTTTGCGTAATACCGCGCCGGACATTGGAAAGGCTGACCGCTCCAAGGAGCACATCATCATCTTTACGGAAAATAAAAAACGGGTAGGCATCATCATTGATAATGGCATCATGATAAAGCCTTATCCGGCGCGCAAAAGCAGCTTTGGTCAGGTCATCCCTTGGCCATTTCGCTTCCCAGGGGGTGAGAAACTCACAACTTTGCTGTCGCAATTGCTGCCATTCGCTAAAATGCACCTGTTTTGGCACTTTCAGCACCAGTCTTGCTGTAACAATACGGGTCGACAGGTCACAATAGGCACCAGATGACTTGCTGAACAACATGGGATGGCTTCCTCACCGGGAGAAGAATCTGCCGGTTACTGTATTGTAATCAGGCAAGCTGCGACAATCCCCCACTGCCGACATCGACAATAATCCAGGCTGCATCAGTGAAACAACCAGCCGCTTTATGTCTTCAAGGCTGACAGCTTCAATTTTGGCAATAATCTCTGCAATCTCCCTCACCTTGCCAAAAGCCAGATATTGTCTGGCAATCTGGTCGGCCCTTGCTGCCGGGCTTTCAAGACTCATCAGCAAGGCTGCCTTGATCTGGTTGCGCGCCCGTTGCAGTTCGTGCATCTTGCAGCTTTTCGTCATCGACAACAAGCTGTCACTGGCAACTTCAATCAGTTCACCCACCTTGTCCGGGGCTGTCCCGGCATAGATGGAAAACATCCCCTTGTCCTCATAGGCTGACACATGTGAATAAATCGCATAGCACAGCCCTCGCGCTTCCCTTACATCCTGAAACAGTCGCGATGACATGCCGCCACCAAGAATTACCGACAGAACCTGTATCGCATAAATATCATCATCACGATAACCAACGGTCGGAAAACTCAACAAAATATGGGTCTGGTCAAGATGCTCACGCTCGGCAATCGACAGGCCACCGGCAAATCGTGCAGCTTCACGCCCGTCCTTTTTACCAGCTTTCATACCGCCCAGTTTTTCCGCCACCTGATCAACAAATTCATCATGATCAATCTTGCCTGCCGCCGACACGACAATTTTGCCACCATGATAATGCTGATCGCGAAAAACTATCAGATCACGGTCGCAATAGCCGGCCACCTGCTCCGATTCCCCTAAAATTGCCCGACCGATCGCCTGATCAGGAAACGCTTTTTTCTGCCCAAGCTCATATACCAGATCATCTGGAGTATCATTGGCGGCTGCAATCTCCTGTAAAATCACATCCTTTTCCATTGCCAGTTCATCTTCGGCAAATACCGGATCAGTGATAATGTCGCCAAGCACATCAACCGCCAGCGGCCAGTCCTGTTTCAACACCCGTGCCTGATAGCTGGTTGTCTCCATTGAGGTTGCCGCATTAAGATCACCGCCCACAGCTTCAATCGCTTCGGCAATCTGCCGCGATGTACGCCTGCCGGTTCCCTTGAACGCCATATGTTCAAGCATATGGGCAATGCCGTTTTGCGCCTTTGTTTCATCGCGCGCCCCTGCCCCGGCTGTAACAGCAAGCGACACGCTTTCCACATGTTCAAAATATTCGGTTAAAACTGCAATTCCATTAACTATGGTGGAAATTCTGGCTGTCATTCAAACATCCCTGCCGGCTGACCTGATGAAATCTTCAACCACATCAATATCATTGGCCAGAATTTCATATTTTTCTTGCCTTTCAAACAGGTCCGCCATATGTGGCGGCAAGGCCGGATCAATACCGCAGGCCTTTTTAACTGCTGCCGGAAATTTTGCCGGATGCGCTGTTGACAGGGTTACCATGGGCGAAACACTGTCAATATTGCGGGCCACATTATAGGCAACTGCGGTATGCGGATCGATCAGCTTGCCGGTAGTCTCAAGTGTCTGGCGAATACATTCCGCCGTTGCCTCTTCATCAGTTCTCCCGGATGCAAATAACTGCCGCAACTTCACCAGTTGGGGTTCATCAATGCTGAACGCACCTGACTGTTTAAGACCTGACATTGCAGAATTGATCTTGTCGGCATCACGATCATACAGATCAAACAAAACCCGCTCAAAATTTGATGACACCTGAATATCCATTGACGGGCTGGCCGTTTCATGCACCCCTGTCACCTCATAGCGCCCGGTCCTGACAGTGCGGTCCAGAATATCATTTGAATTGGTGGCAATTACCAGCCGGTCAATCGGCAATCCCATCTTTTTGGCCACATACCCGGCAAAAATATCACCAAAATTACCGGTTGGCACCGTAAAGCTCACCTTTCGGTCCGGTCCGCCAAGCGCCAGAGCAGTGGTGGCATAATATACAACCTGCGCCATGATTCTGGCCCAGTTGATCGAATTCACCCCGGCAATCTTGTACTTGTCGCGAAACTCCTTGTGGTTGAACATGGCTTTCACCAGATCCTGACAATCATCAAATGTACCCTTGATGGCAATATTGAAAATCGAAGGTGAATCAACCGTCGTCATCTGGCGCCGCTGCACCGGTGACACTCTTTCATCTGGATGCAGGCAAAACACCCTGGCCCGCTTTGAATGTCTGAATGCCTCAATAGCTGCCCCGCCAGTATCACCCGATGTTGCCACCACAACATTTGCATATTCATCGCGCTTTTCCAATGCCCAGTTCATAAGCCTGACCAGCAATTGCAAAGCCACATCCTTAAAGGCCAGCGTTGGCCCGTGATAAAGCTCCAAAAGCCAGTGATTTGCATCCAGCTGGGTAAGCGGGGTTACTGCCGGATGGTCAAAACCTGCATAAGCATCATTGATCATCTGCCTGAATTCACCCGGTTCTATCGCCCCGGCAACAAATGGCGACATTACCGCAAGGGCTATGTCAGCATAGGACTTGCCGCGCAAAGACCGCCATTCATCATCTGACAATACCGGCCATTGCTCAGGCACATACAGACCGCCATCTGCCGCAAGACCGGTAAGAATCACATCTTCAAATCCCAAACCGGGTGCAGTTCCACGCGTTGATACATATTGCATTGCCAAGCCAACCTTTCAAATGACAAAACCGGCTTTGCTATAAAGGCAAACACCCAAAGCATCAAGCACTCAGGCCGCCGCAACTGTTCTCTGCCAGCTTTTCAGCAATGATTTTACCGTTCTGCCGTTTTTTCAACATTTTGCGCTGTTCAAACAAATTCCTCATTAAGACTTGTAGATAGTTGCCGAAACGTACTAATTAACGATTTGACCGTTTCTTTTGCTAATAACCCTCAGCATCAACAAGAGGAAAAAACCTTGACCAAAGCCTTGAAGATTATCACCCTTGCCGCTTTGACACTGACCAGTGTCTCCTTTGCTGATTTTTCTTTACTTGCAACTAATGGCGCCGCGGCCCAGCAGACAAAAAAGACCCCGCGCCAGTTTGGACCCGACAAGAACCGTCAGATACAAGGTATGGTTCCACTCACTCGTCGCCCGGTTGCAAAAGCTCCCAAGGCCCCGCCAATGAAACTGGTTGCCAAAAATGGCGCCTGGAGCGTGCAATGCGAAAAGGCCCCTGATGGCAAGGAAACCTGCGCATTGCTGCAGGGTGTTCGCAGCAAGAAGGACAAGCGCATTGGCCTTACCCTGATAATGGGTAAAGTCAATCAGGGTGGCAAGACCGGTTACATGATGCGCGTACTGGCCCCGATCGGGGTATATCTGCCAACCGGTATCGCGCTTGAGATTGACGGAGCAGCAGTTGGCCGGGTTCCCTTTACCCGCTGCCTGCCAACATCATGCGTTGCCTTTGCCGAGGCCCGCAAGGAAACCATAGCCAAGATGAAAAAAGGCTCCAAGGCCAAGTTCCTGATCTATCAGGCACCAGGCATCGGTATTCCGCTTGAATTGTCACTGGCCGGTTTCACTGCCTCATTGCAGGAACTGGACAAACATTAATGACATCGACAAAAGATCTGTTCTTTGACAATAGCGAACTTGACCGCACCCGTACCACAAGCTTTGTTGATGAGGCATTGGGGGCTTGCGATGATGGCGAACTGTTTCTGGAATTCAAGCAGTCAGAATCACTTGTATTTGATGATGGCCAGTTAAAATCTGCCAATTTTGATACTCAGCAGGGCTTTGGACTGCGCGCTGTTAAAGGTGAAACCACAGCCTTTGCCCATTCATCCACCCTGTCTGAAGCTGCCCTGAAGCGGGCCGGAGAAAATGTTTCTGTGGCAGGTTCCGGCAAATCCGGCACATTTGCCGACGACCCGCCGCGAACCAACCACTCACTCTATCCAGATGAAAGCCCGGTCACCGCAGCCGATTTCAGTGAAAAAGTGGCGCTGATGCAGGAAATCGATGCCTATGCCCGCTCACTTGACAGCAAGATCCGTCAGGTATCGGTTTCATATGCCGGTGAGTTGCAGGAAATAGAAATCCTCAGGCCCGGCGGTTTTGCCACCACAGACACCCGTCCGCTGACCCGGCTCAACATCTCGATCATGACCGGCGATGGTGACCGCCAGGAAACCGGAACCTACGGCTTTGGCGGCAGAGGCATTTATCGCGACCTTATCACCATTGATAATTGGCAAGACGCAGTCAACGAGGCATTGCGCCAGTCCCTAGTGGCTCTTGAATCAATACCGGCACCAGCTGGTGAAATGGATATTGTACTTGGCCCCGGCTGGCCTGGAATCTTGTTGCATGAAGCCATCGGTCACGGACTTGAAGGTGATTTCAACCGTAAAGGCTCCAGCGCCTTTGCCGGATTGATGGGTGAGCAGATTGCATCAAAAGGGGTTACAGTGGTCGATGACGGCACATTGAATGACCGGCGAGGTTCAATTTCAATTGATGATGAAGGCACTCCCTCATCATGCACCACCCTGATTGAAGACGGCATATTGACCGGCTATATGCAGGACCGGCTCAATGCCCGCCTGATGGGCCAAAAACCAACCGGCAATGGCCGTCGCCAGTCTCATGCCCATGCCCCGATACCGCGCATGACCAACACTTTCATGCTCGCTGGTGACAAGGAGCATGATGAAATAATCGCCTCGGTCAAACATGGGCTTTATGCCGTTTCATTCGGCGGTGGTCAGGTTGACATCACCAATGGCAATTTCGTGTTCTCATGCACGGAAAGCTACATGATCGAAGATGGCAAGATCACTTCTCCGGTAAAGGGTGCAACCATTATCGGTTCAGGCGCTGATGCTCTGACCAGAATTTCGATGATTGGCAACAACATGCAGCTGGACCCCGGCATTGGCACTTGCGGCAAGGATGGTCAGGGAGTACCAGTCGGCGTTGGCCAGCCAACCTTGCGGCTCGACCAGATTACTGTTGGCGGCACTGCGGGCTGAACGCGGTGAGTTCTGATCAGCAACCAAAATCAGGACAGGCCCGCTTCCTAACCGGTTCAATCCTCAACCATGTAGTGATCATGACCTTGACCAGCGCCATCGGACTGATGGCGTTTTTTCTGGTGGATTTTGCCGATCTGTATTTTCTGTCACTGCTCGGCATAACCGAAATCACCGCTGCCATCGGCTTTTCCGGGATGATTGCCTTTTCTGCCCTGTCCCTTTCACTGGGCATAGGCATTGCCGCATCTGCTCTTGTCGCCCGCAATCTTGGAGCAGGAAACATTGAGCGGGCAAGGCAATATGCAACCAGCACCATGACGGTTTCAATTATTGTACCAATGCTGGTTACAATAAGCGTCTGGTTATTTGCCGGTGATGTACTGACATTTCTGGGCGCGCGCGGCACAACTACGCAATATGGCCAGACATATCTCAACACCGTAGCCCTGGGATTTCCGCTAATGGGTGGAGCGCTCAGTTTCAGTTTCATCCTGCGCGCCCTGGGCGATGCCCGCCGGGCCATGTATGTTACCCTGCTAAGCGCCATAGGCAATGCCATTCTTGATCCGATATTTATTTTCGGGTTTGATCTGTCAATCAGGGGCGCTGCCATTGCCACAGTATCAGCCAACCTGATTTCATTTCTGGCCGGTCTTTACGGTTTGCAGAAAACCCATAAATTTCTGGCACCATTCAACTTCAAAAAATTCACCAGCGATGCCAAAGCCATATCCGCCATAGCCTTTCCGGTTATTGCCACCCAGCTGGCAACTCCCTTTGCCATGGCCTACATAACCCGCATCACCGCCCCGTTTGGCGATGAAGCTGTTGCCGGAACTGCCATCATTAACCGGCTGGTGCCCCTGTCATTCGGTCTGATCTTTTCACTTTCAGGAGCTGTTGGCCCGATAATCGGTCAAAATTTTGGGGCCGGACAGATGCACCGGCTGCGCGAGACCATATCAAAATCCTTGATGCTGAACGCTGCCTACACTCTTGGTGTGGCCACCATCCTGATATTACTGTCAGCCAAAATTCCGGTATGGTTCCACGCCAGGGGAGAAGCTGGCGAACTTGTATCTTTCTTTTGCCTGTGGGTTGCATGGGTTTGGATATTTGCCGGATCGCAATATGTGGCCCAGGCCAGCTTCAACAATCTTGGCAAACCGGTATGGTCCACCATGTTCAACTGGGGCAAGGCGACAATCGGAACTATTCCCTTTGTCCATATCGGTGCCTATTATTGGGGACCAAAAGGCATTATGGCCGGATATGCAGCCGGAATAGCCATATTCGGCATTCTGGCAGTCATCGCCGCCTATGTTTTGATATCAAGGTTGGAGAAAACCGGCAAATGAGCATTCTTGAAACTATACGCAACGCCAATAATGGCACCCTGATCGATGATCTGGGCAATAATACCAATATTGACGATGCAGGTGAGTTGCTAGGGCAGCTGATACCGCAAATAGCTGAAAAGGTTCGACAAAAAGCTGAAAACGACCCGCAAGACTATCAACTTCTGTTTGAAGTACTCGATGATGAAGAACAGCAAAACTACCTTGAAAACCCTGACTGGTCATTTTCAGAAGGTGCTTTGGAAGATGGTGAGGATATTCTCACCCATCTATATGGAAATGACCTGCCGCCCGCACCAGATGATGTCGATCCTGAAAGCTGGAAACAGCTGAGCGCCTTTGCTGCCACCTACACCATAGCTGCCATGGCCAACCGCAACCAGTCAATGATGAGTGCTGCTTTGGCTGATGATGGCGGTCCTTCAATCTGGTCCATGCTTATTGATGCCATAATCAAGGGTATAATCAGGGCCATAAAAGACGCAACCCGCCCGCGCCGTCGCCGCCGTTACCGCACAAGGCGAACCTATGGCCGCAGGCGAAGCTACAGGCGTCGCACTACCACCCGCAGGAGGAAACGGCGGACCAGAAGGCGCAAAAAACCTGACCTTGAGGATTTGATCGGCGACCTGTTTCGTGATTAAGTCAAAACTGAAATTTTACGGAGGCAACAACCCATGGAACTACTTGATCTTTTAACCCAGTCACAAACCGGCAACAATCTTGGTGCCATTGGTGCCCAGTTGGGACTTGATGAGCAACAGACAGCCACTGCCATGCAGCAACTGGCCCCGATTGTTGCAGCAGGCCTGCGCCGCAATATGGCTTCCTCTCCAGACGGGGTGGTCAATCTGGTTCAGGCCCTGCAAAAGGGCAATCACAGCCAGTATCTTGATGAACCTGAAAATTTGCGCCTTTCTGATGCTGCCAGCGATGGCAATGCCATTTTAGGCCATGTCTTTGGCTCCAAGGATGTCAGCCGCGCCGTTGCCATGCAGGCGGCAAGCTCATCTGGCATAGGATCATCCGTCTTGAAAAAACTGCTGCCGGTCGTTGCCACCATGGTGCTTGGCTCTGTAGCCAAAAAGATGATGGGTGGTGGTGCAACTGCCGCCCCGGCCCCCAGACAGCAAACTGGTGGCGGCCTTGGCGATATTCTGGGCCAGGTACTGGGCGGTGGATCATCGCGCGGCGGCGGCGGACTGGGTGACATTCTCGGCCAGGTTCTGGGTGGTGGTAGTTCAAGGCGTTCACGAACACGGGCCCCGCAACCACATTCAGGCGGCCTTGATGATCTTTTGTCAGACATGCTGGGTGGTGATGATGAAACAGCAACCGGGTCTGGCGGCTATAATGAAGACGTGATAGGCCGCAGCCGGTCAGTGCTGGATGATTTTCTCGGTGGCAGTTCCTCAACCGGCAATGCTGCTGATGACCTGCTCAATTCAGTCGAGCGTCATTTGCGCCGGTAAGCATTACCGGGTGAGCAAACTGACAAAAAGAATTGGCCGATTGCATTAAAAGCAACCGGCCAAGTTACGGAGCCTGGGTGGCGGCTCCGGGAGTGAACCATGAAAACTGTTGTCAAGCTGTCATCGTGAAACCTGAAAACCCTACAAATCAAACCGGTTATTGCGGCGACGCCATGAGCGATCCTGCAAGGCAATGGCAGAATTCACCGATAGTGGCAGGCGAGATGCCCAGATGACTTCTTCACGGGTGACCCCGATATCATCAAGCACAGATGTCTCATAACCAGCCAATGCCCTTATGCGGCGGCGTATCATCCAGTTCTTGAAAAGGAACTTTACGGCACCAGTAGTGTAGCCTTGTAAGAATAATTCGCGCCGTGCAATTGATTGATGTGTCATTTGCTGTCTCCTTTTCTTCATCGTCTGTGATCACAATATGAATCAACGGCATTGATCAGTCCAACGAATTGTTTTAATGTGTTTCATCAATTATTATGATGGAATATATCATGCCGCATAATCTCGACATTGACCTGCTCAAGACATTCACCGCCATTGCCAGACATGGCAATTTCACCAGGGCTGCAATTGAGGTCAACAAGACCCAGAGCGCTGTCTCCATGCAGATGAAACGACTGGAAGAAATTATTGGCCGCAGCCTGTTCACGAAACACGGGCGGCTGAACCGGCTGAGCGATGATGGTGAAAAACTGCTTGAATATGCCCACCGGATAATCCGCCTGAATGATGAAGCCGTCTCCAGCTTTCACCAGCCGGAACTGGCAGGCAGCATCACCATGGGCACGCCCGATGATTATGCTGACCAGATGCTGCCGGAAATTCTCGCCCGTTTTGCCCGCTCACACCCTCATATTCAGGTTTCGGTTGAATGTAATTCAAGCTTTGATCTGGCCGATGCCATTGAAGCTGGCAGGCTTGATCTGGCAATTGTGACCACAGGCAGGAAGATTTACGCCGACACCATAGTGCGCCGCGAAGCACTGGTGTGGATGACTTCAATCCGCCATTATCCCCATGAGCAGAAAGTAATACCCGTTGCCCTGACCAATCATGGATGCACATGGCGGCAAAAGGCCATAGATTCGCTTGAACAGGGCAACCATAATTACCGCATTGCCTATTCAAGTGATAATTCCAATGCAATTGCCGCAGCCGTTTTGTCCGGGCTGGCAATCGCAGCCATGCCCCGTCTGGTAATCCGCCCCGGAATGCGGGTTCTGACCGAAGCGGACGGGTTCCCGACTATTGGTGAATTCAATATAGGCCTGCTTCGCGCTCAAAACACCTCAAACAGCGCCATTGATGCTCTGGCCCACCACATTGCTGACAGCTATTGCCAGATCAACCAGCCTTTACTGGCTGCTGAATAGCTCATTACTGCTCCAGCATGGCCTTTGCCGTTTCCTGACTGGTAACCAGATGGGTTACATAACCACCGGCAATGGCCGACAGCATCGCAACTACCTTGTCAGAGCCCAGCGATACCAGCATCCCCATTTCAAGCCCTATCAGCTTGTCCAGTTCCACCCCTATCATCCGGTCATCAAGGGAACCGGGAACCAGTTTACCCTTGCGGTCAATAAAACGCCCGCATAACACCCCGGTTGCCCCGTGATCAACATACCATTCAAGCTCATCAGCACTGGCAACCCCGCTTGATACAATATGGCTGTTGGGTTTGCATGACCCGGCAGCAAAAATCGATTTGTTGCAATGCGACAGCGCCTCAATCTGTGATTTGATAATCGGTTCGCTCTTTAATTGTGATGTCAGTTCAGAACTGTTCAAAATAGCCGGTGCATGCAGGTTTATACATGTCGCGCCCAATCGCTGGGCCAGATGGGCTGAACAGATTTCAGTGGTAAATCCGTAAGGCGTTGCCATTGAACCCACCAGTTGCACCACTGTAATGTCCCGGGTCTTGGTTTGATGCAACGCTTCGGCAACTTCATATACTGTTCGCCCCCACGACACCCCAAGCCTGTCACCCGGTTCCAACAATGATGGCAACCAGTCAGCCGCCCCGCGCGCCACCCTGACAAGGGCTTCTTCGCTGGAGCCAATACCATCAGGCAATACAAAAGCTGCCTGCAAACCAAAGCGTTCACGTATTTCCTGAGCCAGCCGGTGGGTAGTGAAGATTTCAGGATCAAGCGATATGCGAATAAATCCGCGCTCTCTGGCTTCCTGCAGATAATTCACCACAGTTGCCCTTGATACTTCCAGCGCCTTGGCGATCTGCGACTGGTTCATACCATCATGATAATACATCCAGGCCGCTTCGATAACGATATTCTCACCGCTGATCTGGCCGGTAGTACGTCTTTTGATTACTGGTGTCATTTATTACCTCACTTAGGTATTTGACAACACTTGCTGACATTTGTCAAATTATGTACAATACCAGACTAGAGTGTTTCTGTTTCTTGTAGAAGCGGCGACACAAACTCAAGCAACAAACCCTAGCTGATTTGCCTCTAAAAGGAAACAATACCATGGTATCCAACAACTGGAATGATAAAAAAGCCGCTGATATTGTAGAAAAATCCGGCAATAGCGCCAATGATCAGGATTTGGCATTGCGGGTTTATTCATCCCGGCTGATTGGCGCTGATCACAATCTGGTACTGCATGGCGGCGGCAATACTTCCTGCAAACTTACTGTGAAAGATATTTTTGGCAAACCGGTTGAAGTCATCCATATCAAGGGGTCAGGGATTGATCTTGAGCAGATCGATGCAGCCTCAATGCCTGCAGTAAAGCTTGAGCCATTAAGACAGCTTCGCCAGCTTGACAGCCTGTCAGATGCGGACATGGTCAATATCATGCGCCAGAACATGCTGGACTCCACCGGACCCAATCCATCGGTCGAAATTTTGCTACATGCCTATCTGCCGCACAAATTCATCGACCACACCCATGCTACCGCCATGCTGGTTCTGGCTGACCTGCCCGACCCGCAAGCTGCAGTGAAGGAAATCTATGGCGACAAGATTGCCATTGTCCCCTTTGCCAAACCCGGTTTTGCCCTTGCCAGGACAGCCGCTGAAATCTATGAGAAAAACCCGCAGGTTGAAGGACTGTTACTGCTCAATCACGGCCATTTTGCCTTTGGTGACACTGCCAGACAATCATATGACCGATTGATAGAACAGACCAATATGGCTGAAAGCTGGATTGCCAAACATATGAGTGATCAGGCAAAACCGGTTGCGATCAGCACTGACAATTCATCGACTGCAAACATCCTGCCCATGCTGCGCGGCATTCTTGGCAATCGCAATGCAGAATTCACCGGCAATCGCGATCAGCCAATGCCGGTAATGGATTGGCGCAATAATGATCTGGTCATGCAATTCCTTGCCCGAAATGATATAGCCAACCTGGCCCGTCGCGGCCTTGCCACACCTGATTATGTGATTCGCACCAAGAATTACCCCTTGTTTATAAGCCGTAAAATGCAGATTGAGGGCCGTGCCGCAATCGAAAGGGCGGTTGATGCCTATATAACTGATTACAGGGCATATTTTGATCGCAATGCCCCACGTTTTGATGATGAAAAAATTCTGCTGCAACCATCACCAAATTTTGCCTGGATAGAAGATATCGGCCTTGTCGGTTTTGGAGCCGATGCCAGAGCCGCCACTATCACCGCCGACCTTGCTGAACAGAATATTGAAGTCATGATCAAGGGTGAAGCCTGTGGCGGATATCAGCCGGTTGGCGAACATGATCTGTTCGACATGGAATACTGGTCGCTGGAACAGGCAAAGCTTGGCAAGGCCAAACCGCCCAAACTCACCGGCAATATCGTCATGATTACCGGCGGGGGTGGCGCAATCGGCATGGCAACCGCCAGATCATTCATGGCAAGGGGTGCAAATATATTCATTGTCGATCTGGAAGAAAAAGCCCTTGCCAGGGCCCTTGAAGAACTTGGCCCGAACCATGGCGGCATTGCCATGGACATAACCAGAAAAGGTGCCGCCGAAGAAGCTGTAAATGCCTGCATTTCAAGGTTTGGCGGGCTGGATATTCTGGTTTCCAATGCCGGAGCAGCATGGGGGGGAGCCGTTGTCGAGCTTGATGAGGCCGTGTTCCGCAAAAGCTTTGAGCTTAATTTCTTTTCCCATTACGCCTTTTCAAAAGCAGCCACTACAGTTTTTGCCAAACAGGGGCGTGGTGGCCAGATATTGTTTAACGTATCCAAACAGGCAGTAAATCCGGGCAAGAATTTCGGCGCCTATGGCATGCCAAAGGCAACCACATTCTTTCTGCTTCGCCAGTTGGCCCTGGAACTTGGTTCATCCGGCATCAGGGTCAATGGCATAAATGCCGACCGGATTCGCTCTGGCCTTTTGGATGATGCCTTCATAGCCGAGCGCTCCAAAGCCCGCGGCATTGATGAAGAGACCTATATGGCCGGCAACCTGTTGAAACGCGAGGTGGAAGCGCGCCATGTGGGAGATGCTTTTGTAGCCCTTGCCCTTAGCGAGCGCACCACAGCCCATTTAATCACCGTTGATGGTGGCAATATCGAGGCAGCACTGCGCTGACTCGCCATTACCTGTCCAGCACAATCCGCCCTGATATGTTGGATATGGTTTTTGGCAATGGCACATCTGAAGAAGCATAATCGGTGTTCAATACCAGGGCCGTTTCACCTGACAATGTCAGTTTTTTGGCAATAATAACCGTATAGGCAGATTCACTGGCAATACCGGAATCCGAATCTGAATCCGAACAGAATGGGCAAAATGGCATATGAAAATCATCATCGTCATCATCATCACGGCTGCTACCAAAGCCAAAACTACCGCCACTACCTCCACCCGTTGGTTTACTGGTCACTCTCAACTCGTCATTTGGAAGATAGATGGTTCCTTCCAGTTTCTTCACCCTGTAACTGCTGATTTCATATACATGACTATAGGCCGTTGACCGGTCACCATAAAACAGCAGACCAGCCATGGGGCCATAATTTATACCTTCAAAACTGACTTCAGCATTACCGGTAAACCTCGCAAATGATTTTTCCCCCTGAAAATGAAACGCCACATTATCACCTTTGACAACAGCATTTCCGGCAATTCTGAATTCACCATCCTTTATGATATATTCACCCGGCCCAAATGTAACTTCAGCTGTGCCTCTTATGGTCAGGCCATTGCAATATGTTCCCTTGGACAGAAAATGCTTTCCCTTGCTAATCACCAGCCCGGTTTCACTACAAGCCGTAACCAGCGGGGCTGGTCGCTCAAGCAGGGGATCTGGCACTTCAGGACAATCGGTCAGGGGAGCTGGATCATAATTTCCACCACCACCCTTGGCACCACCGGCAGAACAGGTCAGACCGGTTTTGATTTCGGCATTATCCCAACTGGTAATCCCTTCAGCACTGCTGGAATTGGAGTAAAGCGAGCAACTTTTAGCAGACATCCTTGCTTCATCTGAAGCAGATATTGCCTGTTTTTTATCTGGATCAAGTGCCAGAACACAAAGCGGCAATCCACCAAGAATACGCGCCTGGGATCTTGCCATCAGTTTTTGTTCTTTTCCAAGCCCGACAAATGACAAAAAGCTGGTAGGCACTTTTGCAGTCAGCAATATATCAACCGTTGCCTGTTTTTCCGACACCTTGACCTTGGCGTCCGTAATATCAAGACCATCTATCTTGTTGGCCTCGATATATTGCTTGGCAACATTGTCTATACCACCTTGTGCAGCCCCTGACAGCTGCAACTCGCGCGCTGTAGCCAGCGCGGCTGCATCAGCAACCGTCTGCAACGACGTCCGGTTTGAAGCTGAATGCATATAGTCAACCGCACCTCCAGCCACAACTGTTATCACGACAGCCGCAAGAGCAAAGACAATTGCGACATTACCATTTTGATTATTTTTGAATTGTGTTGGTTTTTTCATTTTTCTTGCCCGCATAATTACCAACTCAATATAGATTAAAATCTATCAAATACCGTTAAACAACATCCATAAAACATGGCTGTTGATTCAGAATTGATTAATATTATTGCCCGCATGACAAAAGCTACTGCCTGACTTGCAGGCAGACAGCTTTGATCGTCTGTATAAACTGCTTGCTACCTGTTAAGGGCAATCGTTCCCGACATGCTTGATATGCTATCAGGCAAGGGCACATTGGAGGCTGCATAATCAGTATTCAGCACCAGGTTTGAAATACCTGACAAGGTCAGTTTCTTGGCAATGATCACCGTATAGGCAGATTCACCGGCAATTTTCCCAAGACCGGTTCCGCTAGAAGCAACCGCCACCTTAAATTCACCTTGTGGCAGGTAAATAGTTCCCTCAAGTTTTAGAACATTGGGACTGGTGATTTCATGAATGTGATTGTAAGTGGTATTGCGGTCTTCATAGAACAGGAAGCCTGCCATGGTTCCCGAGTTGCGGCCAATCAGTCCAATATGAGCTTTATCATTAAATTTGACATGCGCATTTGGACCCTGAAAAAAGAATCCTACATCAATACCAGCCGCAATGGCATTACCTGATATTTCTAACCTGCCATCCTTGATAACATATTCACCAGGCAGGAAAAGCACCTTGGCAGTACCTGTTATCGTAAGCCCTTTGCAATAGGTTCCAGGCAACAGCAAATGATAACCGCTTGAATAAACCTTTCCGGTTTTCCGGCACGAGTTGACAACAGGTTCAGGCCGGTCTTTTAGAGGGTCAGCAACAGCTGGACAATCTGTCAGCGGCAATGGCTTGTAATTACCACCGCCACCAGCAGCCCCGCCAGCTGAACAGGTAAGACCGGTATTAAGCTCTGAAGTACCCCAACTGGTTATACCTTTAGCACTCGTTGAATTTGAATAAAGTGAACACCCCGTTGCAGTAAGTTTTGCCTGATCAGCAGAACTGATTGCCCCAGAGACCCCCGTATCCAGTGCCAGAACACATAATGGCAAGCCGCCAAGTATTCGCGCTTGAGCTCTGGCTTTGATACTCTGTTTGCTGCCAAGCCCGACAAGCGACATGAAACTTGTAGGCACTTCTGCTGTCAGGATAATATCAACCGTGGCTTTCTTTTCTGAAACATTTATCCTGGAATTCAGGTGCTGCAGGTTTTTATCAGCATTGGCCTTGATATATTGCCTTGCAACCTCATCAATACCGCCTCTTTTGGCACCTGATAACTGCAACTCCCTGGCTGTGGCCAGTGCTGCCGCATCTGCAACCGACTGAAGCGACGCATGCGCTGAAACTGATTTGGTATAATCAACTGCACCACCAGCCAGAGCCGCCAGTGAAACCGCTGCCAATGCAAAAACCAAGGCAACATTCCCACTTTGATTCTTTATGAATTTATCTAAAAATCTCATCTTGTGCCTGCTCACTAGGATTCCGGTCATTTTTTAATACCAGAATTGTTTTCACAAGCAGTTAATCAAACCCGTTGAATTTCAATTACAAGTTTAGTAATTATTAGCATTTTAAATGGCTGAAATCAGGCATCTTCAGGATCAAGCAGCTTGTGCATATGCACAATAAAATAGCGTATTTGCGCAAAATCCATGGTCTCGCGAGCCTTTTCCTCCCAGGCTTTATGAGCCGAGTTGTAATCAGGAAATATACCAACAATATCAAGATTACCCATATCCTTGAATGTAACATCGTCCAGATTTTCCAGCTCCCCGCCAAAAACCAGATGCAGGAGTTGTTTTGGTGCATATTCTGTCATTATTATCCCTTGAAATCTTCTGCCAGTTTCAAAATCTGCTTATAAATATCTTTGCCCGCAGCCACCATGCCGTTTGGTTGCCGGGTTTTCTCACGATTATAGATAAATTTATCTCCGCGCAACCCACTGGCTATGCCACCGGCCTCATGCACGATCAGATCGCCAGCCGACAGATCCCAGTCACATTTCTCCCCAATGGCAATAGTGCCATCATAGGTGCCATCAGCAATAAAACACAAACGCAAGGCCAGAGATGTTGCTATGCCGGTCTCCACATAGGGCCATTTTGTTGCCCACCTGTCAGAACGCAAGGCAGCCTGTTTGGCTATTATTCGTGCTCGCTCCAGATGCTTCCGGTTGCTGACTGATATTTTTTCACCATCAAGCGTTGCCCCTTTACCGACAACTGCAGCATACATTGCCTTTTCCAAAGGCCGGTAGACTCTGGCTACAACCGGGCGACCATCTTCAATCAGGGCAGCAGCAATACACCATTCGCTGGTACGTTCAATAAATGATCTGGTGCCATCAATCGGGTCAACTATCCAGATACGCTTGTGCTGCATGCGTGAAAGATCATCTGCGGTTTCCTCAGACATCCAGCCATAATCAGGCCGCGCCTTCATCAACTCGCGTTTGAGAAATGTATCAACAGCTATATCGGCATCAGTTACCGGCGTACCGTCCTTCTTGTCCCAGGCTCTGGTTGCCGCATTATAATAATCAGCAGCAATTTCCCCGGCCTTGCGGACCGTTTCATCCAGCAATTGCGCATCACGTTCCAGCAATCATCATCTCCCCGACCAGACAGCCTGGTGCATTGACGCTACCGCGAAATTCAAGATCACTGGCTGGCACCAGTTCAGCAAACATGTCTTTCAGATTACCGGCAATGGTTATCTCGCTGACCGGATATGACAGCTCGCCCTTTTCCACCCAGAAACCGCTGGCACCTCGGCTGTAATCACCAGTAACCGGATTAACCCCCATGCCAATCAGCTCGGTGACAAGCAGCCCGGTTCCAATATCACCCAGCAATTCTTCAAGCGAGCGCTTGCCAGCTTCAAGATAAAGATTGGTCGGTGATGCTGATGGCGGCGATGATGTGCCCCTTGAAGCATGTCCGTTTGATTGCAGACCAAGCTGGCGGGCCGAACGGCAATCCAGCAGCCAGCTATTCAATACACCATCTTCAACAATATCAAGCCTGCCGGTCGCCAGTCCCTCACCATCAAACGGCTTTGAGGCGACGCCGCGCAGCATGCGGGCATCATCAATAATATTTACACCTTTGGCAAACACCACACTTCCCATCGCATCCTTGAGGAAACTGGTCCCCCTGGCAATGGCCGAGCCAATGACAGCGCCTGACAAATGTCCCAGCAGACTGGATGCAACACGCCTGTCAAAAATTACCGGCAGTTTCTGCGATGATACTTTTTGCGGGTTCAACCTTGCAACCGCCCGCTCCCCTGCGCTTCGCCCGACAGTTTCAGCATCTTCAAGGTCTTTGAGATGTACTGCGCTGCTATAATCATAATCGCGCTCCATCCCGGTAGTCTCACCGGCAATCATTGCCGCAGATATGCCAAAACCGCTGCGTGCATAGCGATTGCAGAACCCTGTGGATGTGGCAAGCACAATCTCATAGCGACTGGCGCTGGCCGATCCCCCGGTTGACTGGCTGACCCCTTTAACCGAGAGTCCGGCAGCTTCAACCGCAAGCGCCATATCCAGCAAATCCCTGGCAGATGGATCAGCCTTGTCACATATATCAAGGTCAGGAATATCACTGGCCAGTTGCTCACTATCTGCCAGACCGGCAAATGGATCTGGTGGTGCAATCCTTGCCATCTCCACTGCTCTTGCTGCCAGTTCATAAAGATCATTGTCACTCGACCTTGTGGTAGAAACTATAGCCTGTGACTGATCGTGAAAAACTCTAAGACCAATATCAAAGCCGTCTGCACTGTCGGTTGATTCCATCTCGCCATTGCGAACCTCAACTGAGGTTGACCTTGAACTGACTACCACCACATCAGCACTGCTTGCTCCGCTTTTAATGGCGCGTTCAACCAGCATTTGTGCCAGACTGTCCAAAGACAGGTTTTGCATACTATTCATTTTTCCCTCAAACCAGCCCGTCAAGCACAGCACCGGCAAATATAATAAGTCCAAAATCACGATTGGCACGAAACAGCGCCAGACAATTTTCTGCATCATTAATATCAAGTCTGGATAACTGCCAGCTTGCATGTATGGCGGCACCGGCCACCCCCAGCAAGAACAACACCCCTGCCCCTGCCAGATACCCTCCAAGCGCTATCAGAACCAGAGCACCGGCATAAAACCAGATCAGCCATTTGCGGGTAGCATCGCCGAATTTCAGCGCCGTTGATTTCACCCCGATCAGAATATCATCTTCCTTGTCCTGATGAGCGTAAATCGTATCATAGCCAAGTGTCCATAAAATACCGCCCAGATACAGTGCTATCGCGGCAGGCGATATTTCACCATAAACAGCCTCCCAGCCAACAATCACCGACCAGTTGAACGCCAGCCCCAGAAAAACCTGCGGCCAATAGGTAAAGCGCTTCATGAACGGATAGATTATTACCAGAACCAGCGAAGCAACGCCAAGCCAGATGGCCATCTGATTAAACTGCAACAGCACTGCCAGCCCGATCAGGCACAGCACGATCAGAAAAACAACCGCCTTTACAATCGACACCTGCCCAGATGGTATGGGCCTTGATCTGGTACGCTCAACCTTGCCGTCAAAATTGCGGTCAACAATATCATTAAATGTGCACCCGGCCCCGCGCATGACAATCGCCCCGATAAGAAACAGGGTTATTGCCCTGATATCTGGTATTCCACCACCTTTTGCAACCTGCGCCAGTGCAATCGACCACCAGCCCGGCAACAATAACAGCCACCAGCCAATAGGTCGTTCAAACCGGGCCAGCCGCGCATAGGGGCGCATTGGTTCGGGCAATATTGTATCGACCCAGTGCCGGGTTTCAGCATCTGCGACACGGCCATCGGGCATTTGAGTATTTGTTGCCATTATTGCTTTTGTTCTGTTTTGCTCAAAGCTATCTCCTAGCGCGAAACACAATCAAGCGCAAATACTTGATGATAAAGCCTGAACACGTTATCGCTTGTCATATGACAAATATGAGCAAAAGAACCCCTCGCCTTTACCTGCCAGCAAGACTGTCTGCCAATGGTTTGGCCGAACTGTCACACAACCAGACCCATTATATCAGAAACGTCATGCGCCTTGCTGCCGGTGACAATTTGCGCCTGTTCAATGGCAGCGATGGTGAATGGCTGTGCAGGATCGAGCAGCTTGGCAAGCGCAAGTGTATTGCCGGCTGCCTTGAGCAAATCCGCCCGGCCCAGATATTGCCTGATATTGACTGTCTGTTTGCCCCTCTGAAAACCGGGCGGCTTGACTATATGGTGCAAAAGGCAACCGAGATGGGTGCCAGACGAATAAGACCGGTTTTTACCGAATATACCCAGCAGCACCGTATCAAGACCGACCGGATTGAGGCCAATATCATTGAAGCTGCCCAGCAGTGCAATCTTGTCTGCCTGCCGCAAATGCTGGCCCCGGTCAAACTGACCGATATGCTTGATAACTGGGATGAAGGCCGGCATCTGGTTTTTTGTGATGAGCGCGCCGCAATAAAATCACCTCTCAAGGCTCTGCCCGACCTGCCAGATGGACCTTTGGCCCTGCTGATCGGCCCTGAAGGCGGGTTCAGCAATTATGAGCGAGAAACCTTGCTGGCAAAGCCTTGTGTTACCGCAATCTCTTTAGGCCCCAGAATAATGCGGGCCGACACCGCCGCTGTTGCCGCACTATGCCTGTTACAGGCAATAAAAGGTGATTGGCCACATGATTGAAAACCCAACAAGCATTGCATAAGTAACAGACATGAATTTATTTAAGACAGATAAAAAGGATAAAACCCCGTGGCCAGCGAAAAATTTGAAACCCCTATCGAATCAAAAGACGACCTGATCTATGAGCTGGAACGCGGCTGCAAGCCAGCCAGTGAATGGCGCATTGGCACTGAACACGAAAAATTTCCATTTCTTACCGACACGCTGGAGCCGGTGCCATATTTTGGCGATCGTTCAATAGAAGCACTGCTGAAAGGTTTCAGGGACCGTTTCCACTGGGCACCCATAATGGAAAACGGTCTGATAATCGGTCTGACCGCCCCAAAGGGTGGCGGCTCGATTACACTGGAACCGGGTGGCCAGTTTGAACTGTCTGGCGCTCCACTGGAAAACCTGCACCAGACAGCAGAGGAAATGAATGATCACCTGATACAATTGCGCGAAATTGCCGACCCGCTTGGCATCGGGTTCCTGGGCACAGGTTTTTCACCCATCTGGAAGCTTGAAGACACCCCGATAATGCCCAAGGGGCGTTACAATATCATGCGCAAATATATGCAGAAAAAAGGCAATCTTGGCCGTGACATGATGTTCCGCTCCTGCACCGTACAGGTAAATCTGGATTTTTCATCTGAAGCCGACATGGTGAAAAAACTGCGCACCTCAATGGCACTGCAACCGATTGTGACCGCCCTGTTTGCCAACTCCCCGTTTACAGAAGGCAAACCCAATGGTTACCTCACCTATCGCTCCCACATCTGGACCGACACTGATCCCGATCGCACCGGCATTTTACCCTTCGTGTTCGATGAAGGTTTCGGGTTTGAACAATGGGTTGATTATGCGCTGGATGTACCAATGTATTTCCTGTATCGAGACGGCTTCTATCATGATGTAGCTGGTGAAAGCTTCCGGGATTTTCTGGAAGGCAAACTGCCGCAATTTCCCGGTGAAAAACCAACCAGGGGCGATTGGGAAAACCACTTGACCACCATTTTCCCGGAAGTCAGGCTCAAACATTTCATCGAAATGCGCGGGGCCGATTCTGGACCATGGCGCACCCTTTGCGCCCTGCCTGCCCTGTGGACCGGCCTGATGTATGATGAAGGCGTACTTGATGCCGCCTGGCAACTGGCCAAACACTGGTCGGTTGAAGAAATCAAAAAGCTGCGCGAAGATGTAACTGTCCTCGGTTTTGATGCCAAAATTGCCGGGCGCAACAGCTGTGAAGTTGCCCGTGACATGATCAAATTGTCATGGCAGGGGCTGGAACGCCGCAATATTCCAGGATGCAAGGGCTTTGCCGAAACCCAGTTCCTGACTGTACTTGATGAAATCGTAGAAAAACGCAAAACCCAGGCCGGACAGTTCCTTGATCTGTATAATGGCATGTGGAACCATGACGCCTCGCGTATTTTCCGCGATTTTGCATTTTAGACTGGCCATCATAATGCGGGGCCGGTTTCTGCTGGCCTCGCAATAATACCTACCATTTTATGAATGTTTTTTAATCAGTTTCCTGTCCTGCCAGCTTGATAGTTTTACCTGTCAGCACCATATCAGTTTTACAAATTCAATTTGTTATCAACTGCAATCACCAGCAAAGAGTTCAGGACAATGATGACAGAAAAAATCACACCCGAAATTACACAAATAAACTTTAAGTTCGACCATGAGTTTGCCGGAAAATTCCGCAAATTCAGCCTGATTACCGGCATATTACTGATGCTGATAGGTTTTACCGGAGCAATCGCACCTCAGATAATGTCACTTGTGGTGAGTGCATTTGTCGGCTGGCTGCTGCTGCTGGGCGGTGTACTTACCGGATATACGGCCTTCCTTGGCAAGGGTCGTTCCATGATAGCCTTCCTGAAACCGGTATTACTGTTCATTACCGGGGCAATGTTCCTGTTCTTCCCGCTGGCAGGACTGGCAGCCCTTGCGCTTTTGCTGACAGTATATCTGCTGATGGATGCTTTTGGCGGCTTTGGTCTGGCCTATGATATCTATCCGATGCGCGGCTGGGGCTGGATGGCCTTTAATGGTGTAACATCACTCATACTGGCAATCGTATTATTTCTTGGCTGGCCGTTGACATCACCATTGATGATAGGATTACTTGTTGGCATAAGCCTGTTCTTTGATGGTCTGGCATTATTGGTTCTGGGCCTTGTTTCCAAAAAAATCAGCAACCAGAAATAATTGATCCGCCATTATCAACAAGGGTCACACTAAAATCAGGAGGTGGTTTGTAACCCATGGAGTATAAAGATTATTATGCCATTCTCGGTGTTGAAAAAACCGCCAGCGAGGATGAGATAAAGCGCGCCTACCGCAAATTGGCGCGCAAATACCATCCTGACCTTAACAAGGAAGCAGGATCAGAAACCAAATTCAAGGAAATCGGTGAAGCCAATGATGTGCTAAGCGACCCGGAAAAACGCGCCGCCTATGACCAGTTGGGTCAGGGCTATCGCCCCGGTGAAGATTTCAATCCGCCGCCCGGCTGGGATCAGGGATTTGAATTTACCGGCAGACCGGGCAATGGCGGTGCCGGGGCTGAAGATTTTTCCGATTTCTTCAAGGATCTGTTCGGCCAGGCCCGCCAGCAGCGCCAATCCAGCTGGCAGCAGGCTGACTTCAACTCCAGGGGTCAGGATCACCATGCCCGTATAATTATCGACCTTGAAGACAGCTTTAAAGGAGCAAAGCGCCAGATTACCCTGAAGGTTCCTGAATTGTCACCTGATGGTCATCTGGTACTAAAACACCGCACCCTTGATGTCTCCATCCCAAAAGGCGTGCGCGAAGGCCAGCATATTCGCCTGAAAAAACAGGGTAACCCCGGACATGGCAATGGTGAAGCTGGTGACCTTTATCTTGAAATCAGTTTCAAACCCCACAAATTCTACCACCCTGAAGGCTCAGATCTCTATCTTGATCTGCCTGTAACCCCATGGGAGGCAGCATTGGGAGGCAAGGTCAAGGTGCCAACTCCAGGCGGCATGGTTGATCTTAATATTCCCGCCAACTCCAGACAGGGCAGGAAAATGCGCCTAAAGGGGCGCGGCATTCCATCAAAACCGCCAGGCGACCTGTATGTGGTTCTGCAGATTGCCCTGCCACCGGCCAATAGTGACAAGGCAAGACAAATATATCAGAATATGGCCAAGGAGCTGGATTTCAATCCGCGCAGCCATCTGGCGACAGGGAGTTAAAGGACAATAGCAATGAGCAATAATTTAATTACCGACAAGTCAGTCATAAGCCTCAACGAGCTGTGCCAGAGCTGCGGACTGGGGACAAAAACCATTATCAGCTATGTTGAAGAAGGACTGGTTGATGTTGGCGGCGATGATACTTCACGCTGGCAGTTCACCCAAACCCATATAGTGACCATTCAAAAAGCCCACCGGCTTGAACGTGACCTGAGGCTGAATCCTGCCGGCTCGGTTCTGGTGCTCGAACTGATGGCCCAGATTGATGAATTAAAGAATCAGCTAAGGCGATATCAGCAATCAGGTGAAGAATAATCTCTGATGGCCAAAATTGCCCTCATAACCGGAGCTGGAACCGGCATCGGCAAAGCCTGCGCTCATGAGTTGATGCACGCTGACTATCATGTGATCTTCACCGGACGCCATATTGATGTGCTCAAGGCAGCAATTGCAGAAGCTGAAGGCAGCGCGGAAGCCATTACCTGTGATGTTGGCAATGAAGCTGCTGTTGACCGGCTTTTTCAGAAGATTGAAGAAAAGCATCAACGTCTCGATCTGCTGTTCAACAATGCCGGAAGTTTTATTGCCGGCAAACTGATTGACGAAATGTCAGTAAAAGAATGGCAAACCATGATTGATGTAAATCTGACCGGATCATTCCTTTGCGCCCGCGCTGCCTTTTCCCTGATGCGTCGCCAGCAGCCAATGGGGGGCCGAATTATCAATAATGGCTCAATTTCATCACATTCACCGCGCCCCGGCTCGGTCGCTTATACCACTACCAAACACGCCATAACCGGCCTGACCAAATGCCTGTCGCTTGATGGCCGTGAGTTTGATATCGCCTGTTCACAGATCGATATCGGCAATGCTGCCTCTGACATTACCGCTGCGATTGGTGCAGGAGCAAAACAGGCAGACGGTTCAATCACTCCCGAGCCACTGATGGACCTTGAACATATTGCCGAAGCAGTACGCTACATGGCCGAATTGCCACTATCAGCCAATGTCCAGTTCATGACCATAATGGCAACCAAAATGCCATTTATCGGGCGTGGTTAAGACGCTTTTTCCGGGAACAGTCCGGCCAGACCTTCCTTTGATGCTTCGCACACACCGCGTTCGGTAATCAGACCGGTCACCAGCCGCGATGGAGTTACATCAAATGCCGGATTGCCGCCCGGTGTGCCATCAGGTGAGATTTGCACCCTTGTTACGGTCCCGTCTTCCAGCTTGCCCTGAACCTTGGTGACTTCATCATCATCGCGCTCTTCAATCGGAATTTCCTTGACCCCGTCAAATACCGTCCAGTCGATGGTCGGTGATGGCAGCGCTACATAGAACGGCACACCATTATCTTTGGCCGCAAGGGCTTTGAGATAAGTTCCAATCTTGTTGCAGACATCGCCATGCGCGGTGGTGCGGTCAGTACCAACAATCACCATATCAACCTTGCCATGCTGCATCAGATGTCCACCGGCATTATCAACAATCAGATGATGCGGCACCCCGTGATGCACCATTTCCCATGCAGTCAGATGTGCCCCCTGATTGCGCGGGCGGGTTTCATCAACCCAGATATGTACTGGAATTCCCGCTTCCATCGCATGATACATCGGCGAAGTGGCTGTTCCCCAGTCAACCGTAGCCAGCCAGCCAGCATTGCAGTGGGTCAGGATATTGACAACTTCACCCGGCTTTTTCTTTGCCGCAATCTGCTTGATGATTTCCAGCCCGTTCACCCCGATCATCCGGTTGCATTCAACATCTTCATCACAGATTTCAGCCGCTCTCTTGTAAGCTGCCTCAGCCCGTTTTTCCGGCGGCAGTGGTTTCAGCAAATCGCGCATCACATTCAGCGCCCAGCGCAGATTTATCGCAGTTGGCCGGGTGGCATGCAAGAATTCCCAGATATTGTCCAGACCTTCATCTGAAGGGTCATCGCGCATCTCAACTGCCACCCCATAGGCAGCCGTTGCCCCGATCAGTGGCGCCCCGCGCACCCACATGTCACGTATGGCAGCAGCAAAATCATCACGATTATCAAGTGCAACTACCCTGAATTCATGCGGCAGCCAGCGCTGATCAATTATCTCAACCTTTTTTTCAGCATCATTGAACCAGATTGACCTGTAGTGTTTGCCATCAACTTTCATCTTGTTTTCTCCCTGGAAATAATGCGTGCAAGCTCATGAACGGCCTCCATGCCGGTGAACCGGGTCCGGTTGACTACCAGCTGGCGACCCATTTCAAGACTGCGTGCCTCGCAATCTGCTCTCAAGTCTTCATCTTTTATGGTTTCATTCTCGGCAATATGGGCCAGTCCCAAAATCCGCCGGTGCATCTCGATACCAGCAAAGCCCAGACTGTCCTGCCATATGGCATTCAGCCTGTGACCAAGCGCCTGCTCACTGGCCAGCATATGTCCCTGATCCTCATAAAGAGTTTTTTCATACAGGATGCCGGTGCGCTCAGTGCGCCACAGCCGGGAAAACTCATCGCAGAACACCGACCAGATTTCTTCAACAACACTCAAAATCCATTCTTGATAATCATCACGTCTTTCTGCATCATCAATATGACCTGGCTGGGCAAAATATGCCATCCAGAAATTGGCAAGCAACATGCCGATATCCAGCCCCATTGGACCATAAAGCACAAATTCAGGATCAATCACCTTTGCTTCATCATCACTGACCATGATCGAACCGGTATGCAAATCACCATGCAGCATGGTTTCTGTATTGCTGCAAAATGCTGATTTAAGATGCTGGACTTCAACTTTCAGATCAATATCGGCTCTAAGGCGCGCCACAATATCATCCAGCTGGGGTGAAGTATGCCTGTTCATTTCCGCATCGAAATACGGATCGGAAAATACCAGATTTTCAGTAATGTCACACAATTCGACATTACCGGCAAACAAAGCCACATCAGCCTTTTTATCTGCGGTTTTCATTGACAGGTCTGAACCGCGAAACAGGGTACGGGCGCAAAATTCACCCATGGTTTTTGCCAGAGTGGGATGTTTCTTGCCTGCCATGAGCAAGTGACGCAAAATCACATGCGGAGTTAAAAACTCCATCACGATCAGCGCCTGCTCCTCATCAAAATAATAAACTTCAGGCACACTGCCCGGATCACGCTTTGCCTGTCGGGTCAGGGCATGATTTTCAAAAAACGCCCGTGTCAGCGGCAATGGCCAGCTGTCACCCACCAGTCGCACATATGGCAGTGCCTGTTTGACAATAACACTTGATTTGTCACTCTCAACGATGAAAACCAGATTGAGATTGCCATCCCCGACCTCTTTGGCCTTCCAGCTGCCGGTATCGGTTCCAAGCCTGTCAGTTACCGCCTTTATATCTCCCAGTCTTTTCGAAATAGTCTCAACAGTAAGGGGTTCGTAATTGCTGCCTGATTTTCCCATCATATTCCTCCCGGTTGAGTTCCAGCAGTATGTTTAACAACACAAATTACTATAGCATCTCTTGCCATTTTGCCGAGCCTGATCATCCTAATAAAACGGGCAATTGTCAATAGGAGTTGACAATTGACAGAAAGGCCGGTTACATTTCAGATGTCAAGGGAGGTAAACTATTGTCGAAAGTCACTGTAAAGCTGACCGGAATAACCAAGTCATTTGGCACCAACAAGGTGCTGCGTGGCATTAATCTTGACCTGCCTGCCGGCAAGATAACGGCCCTGATGGGGGCAAATGGTGCCGGCAAGTCGACACTCGTAAAGATTATTTGCGGCGTTTACTCCGCAAACTCAGGAACAATCACCCTTGAAGATGTGCCATTTACCCCTTCTTCTCCCTCACATGCCATAGCTTCAGGGGTGGTAACTGTTCACCAGAGCATCAATGACGGCGTTATCCCCGATCTTGATATTGCTTCAAACCTGATGCTGGACCAACTGGCAAAACCGGCAAGCAGCTTTTTCATCAATGCCCGCAAGACCCGCAATCAGGCCCGCAAAATTGCCGCAGCCATAGGTCTGGAAGTAGATGTTACCCGTACTGTCAGCGATCTGGGCCTGGCCGACCGGCAGTTGATCGCCATAGCAAGGGCCATGGCACATCATCCAAAGATACTGGTTCTTGATGAACCAACATCATCACTTTCAGCATCTGAAGCCACCCGCCTGTTCACATTGCTTGATCGCCTGCGCAATAAAGGCGTGGCAATCTTGTATATCTCACACCGCATGTCAGATATTCGCCGTCTGGCTGACCGGATAGTCTCAATGCGTGATGGCGAAATTGCCGGCACCTTTGAAACCGAGCCTCTGGATTATGAAGGCGCGGTAAATTCCATGCTTGGTCAGCAAATGGCAGGCTTGCAGCTTGACACCAAACCGGCGGGAAAACCGGTATTGGTTTTGAAAGACATATGCCTGAAAGCTGGCGCCGAACCATTTTCAATTGATTTATGTGAAGATGAAGTCATTGCCATAACCGGACTGGTGGGTTCAGGCAAAACCGATTTTGCTTCTGTCCTGTTTGGCCTGACACCTCTTTACTCAGGGTCAATGATGCTCAATGGCAAGCCTTATGATCCCCATAGCGCTGGTGATGCCATCAATTCCGGCGTTTTCCTGTGCCCCAAGGACCGGGCCAGCAATGCGGTTATTCCCGGCTTTGACATAACCGGCAATATCACCCTGCCATTCCTTGCCCGCCACTCCACTGCTTCTTTCATAAAAGACCGCAGCGAGCAGACAACTGCCTCGGCAACAATTTCCAGCCTGGGTATTGTCTGCCAGTCCAATAGCGATGATATTGGAACGCTTTCCGGCGGAAATCAGCAAAAGGTAATGGTAGGCCGCTGGCTGGCTGAAACCTCAAGACTTTTGGTGCTGGACGAACCATTCCAGGGCGTTGATATCAAGGCCCGCCGCGATATTGGCAGCAAAATCCGCCAGACCGCTAATGGCCGCGCCACCATCGTTTTTGCTTCTGAAATGGATGAAGCACTGGAAATCGCCGACCGCATTGTGGTGATGAACGATCACACGATCGTCGGTAATCACTTGAACAAGAACATCGATATGAACGCAGTCATGGCACAGGTTGCCGGACAGCAAACCACACAACAACAGAGTATTTGAATTGACTGATAAAAACCAAAACTCCTCAAATGAGGCGACCAGCGTCAAGACAAAATCAACCCCGATTGATTTTGCCATCCGCTATGGGTTTTTAGCCCTGCTGGTTGCTCTGGTGATTTTCTTTTCACTGGCCGCCGAAGGCTTTGCCGGGCCGCATTCAGCCGTATTCATCTTCCAGTCAGTTGCCATAACCGGCATTCTGGCACTGGGGGTTACCTGTACCCTGGTGGTTGACGGTTTTGACCTTTCAATCGGCTCGGTTGCCACCACAGCCTTGA
Source organism: Hyphomicrobiales bacterium (assembly GCA_026990765.1). GTDB lineage: Bacteria > Pseudomonadota > Alphaproteobacteria > Rhizobiales > Aestuariivirgaceae > JALWJW01. The sequence continues at coordinate 29,566 of JALXCV010000055.1, read as the reverse complement.
TGCTGTCAGCCTATGTAATGGTGGTCTGGGAAATGAATGCCTTTGTGGCCGTTATTGCCTGTCTGGTCATGGGAGCGGTTGTCGGTCTTATCAATGGGTTTTTGATCGTTAAAATGCGGGTGCCAGACCTTCTGGCAACCCTTGGCATGATGTTCCTGCTGATCGGCCTGCAACGCATCCCGACACAGGGCCGCTCCATTGCCACCGGCATGACCATGCCCGATGGTTCGGTCGCCAATGGCACTTTCTCCAAGGCATTTCTGGCGCTAGGACGCCACCGGTTTGACTTTTTTATCGATAATCTGATTCCGTTTTCCGTCATATTCCTGCTGGTAATAGGTTTGCTGATCTGGGTATTTCTCGAACTCACCCGTCATGGCCGCATCATGTATGCCATCGGCTCCAATGAACGCGCTGCAGCGCTGGCTGGCGCCAATGTCAACCGCTACAAGGTTCTGGCCTATGTCATTTCCGGCATAACCGCATCAATTGGCGGTATACTGTTGGCCGCAAGGCTGGGGCGTGGCGATCTGGCATCGGGTAACAATCTGTTGCTGGATTCCATTGCAGCCGCCCTTATCGGCTTTGCAGTGCTTGGTGCTGCCAAGGCCAACGCCTTTGGCACCATAATCGGTGCCCTGTTTGTCGGTATCCTGCTGCAGGGTCTGACCATGATGAACGCCCCCTATTACACTCAGGATTTCGTCAAGGGCGCAGTGCTGGTAGTGGCACTGGTCTTTACTTTCGCCCTGTCACATCACAGATCGGGCGGCCACACATAAAACTCAACGCTAAACCAACCATAAGGGAGAATACAAATGAAACTCACACGACGTCTATTCATGTCACTGGCAGGGGGCCTTGCAGTCCTTGCCAGTGGATTTGCCGCCCCGGCAATGGCTGGCGACATGCCGGCACCATTTGACAATCCATCAAAGGTGAAAATCGCTCTGGTGCGCTATCTGTCAACCGGTGACTTCTTCCAGGCCTATCTGTCAGGCGTGGAAAAACAGGCAAAAGCCCTTGGCGTTGACCTTCGGGTGTTCGATTCTCGCCAGGATGCCGCCCTGCAGGCCGATATGGTCGATCAGGCCATTGCGCTTGGAGTACAAGGTATCGTTGTTCAGCACGGTCTGACTGAATCAATGCAGGCCGCCGTCCAGCGCGCTCTTGATGCCGGCATCAAGGTGGTTGCTTTTGACGTGAACGTAAAAAATCCAAAAGTCCCACAAATTGAACAGTCTGACCGCGACCTTGCCCGTCTGGCACTTGAACAGGCAGTCAAGGATAATGGCGAAAGCTTTAATGCCGGTTATGTTTATGTTGCTGGTATCGCCCCGCTTGACCGCCGCGATGAAACCTGGAAAATTTTCAAAAAGAAATATCCGGGCATCAAGGAAAAAGCCATGTTCGGCACTCTTGATAACCCGATTGCCAATTCTGTTGCCAATCAGGCCCGCTCGGTTCTGCAGGCTCACAGCGATATAACTGTAATGTTTGCCCCTTATGACGAATTTGCCAAGGGTGTGAAAATTGCTGTTGATGAAGCAGGTCTCAACAAGCAGATCAAAATCTATTCAGCCGACGTTTCAACCGCTGATATTTCTGCAATGCGTGAAGAAAACAGCGCCTGGGCCGCAACTGCCGCCACCAACCCTGCCGTGGTTGGTGAAGTATCAGTTCGCGCACTGGCAATGTTGCTGGCAGGTCAGGATCCCGGTCACAATGTGATCATTCCTCCCACCCTGATCACCCAGAAAATTCTGAACGACAGTGACATCAAGAATATGGCCGACCTCTCTGCCAAGATGCCACAATTTGCACATGCAGATGTTGCCGTACCTTCCTGGATGCCACTGCCCCCGCGCAAATAGCATTCTGGCAACAATTTGAGAAAGGCCGCAATGGTTTATCAGCCATGCGGCCTTTTTTCTGTTACTGTGCTTGCAATAAATAAAGCCAAGAGACAATAAACACCCATGAGCACAATCACAAATCTTGTCAAGAACATGCCCAAGGCAGAACTGCACCTGCATATAGAAGGCACACTGGAACCGGAAATGATGCTGCAACTGGCAAGGCGCAATAATGTCAAACTGCCATATGCCAATATTGCAGAAATCTGCGATGCCTATAATTTCACCTGCCTGCAGGATTTTCTGGATGTTTATTATCTTGGCATGTCGGTTCTGCAAACCCGTGAAGATTTTTTTGAACTTGCCTTTGCCTATCTGCAAAAGGTTCATTCCCAGAATGTAACCCATGTTGAAATTTTCTTTGACCCGCAAGGACATACCGAACGCAGCATTCCCTTTGATATCGTATTGTCAGGCATAAGCGATGCGCTTGAAAAGGCCAGAACCGAGTTCAAGATAACCTCAAGACTGATCATGTGTTTTCTGCGCCATTTAAGCGAGGAGGCAGCCTTTGAAACTCTTGAAACTGCCGAAAAATATAAGGACCAGATATACGGCATCGGGCTTGATTCTTCTGAAAACAGCAATCCACCTTCAAAATTTGAACGGGTTTTTGCCAGGGCCCGCAAGCTTGGATTTGCCCTGGTTGCCCATGCCGGTGAAGAAGGCCCGCCACAATATGTATATGAAGCACTCGATCAGCTTTGCATCCAGCGTATCGATCACGGCAACCGCGCCCTTGAAGATGCAGCCCTGACATCCAGAATAGCCAGACAGCAAATCGCCCTTACCGTCTGTCCGCTATCCAATCTGAAACTTGCTGTCATTACCGACATGCGCCAGCATCCTTTGCGCCAGATGCTGCAAAAGGGTCTCTTGGCAACTGTAAATTCAGATGATCCGTCCTATTTTGGCGGATATATCAACGAAAACTACATTGCCGTTCAACAAGCACTTGATTTAACCATGGCGGAAATCATACAACTTGGCCGCAACTCATTTATCGGCTCTTTTCTGGATGATCATGAAAAGACTGCTGCTCTTGAAAATTTCGACAATATAGTCGCAAAACTCTAAAGGACAAATCATGGACCTGCGCAATGGTTTCAACATCAAGCAATTTATCCGTACCATCCCCGACTATCCCAAGAAAGGCGTAATGTTCCGCGACATCACCACCCTTTTGTCAGACCCGCATGGCTTTCGTGCTTCGGTTGATGAACTGATGTGGCCGTTTTTGACTATGGATGTCGACTATGTTGTTGGTATTGAAGCACGCGGCTTTATTCTGGGCGGGGCCATCGCCCACGAACTTGGCAAGGGCTTCATCCCGATACGCAAAAAGGGCAAGCTGCCATGGAAAACCATTGGCCGGGAATATTCGCTGGAATATGGCGTCGACCGGATCGAGGTTCACTCCGATGCCATCAAGAAAGGCGATAAAATCCTGATGATCGATGATCTGATAGCCACTGGCGGCACCGCAGATGCCGCAACTGATCTTATCAAGGATTCAGGCGGCGAAATCGTTGCCGCCGCCTTTGTAGTCGACCTGCCAGACCTGGGCGGCGCCAAAAAACTGCGCGACAAGGGCGTAAAGGTCCACACTCTGGTAGAGTTTGAAGGCGACTGATTGCATACCAATGCAAAATCAAACTTGAGTTTTTTTGAGCTTCAGGGAGCATTTCATGCCCCCTGTTGCGCTCCGACCAGTTCGACAATTTCCGTCATCATCGCATTTAACCGGAAGTCCTTGGGTGTATAAACCTTCTTCACTCCCATTTGCCGCAGCACCATCACATCCCCTTCAGGCACAATACCCCCAACAATAACCGGAATATGATCCAGATGTTTCTCGCGCAATTTGTTGATTACATCGCGCACCAGCGAGACATGACTGCCCGATAATATTGACAACCCGATCACATGCACCCGGTTTTCACTGGCTGAGGCCACAATCTCATCCGGGGTCAGCCTGATACCATCATAAAACACTTCAAACCCGACTTCACCGGCACGCACTGCTATCTGTTCGGCCCCGTTGGAATGCCCGTCAAGTCCCGGTTTGCCAACCAGCATACGCGGCGGCGTGCCAAGTTTTACCGCCAGTTCTGAAACCTGAACCCGCAATTCATCAGCCTTGCCATCATCCTTGCCAACAGCCCTGCCAACCCCGGTAGGCGGGCGATATTCACCAAATACTTCACGCAGCACAGCCCCCCATTCCCCGGTTGTCACCCCGGCTTTGGCGCATTCAATTGAAGGTTCCATAATATTTGAGCCATCACCAGCGGCCTGTTTCAACCCGGCAATAGCTGCCTCGACCCGGCTGCCATCGCGTTCAGCCCGCCACTTCTTCAAAGCCGCAATCTGGTCAAACTCAACATGATCAGGCACTGTCAATATCGCCTCACCATCCCCGGTGGAAAGCGGCGATGCCTCACCATCTGTATAGACATTCACCCCGATAATTTTCATCTCGCCCGATTCAATCGCCTTGATCCGGGCAGTGTTGGATGCAACCAGCTTTTCTTTCATATAGCCGCTGTCAATTCCAGCAACGATTCCCCCCATTGCCTCCAGATTTGCCAGTTCACTGCGCGCCATTTCTTTCAGCTCTTCAACTTTGCGCTCAATTTCACTGGACCCGGCAAAAATATCACCATATTCCAGCAAATCGGTTTCCAGCGCCACAATCTGCTGCATCCGCAAGGACCATTGCTGGTCCCATGGCCGCGGCAGTCCCAGCGCCTCGTTCCATGCCGGAAGTTGCACTGCCCTTGCCCGCGCATTCTTCGACAGAACCACTGCCAGCATTTCCAGCAATATCCGGTAGACATTATTTTCCGGCTGCTGTTCAGTCAGCCCCAGCGAATTCACCTGCACCCCATAGCGAAACCGCCGCAGTTTCGGGTCTTCAACCCCATAGCGCTCAAGGCATATTTCGTCCCAAAGCTCGGTAAATGCCCGCATCTTGCACAATTCGGTAACAAAGCGAATCCCGGCATTGACAAAAAACGAGATACGCCCGACCACTTTGGGAAAATCAGCTGTTTCAACCGCACCCGAAGCCTTCACCGCATCCAGTACCGCAATTGCATTAGCCAGCGCAAATGACAGTTCCTCAACCGGCGTTGCCCCTGCTTCCTGCAAATGATACGAGCATACATTCATCGGATTCCAGCGCGGAATCTCCCTATACCCCCAGCTTATTGTATCATTGGTCAGCCGCAATGAATGATCAGGTGGAAACACATAGGTGCCGCGTGACAGATATTCCTTGATAATATCATTTTGCGTAGTACCGGACAGCGAACGCCGATCCGCCCCCTGTTCATCGCCCACCGCCACATACAGGGCCAGCAACCATGCCGCTGTGGCATTAATCGTCATCGAGGTATTCATTTTATCAAGCGGAATACCGTCAAACAGCTGGCGCATATCACCAATATGGCTGACCGGTACACCAACCTTGCCAACCTCGCCGCGCGCCAGAATATGGTCACTGTCATAGCCGGTCTGGGTCGGCAGATCGAATGCCACTGACAGGCCGGTCTGGCCCTTTTTCAGATTGCTTTTATATAGTGCATTGGAAGCAGCAGCAGTCGAGTGACCGGCATAGGTCCTGAATATCCAGGGACGATCCTTTCTAGCCGGTGTGGCATTGGATTTTTCCATTGGGCTTTGATCCGGTTATTTTTACTCCACCGCACCAAAGCACATTAAAATGCTGCAACGCAACCAAACTTTGGACTAAACCCCGGCAGGTGATGCCAGACGATAGATAACCATCAGTGTCAGCCCTGAAAACACCATGCCAATATTGGAGAAAATCGCTGCCATGGCGATGGCATTGTCAATCAGCAAAACCTTGTCGAACAGCACCAGATTGGCGATAACCGCCCCCAGCAGCATCATTGCAAAACTGAACGCATATTCAAAAACATAGCGACGATCAGCCAGATTATTAACCAGCACGGCCCCAAAGACACTCAATGAAACTATCATCAGCACTATAGCCAGCGGCAATCCATCAAGTCCCAGAATTTTTCCCGGCAAACCGTCAATTGTTTCCAGAAATCCAACCATGTCTTCCATGACAAACGCCTCACAAAACTGTTTCAATTTGAATCATAAATAAATTATATCATAATAAAACGTTAACTATTCAGCTTTTGCAACTTCTGGTTAATCAGCTGGCACCACCTACTTATGTTGCACTGCAAAACAAAAAAATCTTTAGTATAATGACAACAAACAACAACCAGTCAGATTGATAAGACATGAGCACAGATAGCAAATTGAAAGACCTGTATGAAATCGGCGAACTGCCACCACTTGGCCATGTTCCGGCAAAAATGTATGCCTGGGCCATCCGTCAGGACCGGCACGGCCCGCCATCCAAAGCCATGCAGGTTGAAGCCGTCCCGACATGGCAGATTGACAGCCATGAGGTGCTGGTGCTGGTTATGGCTGCAGGGGTCAATTATAATGGTGTCTGGGCGGCCCTTGGCACTCCGATCTCGGTACTCAATGTCCACAAGCATGATTTTCATATTGCCGGTTCTGATGCTGCCGGTATCGTCTGGGCAGTTGGCTCCAAGGTCAAACGCTGGAAAATCGGCGATGAAGTGGTTATCCACTGCAATCAGGATGATGGCGATGATGAGGAGTGCAATGGCGGTGATCCGATGTTCTCACCCACCCAGCGCATCTGGGGTTATGAAACCCCCGACGGTTCCTTTGCCCAATATGCCAGGGTACAGGCCCAGCAATTAATGCCGCGTCCCAAACATCTGACATGGGAAGAATCTGCCTGCTATACCCTAACCCTTGCCACTGCCTACAGAATGCTGTTCGGCCACCGCCCGCATATTCTGCGCCCCGGTCATAATGTGCTGGTCTGGGGGGCGTCGGGCGGGCTTGGCTCCTTTGCCATACAATTATGTGCTACTGCCGGGGCCAATGCCATTGGTGTCATTTCCGATGAGGAAAAGCGCGATTTCGTCATGTCCCTTGGCGCCAAGGGTGTTATCAACCGCAAGGATTTCAATTGCTGGGGCGAAATGCCAACCGTCAACACCGATGAATATAATGAATGGGCAAAGGAAGCCCGCAATTTCGGCAAGGCCATATGGGACATAACCGGAAAAGGTGTCAGCGTTGACACGGTATTCGAACATCCAGGGCAAGCCACTTTCCCGGTATCATGTCTGGTCGCCAAGCGCGGCGGCATGGTGGTATTTTGCGCCGGCACAACCGGTTATAATCTGACCATGGATGCCCGCTATGTCTGGATGCACCAGAAACGCATTCAGGGGTCACATTTCGCCCATCTCAAACAGGCGGCACAGGCCAACCAGCTGGTGCTTAACCGGCGCATTGATCCTTGCATGTCAGAAGTCTTTTCATGGCGCGACATCCCCAAGGCCCATACCCGGATGTGGAAAAACCAGCACCTGCCCGGCAATATGGCAGTTCTGGTAAATGCCCCGCAAACCGGCCTTCGCACCTTTGAGGATGTGCAAGAGGCTTGTGAGGCTTAACTCATAAGCTTGGCTATATTGAGTTACCCGCCAACCAGATCATAGGCTGCAACCGCCCTGTCACCCTGATTGCGAAGGATCAGCATTTCACCCTTGTGCAACAACAGGTCACGGCATGGAGCATTTGGATTATTGAGAATAGCCACCGGACGCACTGGCGGGTTTTGTTTGAACATTGCCGTGGTCCGGTAAACCTCCACTGTGCCTGCAGAGCGGCATATGCGGTAAATATAGGCCGCCTGATCGCTATTGGGGCGCGGATGGGTCAGGTCAACAATCAGCACCGGCTGCTGATTTGTCAGGGTAAACTCACTCGACATAGAGCTTGCCTGAGCAGCTGAAATCATCATCAGCCCCCAGACCACAATCAGCAATTTGTTCATCGGTTCTTTCTCCTTGCAATCAGCGCCTGATTAACCTCACCACCCAGAATAATCACCAGAGCCGAAATATAGATGAAAATCAGGGCAATTACCACATTGCCCAGTCCGGCATACATCAGATGAGCCCGTGAGAAGCGGGCAATATATTCAGCATAGGTCCATGCCGCCACCAGCCACAGACCAATAGTCAGCAATATTCCCGGCATTATCTGGCCAAGCGAATGCCGTTTTACCGGCAAGAACAAATGCCCCAGCACCAGAGCAACAAATAACAGGCCAAGCCCGACCGGATAGCGCAACAGATAAAACCTTGCAGTAAATTTTTGCAATACCGGCAGCCAGCCTTCTGCCACATCCCACCATAACGGCCCGAACACGATCAGAAATGCCAGTGCAATCAGCACCACCGCTCCGCCAATCACAAACACCACATTTTGCAAAAATCTGAAAATCCACCAGCGGGTTTCGCGATAGCCATAGGCCCGGTTCAGCCCCACCCTGATTGATTCAACCCCGCCGGCTGCCGCATAAAGGGTAAGCAAAACCGCAATTAACAGCACCGAACTGTCAGGCACCGTCAAGATAGCATGAATATCATCAATAAACGGGTTGACCAGATTCTCAGGTGCCACTGACAGCAGATAATCAACCACAGTGGTCGCCAGTTTTTCATTCCCCAAAAACCCGGCCAGCGAGGTTAAAAAGATCAAAAACGGGAACAGCGCCAATAATGAGGAAAAGGCAATATTGCCAGCCAGCGGAAACCCGTCATCTTCGCTCATGCGATCATAAACATCTAGCACAATTGAAGTTTTGGAAATCCGCTCAGGCCTGGTCATATGATCAACATATGTCCACACACCATGCAGTGCAAGATGCTGCCTCTTGCAAAACGACAGCAAATCAGACTTTATGGAACAATGTCAGCAAAACTGAAAGAGGGACTTGAGCACACCAGAGCCATGCGCTACCAGCAGGCTGCTGACGCTTACCGCGAGGTTTTAAGGCAAAATCCTGAACATGCTGATGCAATGCACTTTTTGGGTCTTGCCCTGTGGAATATAACCCAGGACCCGCAAGAACCGCTGAAACTGATCAGAAAATCAATGCAACTGGCTCCTGACCAGCCGCAAATGCACCATAATCTGGCTTCTGTGCTGGGCTCACTTGATCAGATGGATGAAGCCATAAAGCATTATCGCCGGGCCATAGAACTGAAACCGGCCTATGCCGAGGCATTTTTCAATCTGGGCGGCATTTACAAATTCAGGCCAGATGATCCGCTGATTGCCGAAATGCAGACAATTTATGCAGGCAATAATTGCAGCAATTCTGATCAGGAATATTTGTGCTTTGCCCTGTCAAAGGCCATGAATGATACGGCAAAATATCACGAAGCTTTCCATTTTGCCCTGGAAGCATCCAGATTGCGCAGCGGTGTTTTCAAAGCTGAAATTCAGCAAAATGCCGTAAATGAAGCCATTGCAAGTTTGAACCGGAGCAATCTTGCCCGCAACACATCACGCGGTGATCTGAGCGAAGCTCCGGTTTTCATCATTGGCATGCCCCGTTCCGGCACAACTTTGGTTGAAACCATATTATCACGCCATCCAGATATATTTGCCGCCGGTGAATTGCCAATGATTGGCTCCGTCAGTGAGCAGATGCGCCAATGGGCCGTGCACAATCTTGCATATAAGGGCACTGATTACGGTTATCTTTTGCAAATGCCCGATGAGCATTTCAACTCTGCTGCCAGAGCCTGCATGGGCATGGTCAATCAGCGGGCAAAAGAGCAAAAATTTATACGCTTTACCGACAAGATGCCGCAAAATGCCTATAAGCTGGCACAAATATCCATGCTGTTCCCCAATGCCCGGATAATCCATGTTCGCCGCCATCCGCTGGATACCTGCATATCCTGCTTCTTCCAGCGCTTTCGCACCGGCCATGAATATTCCTACCGTCTGCAATGGCTTGGCAGATATTACCGGCATTACTCGGCCATCATGGATCACTGGAAGCAAACCATCTCCTTGCCAATTCTCGAAGTATCCTATGAAGACATTGTTCAAAACCCTGAAGCCAACGCCCGCAAACTGATCGAATTTTCCGGGCTTGACTGGTCCAACAGCTGTCTTGAACCGCAAAAATCAGACCGCGCGGTGATGACCGCCAGCCGCTGGCAGGTCCGCCAGCCAATCTACAAGACATCACTTGAGCGCTGGAAACGCTATCAGCCATGGTTGCAGCCACTGATTGACGCCCTTGGCGGTATGGAGTGGATCAACGATCAAGCACCGACCTGATCTCCACCAGATTGGAACGCGCCCGCAATATGTAAAACCCGATAGTTGTCAGATGCGTCGGCATCATCCAGCCATCTTCGCGACCGTTCGATACAATGGCTGGATCCAGCTCGATTGCCAGCTTGATATGTTCTTCCATCCGGCTCCACAAATCTTGCAGACCACGCTGTTCAATCACATCAGAAAAGTCCGATCTGGCAGCTTTCAAAATTCCGTAATAGGCATAAAGCTCACCATTGGCATGCCAGAAAATATCATCAGCCCTGGTATCGAACCAGCCCGAATTGTAATTGGCAGCCCTGTCCTTGATCTCAGCCGAGGTCGAACCGGTATCCTTGGCAATCCGGTCAAGGAACTGCAACAGATTATCGGCTCTTGCATCAAAGGTTGCATTGCATTTGCTCAAGGCATCATTAAACGCTTCAAGCGCCTTTTTGGCTTTGCGATAATAGGTCGGGCTGGGGGTCGTCGGGCCAAAGGGCTGTTCATCAAACGGGTTGATATACCATGTATATTGGTCAAACTGGATATTGCCCTTGGCAATTTTAAGATTCTTGTCGATCCGCGATGTACCGCGCACCCTGCCCAGAGCATCTGCCAGTTCAATAAGGGTTCGATTTACCGCCTGATGCACACCGCGCTGAAACGCTGCCTTGTTGTCCAGAAACCATGTATGTGACCACGGAATGGTCCAGAAAATCCCGGCCTTGTAGACCGGATTGGATGACATCCACATATTGCGATTGACATTAAAATCAATCAAATCAGCTGCAATCTCAACAATAGCTGACTTGCCGCAGGTTTTGGTAGTATCACCGCCACCTTCAGTAGAAACCTGCTCATCTGCAGTTCTCATCTTGTGGGTCAGATCAAACCGGTCTGGGTAATTGGTGTCATAATCCCTGATCCAGGCCGCATTCCAGAACAGCCACAGATAAGAAACAATTAAAGGTATCACCGCAACCAGCAGCACAATACGGATTATCCAGCCGGAGGTTTTATACAGTGTGTAAATATAGACAAAAGGCGCCAGCACCCATTTGATCAGCCGTTTCACTGATACAACAAACAGGTGCCACAACTTTTTTATCCATTCAATCAAAGGATCAAACATATCAGTCCTTTCTTGTATCCAGCAGCTTTTCCCAATATCTGTCAGCATTGGAGAAATAGCTGCGGGTTATTTTTTGAATTGCAAATTGTTTCAGGTTTTCAGGGAACCTGGCATAATCTTCATAAAAACCCGGCTTGTTGACAGCAAACCGGTTAAGGAAGTCAAATCTGGAATAGCTCGATAATAGCCGCGCCACCAGTGCCCTGTCGGGATGTTCAGGGCCAGCGCGCACAATCAGCAATTTCATTTCAGCATCAGACTTTCTGATCACCGGCATCCGGCCATTCACCAGTGCCTTGCGCACCCGCATCAAAAACGAGAACACCCCGTCACTGGCCAGATCATCATAATTGCGATGTATCCAGTTCTGCATTGCATCCGGGCTTAACCGGCGCAAATCAGTATCGGTATTACTTTCAGATATTTTCTGGCTCACATAAAGCTCAATACGTCGCTCCACCAGCCCGGAGACTTCCAGCCATCCCGGTTCAAATCCGCTGATCCGGCCAGTATCGGTTAAAAACTGGTACACAGAATCATAATCAAGGCGCCAGATATAATGCAGTTCATTCTGAAACCCCTTTATAAATTCAGGGTCCTGTTCTTCACCGATTAGCGTTGCCACCCCATCTTCATCATGAAACACATACAGGCCGCCAAAGTGACTGGTCCAGAATGAGGGCAGTTCAAACTCGGTATAGCGCGGGATAATATTATTGAACCTGATATCACCAACCAGCCTGGCTGATCGCAAAATATCATCCATCAATCTGTCATTGCGCCATGAATCATCCTCGGCATAAAACCGGTTGACCATTTTTTTCAGCTCGCGCGCCCGCGAAAACAATTCACCTGATGTGCGGATTTTAAAATGAACCTTTTTAATCGATAAAATATCTTCGATTGAATCAATCCGGTAAGTTGAATCCTCAATCTCGCCAAACACCACATCTTTCAGGGTAAGAGTATTCAGGCTTTCAGCATTCTTGACAAAAAACGCCTTCATCAGATCAGCCGTTGAGGTAAAACTGGTCGAAATGACCGGCAGATCCTCCTGTTCAGGTGACAGGATAATGAACCGCGGATTTATTTCATTGGGATCAAGATAGTTTTTATCACCAAACTCCTTGGCAATATCGGGCGAATAACCCATGGCATCAATAATGAATGTTTCCAGACTGGTGGGTGGCAGCCCAAAACCCTGCAGCGCCCGGTTATAGCGATCAACCAGATGAGGTTCATCAACCCGAAACATGGCGCCATAGATCAGCGCATTGTCGATCAGTGCATTATCGATTATGCGTTCCATGTACCCTTTTCTTTCATCTCGCTGATTTCTTCAATCGCCCGCTCACGCACCCGCTGATCACGGATTATATTATCTACAGCCGCCGCATCAGACTTGTCAGTATAACGAAATTCTGAATCAGCATAGCGGTTAACTTCCTGCACGATCATATCCATGGTAATCGGTGTACGCATTTCATTGATCATCGCATATTTTTCATCATAGGACTTGTGCATAAAGCTTTCAGGATTTTCAAACCACTCATCGGGAAGATCAATATCCATAGCCCGCATTTTCACCGCATCAGTAATATTCTTGATTGCCCGGCCGGTAAATCGCGGTTCAGCCTGTTTGATCGCATGCAGATACATGCCAATATCAGCCAGCGTCTTCATCTCGCCATTGGCTTTGGCAACCTTCTCATAAACCCTGAGCAGGTTTTCTTCCTGCGGCAGTGAATGCCTGTCATAGGCCGACCTTACCGCCTGTTTGATCGCCTGGGCGGCATAAAGATCATGATCACCAAGCGCAATATTGTGATTCTTGCCCAGCAATAACGCAAAAATATCAATATAATCATCTTCAGTTTGCGGCCCATCAACCAGCCAGCGCGCCCCGGCCCTCTGGCGCAGCGCATCGTCAACATTTTCAGGATAGTTGGAAAACATGCCGAATGAACAATTACCGCGAATAACCGTATTGGCCCCGGAAAAACCTTCCATCAGCACCGCAGTTATTTCCTGCTGGCCAGCCGATGCCCGCTCATCAGAACGTTTGGCGGCAATCTGGTCAATATCATCAACCGTGCCAAAACCGATAACCCTTGTATCCAGCACATTGGTAATGAACTGCTTGCAGTTCTGACCGGATTTACCCTGATAGGACGAAATCTGGTCCACCCCGAAATTTTCATAATGGAAACTATAGCCGGCAACATTGCAATAATCATTGATCAGCCCGGCAATCATCTGAATGAGGGTTGTCTTGCCCGTACCTGGAAAACCATCCCCGATAAAGGTAAAGATAAAGCCGCCCAGTTCGACAAACGGATTTAGCTGCCTGTCAAAATCATAGGCCATCAGCATTTTGGCCAGCTTGATCGCCTGATATTTGGCAATATGGTTGCCCACCACCTCATTGGGCTTTTTGAAATTCATGATCAGCGGCTTGCGACGGCCACGATCGCGTATATCAAAGCCGTTCAGTTCAAAATCATCGGCATCAAGCCTGATATGGTTCTGCTCAAACCCTTCCAGTTCATCAAATCTGGCCCGGCGCTGCACCAGCCCGTCAAGACACAGCCGGGCAAATGCCTTGGTCCGTGCTATCAACTGACTGTCATCTCGCGCTTCACTTATCGCCTCATCCAGCCCCATAATGATATGCTTTACAGCTTCATGCGGTGATTCAAATGAGAATACCGGTTCAGGCAGGTCTCCGGTTACATCATCACTGGTTTCAAAAGACTGATTGATAAAGCTGGCAAGGGTGAAACTGGTAACAAAGGCTCCAGCCGCCAGCAAACGGTGAAACCGTGCCGCCTTGTCACCGCTCAGGGCAACAGATCGGTTCTCCAGAGCCAGCGATTCCAGTTCTGATTGCCTAGCAAACAGATCATGCACCGCAAGCGCCACCTGAATACCACGTCGCAACCGGAATAACAGCCCGTGCTGGGCCGGTGACAGCATATTGTCCTGCGGATTGAGTGCCTGCACGGTTTCAGTGATTTTCACCAGCCTGGTGCTTTCAGACCCGCGTGTTGAAACCGTTGACACAAACCGCCTGTGAGTCCCGGCCAGTTCGGTACTGGACTTGCCCGATCTGTCCTTTATCACCACACTGGCCCGCTCAATCAGCGATTGCGCTACACTTAAATGCGCCGCTATTTCCTTTTCATTGAGAGTAGTCAGTCCTGTATCCATCTATCGGTTCCATAAATTACATAAAATCAAACATGGCGAATAATCTGGCTGCCGCTGGCAATGTAACATTGATAGCCGTCAAAAATCTCATCCACCCGGCCTTGCGCATAGGCCTTTTGATAGGCGACATGAGGAATAAGCGCGTGCTTTTCCTGGGCACTGACACCATTTCTGGCACAATCAATATCATCGGTGTTGATATGGTAGATTTCCTTGGGAACCGCCGATCCCCAGATACCCTTTTTCGACGACACTTCTTCTTTTGAGAACAATTCCTGCAACGTCCAGGTCAATACCCAGTTATCATCATCATTCCTGACCGAATCCAGCAATCCCTGCACCTTTTCATTATGACGGGTAACACCGCCAACATATAATGGCCCCAGTACAAACCGGCGCAGCTGTTTTGGATGCAGGGTTGGAAAATCGCGGTCCATGGATGTGGCAATGGATGTAAGTGTCAGTGAATACTGGCTGTTTTCCTGGGCAAAAAACCTGAAAGCATCTGAAAGGGTCCGGTTTGGCAGACCCTGCCCAAGCCATTCATCACCACCGGTTTCACCCCACGGGCCAGTACGTTTCTTTTGCGGCTTTGGCGCTTCATCAGATGAATCTTCAATCACCGCCACATAAACCACCGGCAGATTGGCGCTGCCATCATATGAAGCCCAGTGCACAACGTAAAAAGGACGTTTGGAGCGCGGATTATATGAATGTTTCACTGTAACAGGCGGGGTAAACGGTTTGTAGATTTCCTGATTGTCCATTGCTTCAAAATATAAACGCTCCCCCATGGTCTTTTGCAAACTATCGGGAAACTGCTTGTATTTCAGCAGCAACTCAGCCATTTCATTCTTGATCTGCTCGCGGTCCGGCAATTCATCCAGCATTTCCCGGCGGCGGTTAAAATCATTCTGCAATTGCAATATATGCTGATAAACCGGCAGGCCGGAATCATCCAGATCAATGCGGAACCGGTCTGTAAACCACACCGCAGAACGCCAGCACTCAAAAGCCTGCCGCAAACCCTCCAGATGCTGATTGACCACATCATAGATCAGATTATGCTGCTTCACCCAGATACCTTCAGACTGGAAAATCCGGTCCAGCGCATCAAATGCCAGATCAACCGCCTGAAAATACGGTTCGGCTTTTTTCTGAGGTGAAGTCATTACCGGCCAGAAGCGTAATTTGATGCTTCATGTTTTTTCATCACCTCGGCAAATCGCCGGGCAAAGGCATCATCAGCCAGTTTCTTGCGCCGCTGAATATCTGCTGTGGTTACCATATTGCTTTCATGCAGTTCCAATAGATCGGCAATGTGCTTTTGCGCCGCCGCCCCGATCCCGGCCATGGTTTCTTCAGCTGCACTATCAACCTTGGTGCCAAGCGTATTGATCTTGTGGGCTACATCCTGCTGGGCTGCGGTTTTGAGCGAATCTTCCAAAGACTTGTACAAGACAATGCGCTGTTCAGTATCTATCGACAATTTGTTGATCAGCGTGCTTTGCGCCGCAATCTGGTTATTCAGACTGTCAACAAAGGTCTGGAACATCGATGTATAACGCTCCAGTGTTTGCGACCCGGCCAGCAGTTCCTGTTCCTTGGCCTGTGCCTGATTATACTCCGTTGCCAGTTCAGACCGCTCGGCTTCAAGTTTGGTGCGCGTTGCCTGATCAGTAGATGCCGCCATCTGGTTTTCCATATCCAGCAATAGCGGATTGAGTTCCTCGATCCTTGCCTGTACCGCTTTTAATTCAGCAGTTACATCCTCGCGCTGCTTGATAACACTTTTCAGGGAATTTTCTGAATTCTCATAGCGCTCTTCCAGCACCTTTTTCTGGTCTTTCAGAATAGTTGTAATAGTGTCAGACTTGGCCAGCAGATCCTGCAGATTACCAGCCAGCGAGGTGGTTCGCACCCGCTCGGTGCGCATTGCCTTGGCCTTGGAGCGCGAAAAAATGCCGACCAGTTTTTCCGAAAACGAAAATTCCTGCATGTCCTTGAACTCGGCCCCGAAAGAATTGGTCACATCTTCCAGTCCGATTATCAGATCGGCAATATTGGCTTCCATCACCTTTTGCTGTTTGAGAACATCTTCAATCCGGGCATTTTCAATATCGAAATCCAGATCACCTACTTTGGTGCCATCCTTTATCCGCTCCATGATATCACTGCTCTTGTGAATCTTGTCACGCATCTCATAAATCATGCCGCGGGTTTTTTCGATTTCCGCGTCCAGTTTTTTGGTTTCGATCATTCTTCCTGCCTCTTTTTTTACTTGTTCAGTGCCGCCTTATTGAAAAACCGCGCCGGGAATATCGTATCAATCTAATCACTTACCTTGCGTTATATAGGGTAGCTGTTGCTAAATTTCAATTCAGATTATAAAACTCACTCGTTGACATCCACAACGACACGCCCCCTGACCCGACCTTTCAAAATGGCAGAACCAAGTTCTGGCAGGTCAGCCAGAGTTTTCATTTCTATCATCTGTTCCAGTTGCGCCATCGGCAAATCACTGGCTATACGCTGCCAGGCTTCAACCCGGTCAGCATATGGGCACATCACCGAATCGATGCCCAAAAGATTAACCCCGCGCAACAAGAGCGGCACCACACTGAACCCGTCCACTTCAGCACCACCGGCAAGTCCGACAGCTGCCAGCGATGCGCCATATTGCAACTGTTTCAGAACCCGGCCCAGCATGGCACCACCTACTGCATCAATACAACCTGCCCAGCGTTCCTTTTCCAAAGGCCGCGGTGTTGCCTCATTCAGCTCATCACGGGGTATGATTGTTGCCGCACCCAGGCTTTGCAGATATTCACCCGCTTCAGGCCTGCCGGTAACCGCAGCCACCTGATAGCCGATATTGGCAAGTATGGATGTTGCCACCGAGCCAACCCCGCCAGCAGCTCCTGTTACCAGCACTTCACCAGTTCCCGGTTCAAGCCCGTGTTTCTCCAGTGCCATGATTGCCAGCATGGCAGTAAACCCGGCAGTTCCAACCGCCATCGCCTGTCTGGTATCAATCCCGTCAGGCAGCGGCACCAGCCAGTCAGCCTTGACCCTTGCCTTTTGTGCATAACCGCCCCAGCACACTTCGCCAACCCGCCATCCGGTCAGCACAACCTTGTCGCCCGGTTTGTAACGCTCATCAGCAGATGCTTCCACCGTACCGGCAAAATCAATCCCCGGCACATGCGGAAAATTGCGCACCAGACCGCCCTTGGCGCCAATACACAAGCCATCCTTGTAATTCAGTGTTGAATATTCAACACCAACCGTCACATCACCATCTGACAGATCGTCAATCTCCACCATCGAGATATTCTGCGAAACTGTACCATCATCGGATTTATCTACCACCAGCGCCTTGAAGCCCATCTGCATCTCCTGAACTAGAAACCATGTCAGCCCGACTTTGGCCCCGTTCGACAGTTTTTTCAACCGGCTTTAGCAGCGAAATAATAAAGTCAGGTAAAACCGGAAGTCAGGATTTGATAAATATGCTTGCCATAACAGAGAAAAGCGCTGTGAAAAATCACAACGCTATCCAATTTCAGCAATTTTGCAGAGTTAAAGCCTTCAGGCGGCTTTTTTCTCGATCATGCGCTTGATCTTGAGAGCCTTTGCGGAAAGCTCGCTGGCTTTCGCCTTGGCCAGAAACGCATCAAATCCGCCGCGATGCTCAACTGATTTCAAAGCTCTGGTACTTACCCGCATGGCAAATGACTGACCAAGTGTTTCACTCATCAGATGTACATTGCACAGATTGGGCAAAAAACGACGACGGCTTCTGTTTTTGGCGTGCGAAACATTATTACCTGTCAGAACACCTTTTCCGGTCAACTCGCAACGGCGGGCCATGTAACTTCTCCAAATTCAATAAACAAAGCCGCCCAGCAAAATTGGCGGCATAAATCCTAAGCTCGGTCTAATAAATCCTAAGCCGCCTCCCGTCAAGCCAATTCAACATTAAACTGCCGTGTTTTTTAAGCGCACAGACCAAACCGGCACCAATGAAGTGATTGTTTAACCGCCCCAATAATGATAATCAATCCGCAAACCGGTTATTTCAAGGAGAATGGCAATGGCAAACAAGATCAAAATAGCTGTTATCGGCGCATCAGGTTACACTGGCAGCGACCTCATCCGCCTTGCCGTTCGCCATCCAAAGATTGAGATTGTAGCTCTTACCGCCAACACCCATGCCGGAAAACCCATGCACGAAGTGTTCCCGCATCTGGCAAATCTTGGCCTGCCCGATCTGGTGAAAAATGACGAGGTTGACTGGTCGGGTATTGATGCCGTCTTTTGCGGACTGCCGCATGCTACCTCACAAGACGTCATAGCCTCCCTGCCCGATCATATCAGGGTAATTGACATGTCGGCAGATTTCCGGCTGCGTGATGCACAGACCTATAAACAATGGTACGGTGTTGAGCGCACCCGGCATGATCTGATGCAACGGGCCGTTTATGGCCTTAGTGAGCATTACCGCGATGATATTAAGGACGCTTCGCTGGTCGCCTGCCCCGGCTGCTACCCCACAGCAGTTCTAACCTTGTTGCTGCCACTGGTGAAATATGGCCTTATCGACCCTGATCAGCTGATCATTGATGCCAAATCCGGGGTAAGCGGTGCCGGTCGCGGCCTTAAACAGAATACCCTGTTTTCAGAAGCCGGTGAAGGCATGTCTGCCTATGCAGTGGCCGCCCACCGCCATGCACCCGAAATCGAACAGGAACTGTCAATTGCGGCCCGGCATGATGTGCTGGTAAATTTCACCCCGCATCTGGTCCCCATGGCCAGAGGTGAATTCATCACCGTGCATGCAAAAATGAAAACCGGCCTCAACCCGATTGTATGCCACAATACCCTGTCCACTTATTACCAGAGCGAACCTTTCATCTTCATGGCCCCGCAAGGCACCCTGCCTGCCACCCAGTATGTACGCGGCTCCAACAAGGTAATGCTTGGCGTTTATGCTGACCGCATACCAGGCCGGGTAATATTGATGGCAGTTCTCGACAATCTGGTAAAAGGTTCTGCCGGTCAGGCCTTGCAGAATTTCAACCTGATGTTCTCCCTTGATGAAACCACCGGCCTTGAGCAGGCCCCGATGTTCCCCTGACCGGTTTTGATCAAGCAGTGCTGAATACATCATCCCGCTCAAGGCGGGATGGATAGGTTATGGATCTTTCAAAAGTTGCACCAAATATGACGGGCTTTCATGGCACAGCAACAATCAACCCTTGCCATTTATATAAAACTTATTGTATAACGATAATAATTTAATGTAACGAGACATTATGACAACTCCTTTAACAAGGAATTTGCAATGCACCAGACAGGGAACTCCATGAAAAACAATACAAACAGCAACAAGATTACAGTAATTTCCCGCAACGCCCAGCTGGTTACGCTTGCAGGGCTGGTATTATTATTTTCAGTTCTGATTTATCTGACTTATCTTCTGGTGGCCAATGGAGCACAGCTTGATATTGATATTGCCGAGGAATTCCTTGAACCAGGCAAAACATTAGCTCTCAATTTCGGACAAAGGCTGATTGGCATAGTCCTGATATCGCTGGACATGATAGTGGGGATTGTCGGTCTTTATAAAGCCAGTCAACTGTTCTCCGGTTTTCAGAAAGGACAGATTTTCACAACAGAAGCTGCTTCGCAAATCCGAACCATTGGCTGGGCAGTGGTTGCTCTGGTTCCAGCATCAATGATACATGATACCGTTGGAGCCATTTACTTCTACCAGATTCTCAATCCGGGCAAGATAAACCTCAATGTCTCATTCACTGACGGTGATATTTATGCCCTGGTATTTGGCCTGCTATTCGTTGTCATTGGCCATGTCATGCTTACCGCTGTCACAATATCTGAAGAAAACCAGAGTTTTGTATAGGTATAGATCATGCCAATCATTGTAACACTCGATGTGATGCTGGCCAGACGCAAGATGCGCTCCAGAGAACTGGCAGAACAGGTCGGCATCACAGAACAAAACATATCCCTGCTGAAATCCGGCAAGGTCAAGGGAGTGCGCTTTGAGACCTTGAGCAAAATATGCACCTGTCTTGACTGCCAGCCCGGAGACATTCTTCAATACCAGCGTGAAGATGATCAAGCCTGACATTATGCTCACGCCCAGTGCCTTGAGCGGAATGATACCAGCAGCAGCATCAGAGCCACACCGGCAAAACCGGCTCCGGCATAAAAACTTGCTGCCGCCCCCAGCATTTGCCACAAGCTGCCTGCCACCGCAGACGCATCCATAAACAGGCTGACAAACCCGATCGCCCAGATACCCGTCGGGATTTTCACATTCTTCTTGTTCAAGAATTTTCTCCCCTGAAGCTCAGCAAATAATCTCGGGCATTTCAAATTACCGCAACACTCTATAAGTTAAAAAAGAAGATCATGGGAAATCAGATTTATTTATAGATCAGGGAAAGACAACATCCGGCACAATCCCGCCTTCAAGACTGGTGCCGGGAACGAATAGTTTTTCTGCTGGCACCAGTAATTGCCAGTTCTGGTTTAATGCAATGGTGCGTAACAGGTAATCCTTGCCATAGCTTTTGCTTCCGGCAATTATTGCACCGGTATGTACCCGCAGCAACGCGGTAAAAATCTCAGCAGCACTGGCAGTATCAGGACCGATCAGTATCTTTATCTGGCTGAACTTTAACGGCCTTGCGTAATCAGGAACTGACAGCATCTGGATGGCCTTTGGTGATTGCAGCCTTACCGCATCTGGCACCTTGCCCAGAAACATTGCTGCTACCCGCAACATGCGGTTCAGATTGCCACCCCTATTATGCCGTAAATCAATTTGCAGATATTGTATGTTCCCGCCCGTCTGCCGGCCTTCCCTTTTAATAACCGCCATGATTTCGCTGACCGCTTTGCGTCCAAAATGCGAAAGCTCCAGCCGCATCGCACCAGATGCCAATAGTTCAGCCCCTGTCACCGATAATGCTGATTTAACCCGCCTTATCCGGTCCGTATCTGGATGAACCACCCGCTCCAGCCGGGCTTTGGGGCCGAACCTTTCAGCCAGCATTTTCCCGGCACATAAAACATCATCCCGGCACCTGGCTTTAATGGTTTCAAGTGACGGCATTTTAGCTGCATCAGCAAACATGGCCACACTTGCCAACATCCGTTCAATGCCGCTGGCTGCCAGCGCCGGTTGTGGCACTGACAGCCCCAATATTATCACCAGCTGCGGTAAATATCTGCGATATAATCTCACAACTCGCCCGCAACTGCTGAAATTCCGGTTATTCATCTGGCATCTGTGGCATTAGTGACAATAGTTGAGCGAGCCAACCATATGCGCACCCCATGGCTCAGTCCCGACATTTTTAACCTTGCGCAGCAATTTGCGCTTGCGGGTATCAATCACCGCAACTTCATTTGTGCCTGACAGTGCCACATAAAGCTTGGTTCCATCAGGTGAGGTAACAGCTGTTTCCGGTGATCCGCCCGGCAGATCAATTTCACCGATATTTTTCATATTCACCAGATCAAGAATTACCACCTTGTCATCACCGCGGCTGATAATAAAAGCTGTGGTTTCAAACCACCCGGTATTAACCCCGGTCATGTCAGCCGCACCTTTAAGGCGTGCAACTTCCTTAAAAGGTGCAACAGTTGAAAATACTGAAACTGTCTCATCGCCATTATTCGGGATAATCATAAACCGGCCATCAGCTGTCGTATAGGCACGCCATGGATCATCCCCCAGCTTTAAGGTTGCAAGCTTTTTCTGGGTCCGAAGGTCGATAACCGCCATTACATCCCCATCGCCAAAAGCTGCAAAGCCAAGCCGCCCATCGGGCGTGCGGGTGACATTGATAATACCTTGATGTTCATCATCACTGCCCGGCAACGCGGCCATAGGCTGATTTTCACCTACTGCGATCTCGTTGATTACCTTGCCCTTTTCCACATCAATAACTGATACGAAACTAGCCCCAAGATTTCCCACATAAAGCAATTTTCCATCCGGGCTGAAGGTCATGTTATGTGGTTCATACAGGCCGGAAATGCGCCTGACTTCCCTGTTTTCTACCATGGAAATCAGCGATACAGTACCTTCTCCAATATTGCCGATTGCTGCAATATTGCCTGCCGGTCCAATCTCCATATGTTCCGGCTCATTGCCCAGCCTTATCGTAGCCAGGGTTTTAAGGGTTTCAAGGTCGGTAATGGTAACCGTATTATCGCTGGTATTGGACGTTATCATCTTGCCCAGCGTGTCTGATACCGACACCTGATGGGGAACATTGCCAACCTTAACACTGGCAACCAGCCTGTCACTGTCAGAATCAATAATGGCCACATCTGCCGAATTGCGGTTGGGAACAAATACATAATGATTGAACGGGGCCTCAAGCGCCATCGCACTCGAAGCCATAAACCCGCCAAGCAGGGCGGCTGTAACAGTCTTTTTGATAATTTTCTTTACCATGGTCATGGTGTTCCTTTTCCAAAACAAAGTTCCATGCCCTTGCGAAAAGGATTGGGAAGCAGCAAACAGGAAAACATTCCCTGATCACCCAGAAACACCCCGTTCCGGTAAATCGCGCCGGCGACAAGGATGGCAGGTCTCCTGGCTCGCATTTCAACATCATCTGTCCAGCCTTCCCAAGAGCAAAACACTGTTTTGCTGTCAGTGACTTTTTATTAAGGACAAACAACTCATTGCTTACAGTTGCGGGGGCAGCCCTGGCATTGGTCATAACTTACCGCACCAGATTCCCTATTATCCGGCACCACCCAGAGCAATACCGAACCATCCAGTTGCAAACCTATCTCAACTACACAAAGCTTGTCAATCTGATTGCTGGTGATTTGCTTTCGGCAAAAAGTTCAAAGTCATATCATACGGCTCAATTACTTCATCAAGCTCCAGCAGACCATATTTTGCTGAAAGGATATAAATGACATCAGGATTTTGGGTTATCGTAGATACCATGGCTTTTTTAATCAGTTACTTGCAGATCAGGCTGTCAGGTCAGCTTGCCGTGGCAGTGTTTGAACTTTTTGCCGGAGCCACATGGACATTTTTCATTGCGGCCTACCTTGCCCCAGCTTTGTGGGTCATTGGGATCGCGTTCTTCGGGGTGAACAAAAGTCTGGTGCTCAAAGGTAAATCCGCCTGATTCCATATCACCGCCTGAAAACTCATCCAGTCCAGTCAAAGGATCGATGTGAGAGGCGTGCATTTCGGGCAATTCGCCCTCAAATGGCAGACCAGCTTCGGCCATGGCATCTTCTTGTAGTTCAACTCGCATCAACTGGCTGATAGTATTGCCGCGCAATTTTTCCAGCATTGACTGGAACAGGGTGAAACCTTCAGTCTTGTATTCATTGAGCGGGTCGCGCTGGCCATAACCGCGCAATTGTACGGCCTGGCGCAAATGTTCCAGTGTTACCAGATGTTCGCGCCACAATTCATCAAGAGTACGCAGCAGAACTTCCTTTTCAACCAGCCCCATGACTTCATCGCCATATTTTTCACGCTTTTCGGCATAGAGCCGATCGGCTGCTTCTTCAACACGCTCACGGATTTCTTCATCGGCTATGCCTTCTTCCGCAGCCCATTCCTCAATCGGGAAATCAATGGCGATCTTTTCGCGCAGATCTTCGCGCAGACCGGTAACATCCCATTGTTCGGCATAGGCTTTTTCAGGAATATGCAGTGCAACCAGATCTTCAATAATATCATGGCGCATATCATCAACGGTCTCGGCTACTTCTTCACCACGCATGATATCGATGCGCTGTTCAAAGATCACCTTGCGCTGATCATTCATCACATCATCATATTTCAGGATGTGCTTGCGGGCATCAAAGTTTCTGGCCTCAACCTTTTGCTGGGCTTTTTCCAGTGCCTTGTTGATCCATGGATGGACAATGGCTTCACCTTCATCAAGGCCAAGCTTTTTCAGCATTGAGTCCATGCGTTCGGAACCGAAAATCCGCATCAGGTCATCTTGCAATGACAGATAGAATTTTGAATGACCCGGATCGCCCTGGCGACCCGAGCGCCCGCGCAACTGGTTGTCAATGCGGCGGCTTTCATGACGCTCTGTGCCGATTACAAACAGCCCGCCTGCGGCAATTGCCTGTTTTTTGCCTTCAGCAATCTCGGCCTGGATTTTTTCAATGGCCTGGTTGCGTTCAGCTTCATCTTCAATATCTGACAGTTCATTCTTGATCCGCATTTCCAGATTGCCGCCAAGCTGAATATCGGTGCCGCGACCAGCCATGTTGGTGGCAATGGTAATGGTGCCGGGGAAACCTGCCTGGGCAATGATCTGGGCTTCCTGTTCGTGATAGCGTGCATTTAGAACATTATGTTTGATCTTACGCTTTTTCAGCATGTCTGACAGTTCTTCAGACTTTTCAATCGAAGTAGTGCCAACCAGAACCGGCTGGCCGTTTTTCTGGCATTCAATAATTTGTTCGATTATGGCGTTGTATTTTTCCTGGGCGGTTCGATAAACCTCATCATCAGAATCAATCCTGGCAACCGGCATGTTGGTTGGAATGTCGATAACTTCGAGTGAATAAATATCCATAAACTCTTCAGCTTCAGTCATTGCCGTACCGGTCATGCCCGAGAGCTTGTCATACAGGCGGAAATAGTTCTGGAAGGTGACCGAGGCAAGGGTCTGGTTTTCCGGCTGGATTTCAACCTTTTCCTTGGCTTCCAGCGCCTGATGCAGCCCGTCTGAATAACGTCTGCCCGGCATCATGCGACCAGTAAACTCATCGATGATGATTACTTCATTGTTTTTAACAATATAATCCTTGTCGCGCTGGAAAAGCTTGTGGGCGCGAAGGGCCTGATTGATATGATGAACAGCGGTTACGTTTTCTGCATCATAAAGTGATTCACTTTCCAGCAGACCGGCCTGTTTGAGGATATTCTCAATATTTTCATTGCCTTCTTCAGTGAAGGTGACCTGGCGTTGTTTTTCATCAATTTCAAAATCGGAATCTGACAATTCTGATACCAGGGCATCAACCTTGTTGTACATTTCCGATTTGTCTTCGATGGCACCTGAGATGATCAAGGGGGTTCTGGCTTCATCAACCAGAATTGAGTCAACTTCATCAACCGTTGCAAAATTATGCCCGCGCTGCACCATTTCTTCCAGGTGATATTTCATATTGTCGCGAAGATAATCAAAGCCGAATTCATTATTTGTGCCATAGGTGACATCACAGGCATAGGCAGCCCGGCGCTCTTCATCACCCATATCATTGATGATGCAGCCGGTAGTCATGCCAAGAAATGAATAGATGCGCCCCATCCATTCAGCATCGCGCGAGGCCAGATAGTCATTGACGGTAACCACATGCACACCCTTGCCGGTCAGGGCATTGAGATAGCCAGAGAGAACCGCAACCAGGGTTTTACCTTCGCCGGTTTTCATTTCAGCGATTTGACCCTTGTGCAGAACCATGCCGCCAATCAACTGCACATCAAACAATCTGAGGCCCAAAGTGCGCTTTACCGCTTCGCGCACTGTGGCAAAAGCCGGGATTATCAGATTGTCGAGTTTTTCACCTTCTTCAAGCTGGGTACGGAACATTTTGGTTCTGGCTTTGAGTTCTTCATCTGAAAGCTGCTCCATCTCCGGTTCAAGAGCATTTATGGCATCAACCTTTTTCTGATAGGTTTTGACAACGCGTTCATTTGATGTGCCAAAGATTTTGGCGGCGAGTTTGTTCAGCCCAAGCATGTAGTAACGTCCTTAACGGATGACTTGATTATTGTGAGTGCGCAAATAGCACAATCGAATCATCCAGATGAATATGATTGCTTTACGATATAGCCTGTCATGGCGACAGTTCAATGGCGAGTGTTCTAATCTATTGAGGCAATAAGGGCAATTGATAGTTAAAGTTGTGTCCAAATTCGTTGCAAGATAGCAACATGTTGAATCTGTTTTGTCTGCAACCTATTGAGTTTTTCCGTTTTTGGCACCAAAGTGGCCGCCAGACAATCCTAAGGGTCATATTTTAACAGGTTAATAGACTGCTGACAAAAGCGGCTTATTTTTGCCTGATTCAATGTTAAATACGGTGCTTTACAGATTTATTGCAACAAAATATTGAAGCAGGTTAACCGGACAAGGTTTTGGTGGTTATGAAATTCAGGAAGATTTTATTGATGCTGGCCGCATTGGGAATGATGTTCTCATTCGGCAATATAGCGGCAATCTCGCAGGAAAAGCCCAAGGTTCTGGCGATAGTCAACGGGCACAAGATAACTGCAAAAGAAGTTCAACTGGCAGCAGATGATATTTTACCACAATTGTCAGATGTGCCGCCCAAATTGCGGTTTCCGTTCATTGTGGAATATCTGGTGGAACGCCATATTCTGTCACAACAGGCAGTTCGTGAAGGTTATGGAAACAAGGCATCCTACAAGGACCGGATAATCTTCTATCAGTCAAAGGCGCTGCGTGATGCCTATTTTGCTGAAAGCCTGAAACCATCTGTTACCGAAGCCCAGGTGCGTGAAGTTTATGACCGCGAAGCCAAGCAGATTGAACCGGAAGACCGGGTTCGGGTACGTCATATTCTGGTAGCCAGCAAAAAAGAAGCCATGGACATTCTGGAGCGACTGAAAAAGGGTGCCAAATTTGCTGAACAGGCCAAAGCCTATTCCCTGGATGGTTCCAAGGATCACGGCGGTGACCTTGGCTATTTCACTTCATCAGAAATGGTTGCTGAATTCTCCAAGGCTGCCTACGCCCTGAAAAAACCGGGCGAATTATCCGGTCCGGTCAAGACCGAATTTGGCTGGCATATCATTCAGCTGGTTGACCGTCGCCCTGGTGGTCCCCAACCATATGAGCAGGTGAAAGAAACCATACGCATGATCCTGTTGCGAAAAGCAGTGCAGAAAAAAGTGGAAGAACTGCGCAAATCCTCCAAGATTGTTTATGTCGACAAGGATCTGCAAAAATTTCAGGAAGCTGCCCGGAAAAAGCGTGAAGAACTTGAAGCTGCCAAAAAGAATGGCGGCAAAAGCGATAACTCCAACTAGAACATCTCATGGATGAGACCCCATGGCTGATGAGCATTTGATATCACCGCTGGCTCCATCGGGTTTTCCGATGATGCCGGTGATTGACGGGGTGCGGTTAAGCACGGCGCTGACCGGGATGAAATATCACGGGCGCACCGATCTGTTGCTGGTACAATTACCGCCGCACAGCCGGATTGCCGGGGTGTTTACCCGCTCAAAAACTGCTTCAGCACCGGTAGATGTGTGCCGCAGACATCTGGCAGGTGCCAGTGTTCGGGCCATATTGGTCAATGCCGGCAATGCCAATGCCTTTACCGGCATCAAGGGTGAACAATCAACCAACGAGATAATTACCAAAACCGCCAAGGCTGTTGATTGTGATCAGGCCCAGGTATTTATCGCTTCAACCGGGGTTATTGGTGAACCGCTTGACCCGGGTTTTGTTACCGCAAAGCTGGATGAACTGGTCCAGGAAGCCAAGGAAGACAACTGGCACGCAGCTGCCAAAGCCATCATGACCACTGATACTTTTGCCAAGGGTGCCAGTATTGCAACTGAAATCAATGGCCGGAAAGTAACCATAAACGGTATTGCCAAGGGTTCAGGGATGATTGCTCCTGATATGGCAACCATGCTGGTATTTATCTTTTGTGATGCCGGGCTGCCGGTGGATGTTTTGCAAACCCTGCTGGAGCGGTCGGTTGATCAAAGTTTCAACTGCATTACCGTTGACAGTGATACTTCAACCAGCGACACGGTTCTTTTGTCTGATTGCGGCAGGCTGGCAGATGATGGGCTTGGCGGGGCAGATGACCCAGGGCTTGCAGGGTTTGCCACAGCGCTTGATGATCTGACCCGCAATCTGGCGCATCAGGTGGTGCGCGATGGTGAGGGGGCGGAAAAATTTATCACCATCAAGGTTACAGGGGCTGAAAGCGACAAGGCAGCGCGCAAAATAGGGCTTTCAATTGCCAATTCACCACTGGTCAAGACGGCTATTGCCGGTGAAGATGCCAATTGGGGCCGTATCGTGATGGCGGTGGGAAAGGCTGGTGAAGCTGCTGACCGTGACAGGCTGGCCATAGCAATCGGCGGGGTCAGTGTTGCCAAACATGGCCAGGCTGATCCGCAATATCGTGAATCCGATGTAGTTGAGCACATGCAATCACGCGAAATAGATATTGCGGTTGATGTCGGGGTAGGGGATGGACAGGCGGTAGTGTGGACCTGCGACCTGACGCATCGCTATATTGAAATCAATGCGGATTATCGCTCGTGAGCGATCATGCCGGAAAACCGCTGCTTCTGGTTGCGGCCTGTGCTATGATTGATGCTGATAACCGGGTGCTGATTGCCCAGCGACCTTCAGGCAAATCCATGGCCGGTCTGTGGGAGTTTCCCGGCGGCAAGGTAGAGCTTGGGGAAATCCCTGAAGCGGCGATTATTCGCGAATTGCACGAAGAACTGGGGGTTGAAATTCCAAAACCCTGTCTTGCGCCCTTGAGCTTTGCCAGCCATGCTTATGATGATTTTCACCTGTTGATGCCATTATTCATCACCCGTAAATGGCAGGGCGAGATTGTGGCGCGTGAAGGTCAGGCACTTAAATGGGTGCGTGCGCCTGAATTGCGAAACTACGACATGCCACCAGCTGATATCCCGTTAATTCCTTATCTGATGGATGCGCTTTAGGTCTGGTCGAGACATTGCGAATAGGCTAAAGTGCTCTTCGCTTCTTGTGGGAGCGGAAATACAAATTCAACTAACTGAAAATAGTGCGTTTAATGCTGTGTTTGTTATTCAGGCAAAACATCAAATGCACTTATAGACAGACCAGAGGAGAGGTGCCGGAGTGGTCGAACGGGGCGGTCTCGAAAACCGTTGTACTTTCACGAGTACCCAGGGTTCGAATCCCTGTCTCTCCGCCATTTGCTTTTCCCAATAAATTTTTAACCCATTGTAATACATATATTTTTTCAGGGTTTGGATGTTTACCCTTGCCAATAC
>JALXCV010000054.1 GCA_026990765.1 Hyphomicrobiales bacterium | reverse complement strand
TGAACTATTTGCAGAGCCTATCTAAAAACCATCAAACACCCCTGTCATTCTCCTTGTAATTCTTTTAACCGTCCTTCTATAAAACGCCGCGTTTTAGGTTTGTCGCTTAACTTCAAAGCCTTTTCAAGATCGGCAATGGCCAACTCAATATTCTCTTGCATCTCGTAGGCAAGGCTGCGGTTGAGATACGTTGAAGCATCTTCTGGTTCCAAACGCAGGGCTTCGGTGTAATCAGCAATCGCCTGCTCATAATTACCAATTTGATGGTATGTCCAGCCACGGTTGGTATAGGCGGCAGATTTATTGGCATCCACCCGGATGGCTTCTGAAAAATCAGACAGCGCCTGTTCATAATTCTCTTTGAAGAAGTAAGCTATTCCCCTGTTGTAATAAGCGTCCCAAAAATAGGGGTCCAGGCGAATTGCTTCGTTATAATCGTCAATGGCCTGATCTATTTTACCCAGGCTCATATACGCAGAACCTCTATTACTATAGGGCCAAGAAAGAGGGTCGTAATTCAGTGCAATGGCTTTATTGCTGTGGGTAATAGCGCGCTCGTACTCGCCTTTAGCGACGTAAGCCGCCGCCAGACAATTATGAGCTTCAGCATTGTTTTGATCCAGACTAATCGCCCGACTGCAATCAGCAATGCCTTTGATAAATTCTTTTTTATTGACGTAAACTCGCCCCCGTTGTTGATAACCGGCAGGGTTTTGGGGGTCAAGCCGAATCACAGCCTCAAAGTCGCCAAGCGCCTTATCCCAATTCTCTTGTTGACGGTACGCCCAGCCCCGTTTAAGGTAGGCTTCAACATAATCCGGGGCAAGCTGAATAGCCTGACTGTAATTGGCAATAGCCTGGGGCAAGTCTCCTTGCTGTTCATAAGACAAGCCGCGCTCAAGAGCAGAGACAGCCTCAGAGGGGACAGGTTGAACGGATCCATCATTATTGGTTACAGACTGTTGTTCAATCTCTCTTTCTTCAAGCTCTCCACGTTCAGTGTGGTCTGCATTACTGTTGCATCCGGTCATCAGCAAGGCCAGAATAATCATTGTTACCAGGCTCAATTTTTTCAGGTTGGCAGATAGCATATAGTCACTCCCTTAACGCAAACAAATAATATACGGGGACGGAGTTTCAAAATAGACGGTATCTAACTCAGGCAGCATTTCAACCATTGGGGGTAAAGAGGTCATATTGTTGTCATTAAGGGTCAAGATTTTCAGATGAGTTAGACGCTGAAACTCAGGCGGCAAGTTGGTTAAAGCATTCCGTTCCAGGCAAAGAGTTTGCAATTTCTCCAGTTGCCCCAGGCCAGGGGGCAAGGTTGTTAACCCCATATTGGCTAACCCAAGCTTTTCCAATACGGTTAATTGCCATAGTTCAGGAGGCAAAGGATTGATTCGGTTGCCATTTAAATTTATGTTTCTTAGCTGCTTTAATTGCTCAATTTCCAGAGGAAGGGCCGTGAGCAGGTTATTGGGCAGGCTAAGGGTCTCTAATTGTTGTAGCCGGCCAATTTCCGGGGGAATGTTTTCAAGTACGTTATCGCCCACATAAAGGCGTTTCAAGGCGGTTAGTTGACCAATTTCCGGCGGAAGATTCTGTAAGTCGGTTTCTTCCAGTCCCAAGAGAGTCAGTTCGGTAAGAGCGCCAATCTCAGGCGACAGACAAGAGAGCCGGTTCTGGCTTGCATCCAGTTGAGTCAGGTGAGGCATCTGCCACAATTGAGGCGGCAAGGCAGTCAACGCATTATTGCGTACATCAAGTGTTTGCAAGGCAGTAAGTTGAGATATTTCCGGTGACAGAGAGATAATAATGTTATCTGAAAGGTCCAGTTG
>JALXCV010000053.1 GCA_026990765.1 Hyphomicrobiales bacterium | reverse complement strand
TATCTGCGCACCCCCGGCAGCCCCATACCCCAGTTCGCTTGATACATAATCAGACAGAAACACCGTATGGGGAATATAGGCCAGCGCATCAAACAGATAAGCTACCACAAGGGCCAGCAAGGCAGGGCTTAAATGACCTGAGTTCACCTGCGTTCCAGCCTGATGATCTTGTGGCCACTCACCCCAGCCGAGAATTGCCAGAATCACAGCTATTGCACTCAGACTCAAGCCGGTTACCATCACTTCAAAATCAGCCAGAAAAGCTACCACAAGCCCGGCTACAATAATTCCCGCTCCAATCCCTGAAAAGATAACCCCACCGGCAAATGCCCTTTGCCCAGGCACTGTTCCAGCCAGAACAAGGCTTGGCCCCAGCACCATCAGCATTGCCCCGCAAACCGTCATGATGAAACGACCGGCAAGTATTGCCCAGAAACCAACCCCTGTCATTTCAGCCGCCAGAGCAACTGCTATGACAATAAAACACAACCTTATCGTATGAACTGCACCAAAATACCGGGCAAACCATACTGCTATAAATGCACCAACCGCATATCCAGCCATCATGAAGGCGGCAATTATTGTAATATTCTGTGAAGTCAGAACAGAATGATCAACCAGCAGGGCGGAAACCGGAGTAAAGGAGAATCTTGCAAATCCGATACCAGCCATGGTTGCGCAAAAGCCGGGTGCATATTGCCAGACCCTTCTCATTTGACACAATATGTCTTGAGCAATACCCGCAAGGCCCCGGTTGCCATGCTTATCTGCTCACCATCGGCCACAGCTTTTGAGTTTACATATCCACCCTGCACAGATGCAACAATCAGGCTGGCAATATGTTCAACCGGTGTATCGGCGGCAAAAGTGTCATCTTCCACACATTGGCCTACCAGAACCTGCATCTGTTGCAGAACAAACCGGAAATAATCCTGCATCGGTGCGCGTAACTCACCATCCAGAAAGGCACCCTCATTTGCCAATCTGCCAATCCTGCACCCAGCCATTCCGTCACGTTTTCGGGCCAGATACTGATCGATCTTACCAAAAGCCGTTAATTGTTCATCATCCAGCAGCTCTTGCAGATCCGCCTTCATTTCTTCAGCCATATTCTGCAAGGCCGCAAGCGCCAGCTGTTTTTTACCGCTAAAGAAATGATACAGCGACCCCTTTCCCGCCCCTGATCTTGCAAGCACCATGGCAGGAGACATTGATTCATAGCCTACCTCGACCAGCAACTGGCTAGCGGCATTGATTATTGCGGCTTTTTTTGATCGTCTCTGCATTTGTACATACTAGTAGGTACAAAAATAAATAGCAATTTTTTTACACGCATTGCCTGCATTCATACATCAGACATTAACTTCATGCTGCTAAATTCACGCCGTGGGACATAAAATTTCTAAGGCGATGGAATGAATTCCAGAATAGATACCGGGGTAATAGCAGCCAGTCTGCAAAGGGCCGAAAGAGCTTTGAACAAGAATAGCGAAGCCGCACCAAACCAGCCTGTTCAAGCGCCCCCGCAACCGACAGCTCCACCTGTTGGGGCACTCACCCAGACTGTCGACAGGCGCAATGCCAGCCAGCCATCAGAGAGGCTTATCGGCAGGGTAGTCTCATGTGATGGCGGTTTTGCCACCTTGAGCGCCAGCGCCACCGACATGTCAGGCAGCTCTACTGATTTCTGGTCAATTGGCCGCCTGATCTCAATTTCCACACCTCATTCACGGGTTGTCGGACTTGTTTATAAAATAGACTCGGACTCTGGCCTGTGGAAGCAGGGTCAGAATAACAACATTACGATTTCCATCGAGCTGGTGGGCGAGATCACCGAGAGTATTCAGGGGGTAAAGTTCTCACGCGGTATTTCCAACTATCCCCCCCTGGGTTCTATCGCCCACAGAATACGGGCCACCGACCTTGCCATAATTCACCAGCCAATAGGCAAACGAACTGCAGTAATCGGTCAACTCACCCAGGACAATACCATTCCCGCCGTCGTTTCCATTGATGATATGGTCAACCGGCATTTCGCCATTGTCGGCACCACCGGCACCGGCAAGTCCACCAGCGTATCCCTGATCATCCGAAAAATCGTTGAAGCCAGAAATGATTTGCGGGTACTGATCCTTGATCCGCATAATGAATATACCAAGGCCTTCAACGGTAAATCAGTAAATATTGCGGTTGAAAATCTTGACCTGCCTTTCTGGCTGTTCCAGGCTGAAGAATTCAATGAAGTGATTTTTCGTGGCCGTGAAGGTGTCGAAGAAGAAGTCGATGCCCTGCGCGATCTCATTCCCCAGGCCAAAGCCAAGTTCAACAGCCGGACATCACATTCTTCAGCTTTGCTGAAAAGGGAAAATCAGGTCAGCTCCATCACTGTTGACACCCCCCTGCCATATCGCATGACCGATCTTTTGGGTCTGATAGAAGAAGAGATCGGACAGCTTGAAGGCAGACATTCAAGGGCGGTATTGCGTTCCTTGAAGAACCGGCTTTTATCGCTGATCAACGATCCGCGTTTCCGCTTCATGTTCTCCCAGCGCACCATGCACGACAATATGCGCGAAATTGTCGGCCAGATTTTCCGGGTGCCAATTGAAGGCAAACCGATCACCACATTCCAGCTTGCCGGCATGCCGTCAGAAGTCGTCAATTCGGTGGTTTCAGTCCTGTGCCGGATAGCCTTTGATCTGGCAGTATGGAGCAAGGGCAATTGCGAAGTTCTGGTAATGTGCGAAGAAGCCCACCGCTATGTGCCACAAGACATCAAGATGGGTTTCATCCCGACCAGGCAGGCAATTGCCCGCATTGCCAAGGAAGGTCGAAAATACGGCGCTTATCTGGGTGTTGTCACCCAGCGACCGGGAGAACTGGACCCGACTATCCTGTCACAATGTTCAACAGTCTTTGCCATGCGTCTGGCCAATGAGATGGATCAGGAGATCATCCGGTCAGCCATTTCCGATTCTTCCTCCAGCACCATTTCCTTCCTGTCAGCCATCGGCAATCAGGAAGCCATCGCTTTTGGCGAAGGCATAGCCACCCCGATGCGCATGCGTTTCAGCAACGTGGAAAACCACCACATCCCCGGCGACAATATCCAAAACGATCTGGCTTCACATCTGGCAAATGCCAGCTATTCAGACCTCAACCAGATAATAGAATCCATGCGAACCATGCACGACCGCAAGGGTTAGCAACAATATAGCCAGCCAAATACCTACACCAGTCCGCGAGCCTGCATCACATCGGTGATTTCATCCAGAATGGCTGGATCGTCAATGGTTGCCGGCATTTTCCATTGTTCGCCATCGGCTATTTTGGCAATTGTGCCGCGCAGGATCTTGCCTGAGCGGGTTTTGGGCAGTCTGATGGCATTCATTACAATTCTGAGCGATGCCACAGCGCCAATTCTTTCACGCACCAGTTGCACACATTCCTTTTCAATTTCTGCAGCATCACGCTCCACACCGGCATTCAGCACAATGAACCCGACCGGAACCTGGCCTTTCAGCTTGTCGGCAATACCAACGACTGCACATTCAGCCACATCTGGATGTTCAGCCAGAACTTCCTCCATACCACCGGTTGAAAGACGGTGGCCTGCCACATTGATGATATCATCGGTTCTGGCCATGATGAACAAATAGCCGTCCTCATCGACATAACCGGCATCAGCAGTTTCATAATAACCGGGAAACTCTGCCAGATAACTGTCCCTGAAACGCTGGTCATTCTGCCACAAGGTCGGCAGACATGCAGGCGGCAATGGCAGTTTTACACATATCGCCCCCAGTTCACCGGCGGGCAGCTTGTTGCCCTCATCATCCAGCACATCAATCTTGTAACCCGGCATCGGCACTGTCGGTGAGCCATATTTGACCGGCAATGCACCCAGCCCCACCGGATTACCGGCAATGGCCCATGCAGTTTCAGTCTGCCACCAGTGATCAATCACCGGCACCTGCAAATGTCTTTCGGCCCACTGGATAGTATCGGGATCGGCCCGTTCACCAGCCAGAAACAGGGTGCGCATACAAGAAATATCATAATCTTTCAGCAACTTGCCTTCAGGATCTTCCTTCTTGATCGCCCTGAATGCGGTTGGCGCGGTAAATAGTGCAGCTACCTTGTGTTCAGATATGACCCGCCAGAAAACCCCGGCATCAGGCGTTCCAACCGGCTTTCCTTCAAACAATATGGTAGTACAACCTTTGAGTAATGGCGCATATACAATATAGGAATGACCAACCACCCAGCCAACATCAGAAGCTGCCCAGAATACTTCTCCTGATTCAATTCCATAAACAGCGTGCATGGTCCAGTTAAGCGCCACCATATGCCCGCCATTATCACGCACCACCCCCTTGGGTTCACCGGTGGTTCCTGATGTGTATAGAATATAAAGCGGATCAGTTGCTGCCACTGGCACGCAATCTGCCTTTTTACCGGCTTCGCGCGCGCTTTCCATAATTCCGTCCCAAGCAAAATCACGCCCGACATGTAACTCGGCCTGCACCTCATCGCGTTGCAGCACAATACAATTGGCCGGTTTGTGAGCTGCAATCTCGATTGCCTCATCCAAAAGCGGCTTATAGGCAATCACCCTGCCCGGTTCGATGCCACAGGAAGCAGAAATAATCAGTTTTGGTCTGGCATCATCAATTCTGGTTGCCAGTTCCCTTGGAGCAAACCCGCCAAACACCACCGAATGCACCGCCCCGATCCGGGCGCATGCCAGCATGGCAATAGCAGCTTGCGCCACCATTGGCATATAGATGATAACCCTGTCGCCCTTGCCAATCCCCAGACTTTCCATGCCGGCAGCAAAAGTACTGACCTCATCCAGCAACTGATTATAGGTGAATGTGCGCTTGGCACCGGTTATCGGACTGTCATAAATAATCGCAGCCTGATCACCCCGGCCAGCCTCAACATGCCGGTCAAGACAATTATAGCAGGTATTGCACTTAGCCCCGACAAACCAGCGGCCATAGACACCAGCCTTTGCATCAAACACCTTGTCAGCCGGTTTTATCCAGTCAATATCTTGCCCGGCCTTGCCCCAGAAACCTTCAGGGTCATTCATCCAGCTATTATATACATCGTGATACTGGCTCATTTTATCATATTCCTGCTCTAAATATCTTTTGCACCTATCCATGCCACCATAAACCAATTGCAAAAGTCTGGCCTTACAACCTTCGAATAATCCTGCTGACCACCGAAAAATACAGGCATCACCACAAGCTTTGCAGCATAAGGAATATCTTCTTGAGTGGTTATGCAAAATTTGCAGATTACCTATGTTAAATAAAGCCAGACCTTTATTGCCAGCAGCGACTTGCCCCCAAATTAACCTTTCGCAAACCATTTCACTAAACGCTTTTCTAAAGGCTGGCATGTTATTGCTTGCTACATGCAGAAAATCACAAAAAACCAGCTTTCATTCCAGCCTTGGCTATTTCCGCACCCGGCAGCATGGGCATCGATTCTTGTCGTTATGAGCGTTGCGCTGATCTGGGCCAATCATGTCGGATTTGTCTTTAAGCTTAAAAGCAACATTTTATTCTCCACAGGCATGATTGCTGCACTGCTAGTTGCATGGGCCTGTCATAGAGCCAGTCAGCGCTGGCCAGCAAAACGCAAATTTCTGATTTTCGTGGCAAGTGCCATAATCACCACCTTGTTCGTCATCACCCAGGGCATGGCCATTACCATGGTGCAATATCTGGGAATGGCTGAAAAATTCCCGCTTATTGATCCATGGCTGGCACAAATGGATGCAATGCTGGGTCTGGACTGGCCCTCACATGTCAAATGGGTAAATAATCACCCGGCAGTATTAAGCATCCTTTATCAATGCTATGATTCAATAAACACAACCATGGTTTTCACCTTTGCCGGCCTGTTGCTGCTTGAGCGTTTTGACCGGGTCAAGGAGCTGCTGATACTGTTCTGGTCAACCGGGCTGATCACCATTATCATAGCCATTCTGTTTCCCGCCATTGCTGCTTATGCGTATTACGATCTTCCTGCAGCCGACATTGCCAATATCCCACCTGAATCTGGTCGTTACCACCTTGAACATCTGCTTGCATTGCGCGATGGTTCCATGAGATCGCTCACTTTTGGCAATCAGACCGGGATGGTGGAGTTTCCGTCTTTTCACACAATTTTGGCCATATTATCCACCTGGGCCTTGCGCCGCACTATCATATTCTGGCCGATTGCCCTGCTCAATCTTGGTATGATCATGTCAACCATAGCCCATGGCGGTCATTACTTTGTCGATGTATTTGCCGGTTTTGCCCTGGCTGGTATCGTAATTGCCATTTATCACTCAATAGTTGCACTGAACCGCAGATTTGTTTTAGACAAACAGCATACGCAAACTGGCAGCAGGATACCGCAATGGCAGACAAATATGACTATGGACTCGACAAACACTCCGCCAACTACCAGCCACTGACCCCGCTGACATTTCTTGAGCGGGCAGCAAAAGTCTATCCTGAGCATCCTGCAATCATTCACGGCAAATCAGAAACCGGCTATGCTGATTTCTATGCCCGCTCGCGCCAGTTGGCCAGCGCCCTTGACAAGGCAGGGGTTCAAAAGGGCGATACAGTGTCAGTCATGCTGGCCAACACCCCGCCAATGCTGGAGGCCCATTACGCGGTGCCAATGACGGGTGCGGTTCTCAACACCATGAACACCAGACTGGATGCAAGGATCATTGCATTTTCGCTTGAACATGCCGAAAGCAAATTCCTGATTGCCGACAAGGAATATTCCCAAACCATCTCTGCCGCACTTGATATGATGCAAGGTCCACAGCCGATCATCATTAACTACTCCGACCCGGAATTTGACACCCCCGGTGAACCGATTGGCAATATTGATTATGAGGATTTTATCGCATCCGGTGATCCGCGCTATAGATGGAAAATGCCTGATGATGAGTGGGACGCAATCTCGCTTAATTACACTTCCGGCACCACCGGCAACCCCAAAGGCGTAGTCTATCACCATCGCGGTGCCTATCTTTTGGCACAGGGCAATGTGATCACCGCCTCAATGCCAAAACATCCGGTTTATTTGTGGACACTGCCAATGTTTCATTGCAATGGCTGGTGTTTCCCATGGACCCTGTCAGTAATCGGCGGCACCCATGTCTGCCTGCGGCAGGTACGCGCTGATGCCATCTGGAACGCGCTGGCCGATCACCGGGTAACTCATCTGTGCGGTGCCCCGATAGTCATGTCGACCATTCTCAATGCACCTGATGATGAAAAGCGCCAGCTTGATCACACTGTAGAATTCTTTACCGCCGCGGCTCCCCCCCCTGAACAGGTATTGTCAGACATGGCATCTGCCGGATTTAACGTCACCCACCTTTATGGCCTGACCGAATCCTACGGCCCGGCCGTTGTCAATGACTGGGACAGCACATGGGATGATCTGCCAGCCGGTGAACGCGCCGCCAAAAAGGCCCGCCAGGGTGTGCGTTATGCCGCCCTTGAAGGCCTGACCGTAATGGACCCCAAAACCATGCTCAAAGTACCTGCAGATGGTGAAACCATGGGTGAAGTGATGATGAAAGGCAATATCATCATGAAAGGCTATCTGAAAAATCCTGAAGCCACTGACGCAGCCTTTGCCGGTGGCTGGTTCCATTCCGGTGACCTCGGCGTCATGCACAATGACGGTTACATCCAGCTAAAGGACCGCTCCAAGGACATCATCATTTCAGGTGGAGAAAATATCTCCTCGATCGAGGTTGAAGACACGCTTTACAAGCACCCGGCAATCAGTGCCGCAGCAGTAGTCGCCAAACCGGATGAAAAATGGGGGGAAACCCCATGTGCCTTTATAGAATTGAAACCGGGGGAAGAATTGAGCGCCGATGAAATAATCACCTATTGCCGCGAAAATCTGGCCCACTTCAAGGCCCCGCGCCATGTGGTCTTCACACAAATCCCCAAAACCTCAACCGGCAAGATTCAAAAATTCAAGCTGCGGGAGATGGCCAAACAAATATAGGGCGCAACTGCCACCAACTATTTCTCGTCCATCAATTCCTGCAATTTCGGCAGGAATTCACGCTCCAGTGCGGCCCTTGAGATAGCACCGATAAATTTATAGCGGATCACACCTTTGCCATCCACCAGATAGGTTTCCGGCAGGCCTACAACACCCCATTCGATACCAACACGGCCATTTTCATCAGCCCCGATCACATTATATGGTGAACCGCCCTCATTCAGGAACCTTATGGCATCTCCCGGCTTGTCCTTGTAGTTTACACCCACCAGATTAAAGCCTTTCATCTGGCCAAGCGCTACCAGTTGCGGGTGCTCCTGACGACAGGTTACACACCATGAGGCAAAAAAATTGACAACCGTCACCTTGCCCTTTTTCATTGATTCAGCATCAAATCCTGGCACCTGCTTGCCATTTACAGTCATTCCCCTGACCGGTCCCAGACTTTTCATCGGTGCCGGTTTGCCAATCAGCACTGAAGGCAAATCGCGCGTATGATCAAAACCCTTGTAAAACATTGCAGCCAGTCCGACAAACAGCACAACCGGAAGCAGGGCCCACCATTTGAACCCGCCTGATGACTGTTCTTGTGTTTCTTCACTCATTTTCCTGCATCTGCCTTTCTGCGCCGCCTTGCCCCTGCTGCCGTCAGCCGGTCAAGTTTCTTTTCAACCTGACGAGAACGTATCACTATCGAAGCTGTTAAAATCACCAGAACCACTGCTGATATAATATAGCAGGCCAGAATGAAATTCATATGTGGTGCATTCAAATCCATGTTACCTAAACCTTTCCTGCTTCAGCCAGTTGCATCTGGCGCAATTTGCGGGCATTGACTTCGGTTTTCAGTGCCAGCAGATGCAGAGCCAGAAACAGAAACGAATAAGCCGCCCCCATCACCAGCAGCGGTATCAGTATTGACGGAGAAATGGCCGGTCCATTCATTTTGAAAACACTGGCTGGCTGATGCAGCGTATTCCACCAGTCTACCGAAAACTTGATGATCGGAACATTGATAAATCCGACCAGTGCCACGATCGATGAAATACGCGCTGCCCGGTGCGGGTCTTCAATCGCCTGCCAGATGGCCATATAGCCAAGATACAGCAAGAACAGCACAAACATCGATGTAAGGCGTGCATCCCATACCCAATAGGTTCCCCACATTGGCTTGCCCCACAAGGCACCGGTTACCAGACTTAAAAATGTAAAAGCCAGACCAATCGGGGCAGCAGATTTTGCCGCCACATCAGCCAGAGGATGCCGGAAAATAATTGCCACCGCACTGGAAAGTGCCATCACCGTGTAAACCATCAATCCGGCCCAGGCAGCCGGTACATGTACAAACATGATGCGCACGGTTTCTTTTTGCTGATAGTCAGCTGGTGCCACAAACAGCGACAGATACAAGCCCACCACAAACAGGATAATGGTTATTGCGGTGACCCAGGGCTGCAAAAACCCCTGCAATCGCAAAAATTGCGTCGGGTTTGCAAATTTTTCAAAACGTGCCATGCAAACTATCTAGTCCTCTTGTTTTGAACCTTCAATGATTTATCGCATGAAGGTGCGAAGCGCCGCACCCGATGCAATTGGCGTTACCACCACAATCACCAGAGTAACAGCCAGCAGAATAATAAATGACGATCCTGAAATATCCGGCCCTGCCTGCCCCGCAGCACTGGCAGAAATTCCAAAAATCAGAACCGGTACATAAAGCGGCAACACCAGCAGCGAAACCAGCAAGCCACCCTTGCGCAACCCAACAGTTACCGCCGCCCCAAGTGAGGCCAGCAGCGACAGGCCAATCGAACCCAATACCATTGCCCCCAAAAGCGGCAGGATCAGCTTTGTATCCAGATTGAGCAGAAACCCCAAAAACGGCGCTGCTATTGCCAGAGGCAATCCCGAAGACAGCCAGTGCGCCATTGCCTTGGCCCCGGCCACCAGTTCCAGCGGCACCGGGCCAAGCGTCATCTGTTCCAGCGAGCCATCATCATAATCAATCTGGTATATCCGGTCAGCCGACAACAGCACTGACAATAACAGCGCAATCCACAAACCACCCGGTGCAATTTTCTGCAACAATCCCAGATCAGGCCCTATCCCCAGCGGCAATAATACCATTACCGTCAAAAAGAACCCGATAGCTGTGCCAACTCCGCCACCCTGACGCCAGGCCAAAAGCAGATCGCGTTTCAATATCGCTATTACCGGCTTCATTCAGCTTCCCCGATACTCGTCAATTCCGCTTGATCATCCACTGCATTGAAATCCAGCACTGCCGTTTCCTTAATACCCAGATCAATATGAGTGGTTGCCAGAATAATCCCGCCGCCATCCAGATGCTTTCTCATTAACTGGCGCAATTGTTCTGTAGAATTGACATCAAGCCCGACCGTTGGTTC
The DNA here is from genome assembly GCA_026990765.1 of Hyphomicrobiales bacterium. Lineage (GTDB taxonomy): Bacteria > Pseudomonadota > Alphaproteobacteria > Rhizobiales > Aestuariivirgaceae > JALWJW01. Next base: position 10,774 of record JALXCV010000053.1, on the reverse strand, counting down.
ATCCAGCAGCCAGACCGGCCTGTCTATCATCGCCAGCCTGCCAAGCGCCAACCGCCGTTTTTGACCGGCAGACAACAAGGCAGCAGAAAAATCTGCCAGCGGTTCCAGCGAAAATGCCTCCAGCGCATCCAGAATATCTCCACCACCAAAAAAGTCAGACCAGAATTGCAGGTTTTCAGCCACAGTCATTGCCGGTTTGAAAGCTTCCTGATGGGCAATAAACTGGCATTGCAGGGCAATATCTTCATCATCGCGTCCGCCTTGCAGCTCCATCTGGCCGCCAACTGGTTCATTCAGCCCGGCAATCATCCGCAGCAATGAGGTTTTACCAGCTCCATTACGACCACGCAGCACCAGCAATTCACCGCTTTCAGCCGTAAAGCTGATACCGGAAAACACCGTGCGCCCGCCACGCTCACAAACCAGATTTTCGCCAATTAGTTTCATGCAACAAGCGTTTACAGCAAGAAACTGCAAACTGGAAGAGAGCTTTTGCCAAGCTGTCAGATTTGTAACCTTTTCACCGTTACTTGGGACTGACCAATATTGCAACGCACAAAACCATGTTTTGACCTATTCCATTCAGTTTCAAAACCATATACAACATGTCGCACCCCCAAACATTTCAGGAGACACAACGAATGTCCGTCCAGTCACTCGACAGTTTCAAATGCCGCAGCACCATGAATGCAGGCGGCAAGACCTATACATATTATGATTTGAACAAGGCTGAAGCCAATGGCCTTGAGGGCCTTTCATCCCTGCCTGTCAGCCTTAAAGTGCTGATCGAAAATTTGCTGCGCTTTGAAGATGGTCGATCCGTCACCAAGGATGACATTAAGGCAATTGCCGACTGGGTAAAAACCGGCTCCTCATCCCATGAAATAGCTTTCCGCCCGGCCCGGGTACTGATGCAGGATTTCACCGGCGTTCCTGCCGTGGTTGATCTGGCAGCCATGCGTGACGGGATTAAGTCGCTTGGCGGCAATCCTGAAAAGATCAACCCGCTAAGTCCGGTTGATCTGGTTATTGATCACTCGGTAATGGTTGACTATTTCGGCAACAAGGAAGCTCTTGCAGCCAATGTGGCCCGCGAATATGAACGCAACGCCGAGCGCTACCAGTTCCTTAAATGGGGTCAGGGTGCATTTGAAAACTTCCGCGCCATACCGCCGGGAACCGGTATCTGCCATCAGGTAAATCTTGAATATTTCGCCCGCACTGTCTGGACCAGTGACGGCGTTGCCTATCCAGATACGCTGGTTGGCACTGACAGCCACACCACCATGATCAACGGCCTTGGAGTTCTGGGCTGGGGTGTTGGCGGTATTGAAGCTGAAGCTGCAATGCTGGGCCAGCCAATCTCCATGCTGATCCCGGAAGTCATCGGTTTCAAACTGACCGGCAAACTGGCCGAAGGTGTAACCGCTACCGATCTGGTGCTGCGCGTTGTGCAAATGCTGCGTGAAAAAGGTGTGGTTGGCAAGTTTGTTGAATATTTTGGCCCCGGCGTTTCCCATCTTGCCCTGGAAGATCAGGCAACCATTGCCAATATGGCCCCTGAATATGGCGCCACCTGCGGCTTTTTTGCCCCATCACGTGAAACCCTGGATTTCCTTTATGCTTCCGGGCGCGAACAGGACCAGATTGATCTGGTTGAACAATATGCCAAAACTCAAGGTATGTTCCGCACTCCCGACAGTACAGAACCTAAATTCACCTCAACCATCGAGCTTGATCTGTCAACCGTTCGCCCCGCAATTTCCGGCCCCAAACGCCCGCAGGACCGTATCCTGCTGGATGGGGCAGACATTGCGTTTGAAGAAACCCTTAAAAAGGAATTTGGTCGCAAGGGCGGTGAGAATGATCGCTATAAAGTAGAAGGTGAAGATTTCGATCTGGGCGATGGCAGCATCGTAATTGCCGCTATCACCTCATGCACCAACACATCAAACCCGTCTGTAATGATCGGTGCCGGACTTGTGGCCCGCAATGCCCACAAGCTTGGTCTGAAAGTAAAACCATGGGTCAAGACTTCACTGGCCCCCGGCTCGCAGGTAGTTACCGAATATCTGGAAAAAGCCGGATTGCAGGACGATCTGGATGCACTCGGCTTTGATCTGGTTGGCTATGGCTGCACTACCTGTATCGGCAATTCCGGCCCCTTGTCGGAACCGATTACCGAGACCATCGCCAATAATGATATTGTCGCCTGCTCGGTCCTGTCCGGCAACCGCAATTTCGAGGGTCGCATCTCGCAAAGTGTGCGCGCCAACTATCTGGCATCCCCACCGCTGGTGGTGGCCTATGCAATTGCCGGTACATTGAAAATCAATCTGGCAAAAGATGCGCTTGGTACTGACAGGGATGGCAATCCGGTTTACCTGAAAGACTTGTGGCCAACCTCAAAAGAAGTTGCCGACACTGTACGCAAGGCAGTAACCCGTGAAGCTTTCATTGAACGTTATGCAGATGTGATGAAGGGCGATCCGGCATGGCAGGCAATTGATGTCGAAGACAGTCTTACCTATGGCTGGGATGAAAAGTCCACCTACATCCAGAACCCGCCCTATTTTGAAGGCATGAAACTGGAAGTCGAGCCGGTAAAGAACATTACCGATGCCCGTATTCTGGCGCTGTTTGGCGATTCAATCACCACTGACCATATCTCGCCAGCCGGTGCCATCAAGCCTGATTCACCTGCTGGTTCCTATCTGAGCGAATTTCAGGTGCGCCCGGTTGATTTCAATTCCTATGGATCACGGCGTGGCAATCATCAGGTGATGATGCGCGGAACCTTTGCCAATATACGCATCAAGAACCGCATGACCCCTGATATTGAAGGTGGCGTCACCAAGCATTACCCGTCCGGTAAAATAATGGACATTTATGATGCCGCCATGAAATATCGCGAGGAAGGCAGGGATCTGGTGGTGTTTGCCGGTAAGGAATATGGCACCGGTTCATCGCGCGACTGGGCCGCCAAGGGTACAAAGCTTCTTGGCGTGCGTGCTGTAATCGTTGAATCCTTTGAACGCATCCACCGCTCCAACCTGATCGGTATGGGCGTGCTGCCATTGCAGTTCAAGGATGGTGACGGCTGGCAAAAACTTGGCCTTAAAGGTGATGAAACCGTAACCATAAACGGGCTGGAAGGCGACATTGAACCGCGCCAGAACTTCACCGCCACCATTACCTCTGCTGACGGCTCCAGCCAGAATATCGAACTGATCAGCCGCATAGACACACTGGATGAACTGGATTACTACAAGAATGGCGGAATTTTGTCATTCGTTTTGCGCAACCTGGCCCGTTCATAGCGGGCATTTGACCCCGGTCACCCTAACGTGACTTTAAGGTGATCAAATCATGTGGCATAAAGCACCATGCTTTTCATGACCGACATAACTCGCCGCACTGCTCTTAAACTGGGAGCGGCAGCGGCAATCGCCACCACCAGTGCGCGGCCAGGCATGGCAGAGGCTGACAACCCGGTTATAATCGAGCTTTTCACCTCTCAAGGATGCTCATCCTGCCCACCTGCCGACGCACTGCTGGACCAGCTTCGAGACCAGCCAAATGTCATAGCCATGTCGTTTAATGTCGATTATTGGGACTATCTGGGCTGGCGCGACACGCTTGGTTCGCCTGAATATTCAAAACGCCAGCAACTATATGCCAAATCACGCAAATCACACCGCGTATATACCCCGCAAATGATTATCAATGGCAGGTTTGATGTTGCCGGTTCTAACAAGGCCAAAGTGATGTCACTGGTAAAAAAGGCAGCCAGTGATCCCACAACCTCCCAGGTTGCAATGCAGATCCAGGAAACTGCCGACAAGATAATAATCAATATTGGCGCAGCCCCTGAAACCATGAAAAACCCCAAGGCCACATTATGGGTGATTATGGCTGCATCTGATATTAATGTAAAAATCACCCGTGGCGAAAATCGCGGCAGCAATTTCACCTACCACAATGTGGTTCGCCAACTGATCCCGGCTGGCATGTGGGACGGCAAGGAAACCACCATCTCCCTGCCCAAGGACAATCTGTTCAAAGACGGCAAACGCAGCTGCATAGCCATCCTGCAACAAAACGGCATAGGCCCAATAATAGGCGCCACCAAAATCTCCAATCTCGGAGCTTAGCAGATTCGGTCTGTCATTAAGAGCAACTTCCCCCAAAACCCTGATCGTGGCCGACCTATATATAGTCCAGCCCCTTCCCCACCTGCAAAATCACGAAAATTCTCTAAATAATCGAATAATTTCTTGAATATCTCAAATATTTCGGTAATCATCCGGTATGGATGATTATGACCGCTTGATATGCGAATTCGTACAGACCCGCGACCGGGCGTCCAGTGCTGACATAGCACAAGCAGCTGGCCTTGCTGTCTCAACGGCCAATGACCGCGTCAGAAGATTGACTGCATCTGGTGTCATAGCAAGCTGGAAAGCCCGGCTTGCACCTGAAAAAGTTGGTGCATCCCTGTGTGCCTTCATGTTGATTGACATGGAATTTGAAGGTGAAGCCGAAGCAGTTGAAATTCTGGCCGGTCAACCCGAAGTAATGGAATTGCACCATATAACCGGTGCTCACTCATATCTGGCAAAAATCCGGGTTGAAAATACTGACGGGCTGCAGGAATTCATCACCAATGTGCTAAAGCCTCTTGGCGCTGTAACCTGTTCAGAAAGTATAATTTCCCTAAAAGCCATAAAGGAAAGCTCCAGCGTCAGGATATCCCCGCCCGGCGAGGACATTTGAGGTGCTGGCGCTATTACTCAAGGGCATCGGCATAGGTTTTGCAGTCGCTGCCCCGGTTGGCCCAATTGGCCTGTTGTGCATCAGGCGAACCCTGAAACATGGGCGCCTGACTGGTCTTGCATCAGGCCTTGGCGCGGCAATTGCTGACAGCATATACGGAATAATGGTCGCTGCCGGGCTTGCGATAACCGGTCTTTTGGTCAGCTATGCCACTGCTCTGCAAATATTCGGCGGATTGCTGATTGCATTTCTGGGCATTAAATCGCTCAAGTCATTCATGGCAGCTAAAACCCCGGTCAAAGCTGTAACCGCCCCTGATACCGGCAATGCGGCAAAAGCCTTTGCCTCTACCTTTGCCCTCACCCTTTCCAACCCGATGACAATCCTGGCATTTATCGCCCTGATAAGTGCTATCGGCCCTTCAGGTGCCTGTCCGTCCAGCTCCGCCTATATATTGGTGCTCGGGGTGTTTATCGGCTCGTCCCTGTGGTGGATAATACTGGTGAACATGGCCGCCTTCACCGCCACAAAACTCACCGGCAAAATTACCGGATATTTCGACCTTTTATCAGGATTGGTCCTGCTGATCTGGGGCCTGTGGATTGCAGGCGGCGCTGCTTATGAAATCAGCATCTGATCCTTTTTCAGGCAAAATTCTGCAAACCCTCTTGATGGCCAGCCATCAACAAGACCAGTCAACCACCCGCCAGCCATTCGCATTGGCCATATCGGCAAGTTCTGGGCGCGGATTTACCACATTGGCATGGCCTATCCATTCAAACATTGGAACGTCAGACAGGCTGTCACCATAAAACCCGGCATTCATTACCTTTACCGCATTTTGCTCACAAAAATTCTTTGCGCTGTCCAGCTTGCCCTGTCTGATGCACAATTCACCAATAATCCGGCCAGTATAGCTGTCGCCATCTTCTTCCAGCTCGGTGCATAAAATATCTTGCGGGGCAAATCCCATATTCTCGGCAAATGGCACCACTATCGGTCTAACCGATCCTGACAGTAAAACCGTCCTGCCACCATCGCGCCTGATATCATCCAGTTCAACTCTTGCCTGGGGAAAGATTTTATCCAGAATATTGAGTTCAAAATTGCGCATTGCAAGCTCGGCCATCCGGCTTTTCTGCTTGCCGCCAAATGCCCCTGCCATAAATTCGATATATTCATCGATCGGCGTCTTGCCCTGGGCATGCAGCTCCATATATTCATCCTGCCTTGCCCGGTTTTCCTCCGGCGCCAGTCCCATATCAACCAGCATGTTAACCCACGCCTGTTCGCAATCAGTGTCAATCAGCGTATGGTCAAGATCAAAAAATACAACTTCAGGATGTTTCATTACACAGCTCCAGAGAATTATCGAACTGTTGTGTAATGCCTCTGCCTTGGCAATTCAATGCTTTTCCGGCGCAAGCAGAATTTACTTGCGCCGGAACAAGGTTTTCAGACTGTTTATATGATTACCCGGCAAAAACCTTTGCCATAACCTCAGACATCCGCCCGGCAAAGGCTACCGGGTCTGATGGCCGTTCACCTTCAAGGATTATTGCCTGATCAAGCAGCAACCGGGCCGCATCCTTGATGCTGGACTTGTCCTTTTTGGCCATGCCTGCCAGTGCCTTTATCAGCGGGTTGGCAGCATTGATTTCAAGAATCGGCGGAGAAACAGAAACTGAATGGGCATTTTGCTGGGCCAGCAGTTTTTCCAGATTACGGTCAAGGCCGCCATCATCGGCAACAATACAAACCGGACTGTCAGTCAAACGGGTTGATTTGCGAACCTCCTTGATATCATCTTTCAACTCTTCCTGCATGGCAGTAATCAATATCGCCAGTTCATCTTCGCTGGCCTCGGACTTTTTATCATCATCTGATTTCTCAATCTCGATATTGTCAAGATCAGCAGCCCCTTGCGTTACCGAAGTAAACGGCTTGCCATCATAGCCAAGTGCCGTGCGCACCCAGAATGAATCAATAGGATCAGACAATAACAACACATCCAGACCGCGCGCCTTGTAGCCTTCAAGCTGCGGGCTTTTGGCGATCTTTTCAGCGCTTTCGCCAGTGACATAATAGATTGCCGTCTGGTTTTTCTTCATCGCGGCAACATAATCTTTCAGCGAAATCTTCTTGTCACCGGAATTGACAGTCTTGAACCGCGCCAGTTCGAACAGATCATCGCGCCGGGCCATATCCTCATAAATGCCCTCTTTCAGCACTGCCCCGAACGCATCCCAGATTTTGGCATATTTGTCGGCATCTTTTTCAGCGCATTTTTTCAGTTCAGACAGAACCTTGCTGGTCACTGCTTTACGAATCTTGGCAACGGTCGGATTGTCCTGCAGCATTTCGCGTGAAATATTCAGCGGCATGTCTTCAGAATCAATCACCCCGCGTACAAACCGCAACCATGCCGGCAGCAATTGGGCATCATCGGTAATAAATACCCGGCGAACATATAATTTTTGACGTCCGCGCCTTTCCGGATCAAACAGATCGAAAGGCGGTTCATCTGGTACAAACAACAGCACCGTATATTCATTCAGCCCTTCAGCCTTGTAATGCAAGGTCAGAGCCGGGTCAGAATAAACCCCTGAAACCGAGCCAAAAAACTCCTTGTACTGCTCATCGCTGATTTCAGATTTGGGCCGGGTCCAGATGGCCGATCCGGCATTAAGCTGGCGCGGTTCATCACCTGCAAGAGTTATCGGGTGGGCCACATGGTCAGAATAGGTTTTAACAATCGAACTGATACGGCTGTCATCAAGAAATTCCTCAGCATCTTCACGCAAGTGCAAGATGATTTCAGTGCCGCGGGCGCGTTCTTCATCCTTGCTGGCCTGTTCAATTGTATATTTGTCACCACCTTCAGACACCCATTTCCAGGTCTTGTCATCTCCTGCCTTGCGCGAGATGACTTCAACCTTTTCTGCCACCATAAAGGCAGAATAAAAACCAATGCCGAACTGGCCGATCAGATTGACATCATCCTTGTCACCCTTGGCCTTTTCCATAAAGGCCTGGGTGCCTGAGCGGGCAATGGTTCCCAGATTTTCAACCAGTTCATCATGGTCCATGCCGATACCATTATCGCCAATCGCCAGAGTTTTGGCTTTCTCATCTATAATAATGCCAATTCCCAGATCAGCATCACCGTCCAGCAGTTCAGGTTTTTGAATGGCTTCATATCTCAGCTTGTCGCAGGCATCTGCCGCATTTGAGATCAATTCGCGCAAAAACACTTCGCGTTCTGAATAAACCGAATGCACCATCAGGTGCAAAAGCTTGGCGGTTTCCGCCTGAAATTCATGTGAGGTGGACGCAGGTTTCTTGCTGCCCGTTTTTTTCTTGGCCATTGTAACACCTTTTAGAATTGATATGAGAAGTTGCTCCCGCACATATCGGCAATAGATTGCGATAATTCAAGTGGTGGATAAGCCTGTAAAACAAAAAAAAGCAGTTGCACGCGCAACTGCTGCTGCCTTGTCACTCGGGAGCGAAAAAAGGTCCGGCCGGAACAGGAACGCTTCGGGGGGCTGGGGGGCTGAGATTCCGACGCCTCCATACAGCCGGACCTTGAGGCAACGAATAAATATTGCTCTTTGATCAAGGCAAAAAACAGATTGAATTATGGCTTCATTGTGTCAATTAAGGGGTATTGTTGTGAGACATGAGAGAAATTGTGGATAATCTGGCAGTCTTGCCAGACAAATAAAAATACGCCATCATGGGGCTTGGGGTCAGAACCCCAGCTACCAAAGGAAGTAAAATTGAGTGACCTTGATCCAATATATGACATCCGGTCCCACACGACCGGAAACCGCAACAAGCAGACCGCAACCCAGGTTACATTTGATCGCAAGGAACTAAACATAATATTGTCAGTATATGGCAACCGCGTAGCAAGCGGTGACTGGCGTGATTATGCAATCGGTTTCACCCGCGACAAAGCCATTTTCTCAATCTACCGCCGCCACAGTGAATGCCCGCTATACCGGATAGAAAAAGACCCGAAACTGAGACGCAAACAGGGTGCTTTCAGTGTCGTTGAACAGGGTGGCAGGATTCTAAAGCGTGGCCATGATCTGGGCCAGGTATTGAAAGTCCTGGCGAAAAAGCCGAAGCTGACAATCATATAGCCCCTGTTATATACAAGGCTCAGCATTTTACAGGAAAAACTACCCATGACCAAAACAGCCAATGAACGGGTTTTTACCGCCGATTCGATTGAAGCAACTATCATACAACAGGGAACCGGCACCACAACCCGGCAGATGCTGCTCGGGCCGGACATAACCCCTAATTTCCAGATGCGACGCTTTACCATGCAACCAGACAGCACCATGCCCAATCACACCAATTCGGTTGAGCATGAGCAATATGTGATCAGCGGCAAGGCAAAGGTTGGGATTGGCAATAATATTTATGATGTAAAGGCCGGAGATGTCCTGTTCATTCCAGCTGGCGCCCCTCACTGGTATGAAACCGTGGGCGATGAACCTTATATATTTCTATGCCTTGGCCCCAACAGCCCCGACAAGGTTGAACTGGTTGAAAGCAATTAGAGCAAGATACAAAAAACCCCGGTCACGACAACCGGGGTTTAATCATTCATTCGGCAATCAAACCGACATCAGTCACGCATGATACCCAGAATGTTCAGTATGTGAATAAACAGGGTAATAAAGCTGCCAAACAGCATGAAGGCACCAAAGATAGCCTTGCCCTGGGCAATGCCATTTGAGTCATGGCGTGAGTACATTGACTTGATCATCTGGGTTTCATAAGCAGTGACACCGGCAAACAGCAACACTACTACCATTGAGGTAACAAGGCTCATCATGGTACTCTGGAAGAAGAACACATTAGCCAGCATGACCACCAAAATACCGATGGTTGCCATCATGAAGAAACCGCCAAAACCACTCATATCACGCTTGGTGACATAGCCAAACAGGCTGGTTGCGCCAAATGTTACCGAAGTAATTGCCAAGGCCTGCAGGACCAGTGCCCCGCCATCCAGCCTCATATAGGCATAGATCATTGGTGAGATCAAAAGCCCCCACAGACCGGCATAGGTCCAGTAGGCAATATGGGCTGTCATGGTACTGCCACCCATAATCAGGCGCGGTGCAAACCAGCCAAGGCCCATGACACCTATAAACAGCACCCATTTCATCGGTCCCACGGCAATTGTCTGCATCAATGCCGGGTTGGATGCCATAAACATGGTGACAATGGCGGTAAATGCCACGCCAAGCCCCATATAGTTGTAAACACGCAGCATGTAGGAGCGAAGCCCTTCATCAATCTGCGCCATTGTCCGGCCACGCGTCTGGGCGTTGGTTCGGAAATCATATTCTGCCATTTTCATATCCCTCTTCATTAAAAAACTTCATTGCATTCAAATATGGCTATTTCTCTTCAGCTTTGCAAGTGCAACTGCCAGTTATGCTGATTAAATCCGGTTAATGAAAAATTTCAATCCAGCCTTGTTGGGTTTATAACATCATTTGACCTTTTTTCCAGCTATCGTAGAATAGTAGAAAGTTATATTCTGTCTGGAAGTTCCCCAATGATAAAGATTTTATTCGTCTGCCTTGGCAATATCTGCCAATCACCCATGGCCGAAGGCATATTGCGCGCCGAATTGCAAAAACGCGGCATTGAAAATGTAGAAATTGATTCTGCCGGCACCGGTTCCTGGCACACTGGCGAGCCGCCAGACCGACGAGCCACCGCCGAAGTTGCCGCCCGCAATATCGATATATCCGGCCTTCGCGCACGGCAGGTGACATCAGATGATTTTGACAAATTCGATCTGGTAATTGCCATGGATACCGACAATTTCGAAAGCCTCCGCCATACCGCCGGCCCATCGCGGGAACACAAGCTGAAAATGTTCCTCGATTACGCCCCCGGCGGTGATCAAAATGTCCCCGACCCCTATTATGGCGGCCCGGATGGCTTTACTCTGGTCCTGAAC